>CAZWOH010000108.1:0-7021 GCA_964635405.1 uncultured Planctomycetales bacterium | reverse complement strand
TTTGTTCGGAGAGTTCTTTGAGGGACATATTTTTTTGTTCGCGAAGTTCTTTAAGTCGTTTTCCGATCAGCATAGGGGTAGTTTTCCTTTCGATGGGATAAGCTTACCACGATTTGATAAAAAGTCAAGAGTTTGTGTTTTAATTAAAAATTATTTTTCAAAAAAAGAGCCGAATTTTGTCAATATTGACTTAAATATATGGCGCGTATAGCATTAAAAAAGACCATAAATTTGATTATTTCTCAAATAAAGAGTTGACAAAAAATCAAATTATTGGTATAGTTGTGACGTTAAATGAGACGCCGCTCTTGATGATTAAACGGAAAAACAAAGTCCCCGTCGACATCATCTTAAGCGGCGGGGCTGATAGGAGCAATGCATGAAGTCAGACGAACAAAAAAATAAAGTCCCCGAAGTTTCTTTTCCCAACGATACCCCGATCTTTTTAAAGGACAATGCCATGACTCTCTACACCATGCTGGCGATTTTGATGCGGATAAAATCGCAGGTTGGTTTGGAAGCGATGCTCGAATATATCGAGCATTACCAAACGCTGATGGACCGCCATAATCCGGATTTGAAGCAGGCCGTTCAAGGCGTTCTGGAGCTGATGGATGTCGAAAAAATGTACCGGGATATTACCCAGAATGGAAATTTATAAAACATTCGTTTTGATCCTTCTCTTTTTGAGTTGGGCCGGGCATGATGCGATGGCAACGACGCAGGCCTGGCGCAAGCGGTCTTTTGAAATTAGCGAAGGCAAGGTCAACTGCATGTTTTTCCCACCGAAAGGGGAGTCGTATATCCTCGCAGGCACAGACCAAGCGATTTATCGGGCGTCTGACCGGCAAAGCAGATTCGTGCCGGTTTTGCAAAATCATGGGTCCACACCAGCTGTCCATCAAATCATCCAAAATTTGACAGTTTCTTCCTCTATATATAGCGCGACCGATTCGGGCGTGTTTGTTAGCGACGACAAAGGCGTATCGTGGCGAAATACCTTTTGGCCGGCCGATACGCTTGGCCGCAAATGCAATTGTGTGCTACTCGATGCCAAGGCGCTGTATGTGGGGACAGCGGATGGCTTATACATTCGCCAGGTCAATGAACAGGTTTGGAAAAAAGCCGGCTGGGAACTTGGGCGCAAGGAAATTTTTAGTTTGGTCGATGACGCGATGTATCTTTATGCCGCTACGGATTCAGAGATTTACCGGATTGATAAGAATAGCCAAAGCATTCAAAAAGTGTATGCCTTAGGGGCCCGAACCGTTGACGACGGCGAGAGTCAAGATGAGCCGATCCTTGAAAGGCAAATCAAAGATATCGATCACGCTGGCAATGACAATCAAATCTTTGTTGCCTCAGAGCAAGGAATATCGACGAGCACAGACTTTGGATCGACGTGGAAAAAGATTTCTCTCGAAGGCTTGCCGGTTAATCAACTCAATCGATTTTTTGTGCTCAGCGACGATAAACAGGCGGACCAATTGTACACCGCGGTGTACAATCGCATCTTTTTATTCAAAGAAAACGATTGGAAAAACGAAATGCAGGATATCCCCAGTCATTCGATTACGGATTTATCAATGGATAGCCAGAGGAATTTGTATGTCGCAAGCGACGATGGGATTTTTGAAATGACGCAAGCAAAGAGCGATGCGTCGAGTCTTTCAAAAGTTTTAGTCCCGGATTTTAAAGATGAACCGACGATCAAAGAAGTCCAGCGCATGGCGATTGCTTATGCCAATGTCAATCCATCTCAGATTAACAGTTGGCACAATCAGGCGCGGATGAAAGCATTGTTTCCGACGGTGTCGTTGGGCCTTAACCGTGCCGACGGAGAAATGTATCACTGGGACACGGGGCCTAACCCGGATGTTTTGACGAAGGGGCGCGACTATCTGGATTGGAGTACGTCTGTGTCGTGGGATTTTGGCGATTTTGTCTGGAGCAGTGATCACACATCGATTGATTCGCGTTCAAAGCTGATGAGCGAACTGCGTCAGGATATTTTGGACCAGGTGACACGTTTGTATTTTGAGCGCCGGCGTTTGCAATTTCAGTTGGCGTCCAGAGAGGATGCCGAAGACGAGGATTTTTTAGAAAAGGAGATGCGTTTTGAAGAGTTGACCGCTTTGCTTGATGGCTTGACTGGCGGTGGGTTTACAAGCAATCAGTAAGTTAAAACAAATAACAAAAGGAGAGAGAAATGGTTAAGAAGTTCGTGGTTTCGGGATTGTGTGCGGCTGTTTTATTGGTTTCGTCGTTGGCCATGGCGGCCGATGTCGTCGTGACAAAGCATGGAAAAAAATATCATGCCCCGACGTGCGGTTTGGTTGTGAATAAGGAGACGACCACACTCGACGAGCAACAGGCCATCGCCAAAGGCTTAAAGCCGTGCTCAAAGTGCCTGAAAGCCGAAGAAAAAGCAGACGTTAAGAAGTAATTTTTGAGTTTGGGCGGGTTTAGTGTGAAGGCATATCTTATCGTCGTTAGGGGTAGCGGCTATAGGAGCCTTAAATAAAAGGGAAATAGGGGAAGACATTAAGCCCGCCCAGTTTTAATTTTATCATTCGCAATAAAAATAATTCAAGGGGAATGGACTATGAAAAATATTTGTTGGGGTAAAAGTAGATTGGGCGGTAGTATTTTATTATTTTTTATATTGTTTACTTTTGTTTCAGCAAATGTTTCTTTCGCCGCGCAGAGTAGCGGGGGATCGAGCAAGGTTTTTACCCTGTCCGAAAATCTCGACGTCGATCCATCCAGCGGCACGGCATCGATTTCGATCCCCATCGAAGTCCCCCAAGGCCGCGCGGGGATGCAGCCAAATGCCACGCTACTCTATAATTCGAGTGGGAGCAATGGCCCGTTGGGTGTGGGCTGGAGCATGGAGTTTGGGTATATTGCTCGCTCGACGAAAAAAGGTGCGCCAAAGTACAACAACACCGACAATTTTGTCTTGATTCAGGCCGGTTCAAGTCAGGAGTTGGTGGATATCAGCGGCAACGGGACGGAGTTTAGACCGCAGACGGAAGGATCGTTTTCAAAAATCAAGTTTGACGGTACGTCGTGGATTGTGACCGACCGCAAAGGGTCAAAATATTACTTTGGGACAAGTGCCACTTCGCGTGTCGCTGATCCGACGGATGGGACGCGGGTTTTTAAATGGCATTTTGACAAAGCAGAAGATACGAGCGGCAATTATATGACGGTGAGCTATCTTTCGACGGACAATCAACTGTATCCGCAAGAGGTCAAGTACACAGGAAACAGCACTTTAAGCTTGCCGACCTACGCGTCGGTCAAATTCTTTTATGAAACAAAAACGAATATCGCCGATATGTCGATGAACTATTCGGCTGGGTTTAAGATCAGCCAAACCCAGCGATTGGCAAGGATCGAAGTGTGGGCAGAGACGAATTTGGTCCGAAAGTATGTCTTAAATTATTTGCAGGCTTCGGTAAGCGCTAAATCGCTTTTAAATAATGTGACTCTCTTTGGAGCCGATGGGGTATCGAGCTTGCCGGCGACAAAGATGACGTATTCCATGCCCTCATACACAATAGACCCAAGCGTTAATAATACAACTCTTCCCGGGAATTTAAGGGATCCTCGATATCGATTGCTGGACATGAATAATGATGGTTTGCCGGATCTTCTTGATGCCTCAAGAGATGGGAACTGGATAGTTTCTCCGAATACATCAAAAAATGGGGTGACAAGTTTTGGTCCGGTTGCTTTAGTTTCAAACTCACCAGCATTTATTGCGGATAATCCTTATGCGCGGTTTGTTGACCTTAACGGGGATGGTTTGCTTGATGTTGTCTTTGGAAATACTGGCGGACGCTATCAGATTTATTTGAATACGGGTAGTATCGGATTTGAGCCGGTCAAAATTGTGACGAATGCGCCGACGCAAACGATATGGTCGAATAATATCCAGTTTATGGATATGAATTCGGACGGTGTTGCAGATATGGTCGAGTCATTTGTTCCTGTATCAGGATCCTATCCGCCATACAAAATTTATATCAATGACGGCAGTGGCAATTTTAGCCCTGCGATAACGGCAGTCAATTCGGGACTATTTACTTTTCCGGCGCCTAATTTGAGGTTTGAAGATTTTAACAGTGACGGATTAGTCGATATGCTTTATGGGGACCTGTCGACGTACCGAATTTGGCTTAATAATGGAGTCAATGGCTTTTTAGCGCCTAAAACGGTTGTGAACTTTCCGTCTGGCATTGCTGTGTCCAATCCACAAATCAGGATTGTTGATATGAATGGGGACGGACTGGCGGATATATTAAGAGCGACTGACGGGAATTACACGGTGTATGTAAATAATGGAAAAGGCGATTTTAATCCGGGAATTATCATGAAAAATTCGCCGGCTGTGGGGACGGATAATATCACGGTGCAGATTTTGGATTTTAATGGGGACCATTTGCAGGATGCGCTGATTGGGTCTGGCCCGTATCGCGTGAGTTTAAATGATGGCAACGGCGGTTTTTTGCCGTCGATTGTTTTTGGAAATTATCCGTCAGTTAATTTGGATAACCCGGATGCGGTTGTGACAGATTTTAATGGGGATGGCGTGCTGGACTTTGTTTTGGGAACGACGAGTAATTACAAAATTTGGACAAATGCTTTTAATGCGCGTCAGGCGCAGGGAAATTCTCTTTTGGACGTGGACAATTCGGTCGGCGGACATTTGGAGTTGCAGTATCAGAACCTGCCGATCAAAGGGTGGAGCGGGTTGCAATATGGTGTGGCGACGAGCCGCACTCTTTTTAATACGGTTAAAACAATTTCTCGTCGTGCGAGTTTGACGGGGGATGTTTATGTCAGTACGTATGATTATCAAGGTGGGCTCTGGGACAATAAAGCAAAAGAATTTCGCGGGTTTAAGACGGTTAAAATGATTGACCCGGACGGCAATTATAGCGTCACGGATTATGCGCAAGACGACATTTATAAAGGAAGGCCGTTAACGCAAGCCAGTTATGACAGTGCCAACCGGTTGTTTGGAAAAAGTGTCAATACGTGGGCCAATCAAGTGCTGTACCCGAATGTCAACTTTTCATATCTCAAACAGTCCGACAGCTATATTTACGATGGGGACGCGACGGGTCGAAGAACGCAGGCGCAATACTTTTGTGAGGAAACTCCCCAGTACGGAAATTTGACGAAGTCGATTAACTTCGGTGAAGTCGATTTAACGACGGGTGCGGATATCGGGACTGACAAAAGCACGACGGAGGTCACGTATCATAATAATACGAGTGCGTGGCTTTTAGGCTTGCCTAAGACAACAACAGTTAAAGATAATGCAGGAGCGCAGTTTGCCAAGACGACCTTTTATTATGACTCAAACACCGATTATACCGTCTTGCCGACGAAAGGGTTTTTAACCAAGAAGCTCGATTGGGCGGGGGACGCTGTCGGCACGGTGCATCCTTTTACGACGTATACGTATGATGCGATCGGGAATTTACTGACAACTTCCGATAGCAACAATAGCACGACCTCGATCAGTTATGACACGACCTACCGGATGTTTCCTTTAGAGACGACCAATGCGCTTGGTCACAAAGTGACGAATGAATATTATGGAATTAACGGTGTGCCTTTGTCTGGGGCTGATACGACGTTTGGGCTTTGGGGGCAGCTAAAGAGCACGACAGATCCTAATCTAAAGAAGGGACTACGGATTTATGACACCTTTGGCCGTACAGTCAAGATGGTGTCCCCGCTGGATACGATCGCTTTACCGACGAGCAGTTATGAATATATTTATGGCACAGCGCAGTTAAAGGTGATTGCCAAACAGCGGATCAAATCCGGTGCGACAGGGACGATCGACACGGTGCAGTTTTCGGATGGGTTAGGAAGGGTTGTGCAAACGAAGTCCAAGTCCGAGACGCCGGGCAAGTTTGTTGTCAGCGGGTTAAGTGTGTACAACTCGCGGGGCTTGCCGGTCAAAAAGTATGTGCCGTACTTGACCGCAACACCTTTAAGTGAGCTGGATGTTTTGGATACAACGCAACCCTATACCTTAATTACGTATGATGCGATGGGCCGTGTGGTGCGGACCACAGCGTCGGACGGCAGTTATTCGAATGGGATTTATGACGATTGGAACTCAACGAGTTTTGATGAAAACGGGCATATGCAAAAGTCCTACGCGGACGCGTTTGGCCGATTGATCAAAAAGGAAGAGTATGAAGGCGCCGACGGCCGCAACAGCGCATATCCGGCTGTGGGGTATACGCTGTATGCGACGACACTTTACACGTATGATCCAAAGGGCAATTTGATTCAAACGCAGGATGCCAAAGGCAATATCACGACGATCAGCTACGACACCTTGGGCCGCAAGATTCAAATGAACGATCCGGACATGGGCACGTGGAAGTACGGCTATGACGTTGAGGGGAACCTGATTTGGCAGCAGGATGCGAAGGGCCAAAAAGTTAATTTTACGTATGACCAGATCAATCGTCTTAAGAGCAAAACCGACTTGAGTGTCCTGACGGTCAACTATACCTACGATGATGTGAACGGCCAAAACACGAAGGGGCGCTTAACGAAGGCCGCGTATGGCGGGGGCAATACAAGTTTTGGGTATGACGAGTTAGGCCGCGAACTGCAATCGATCAAAGCGATTGGTTCGACGAGCTTTTCGGTTAACCGCACGTATGACGCGATTGACCGGCTGGTGACGTTGCAATATCCGACAAGTCAAAAGATCGGGTATACCTACAATCAGGCAGGGCAGGTCAATTCTGTATTTCAAGTGTTGCCGACGACAGTGATGCCGGATCCGGCTGGGACGGATACGTTTTATATCGCCTCGCCTTTTAGTCAATATAGCTTTAATGAAAACGCAGCGACGACAAGCGTTGTTGACAGCGGAACAAGCAAAACGAATGTTTCCGCGTCTGTCAATACTTCGACACTGACAACGACCGGCAAGCTCGGCAGTGCGTTTAAATTCAACGGCACAACCAGCTAT
>CAZWOH010000107.1:0-7060 GCA_964635405.1 uncultured Planctomycetales bacterium | reverse complement strand
AAAACTCTGGGGTGGACGATTTAGCAAAGGCACGCATAAACTCGTTGAAGAGTTTACGAATTCGATCGAGTTTGATCAAAAGCTCGCCAAATACGATGTCATAGGCTCGCTTGCGCACATCGATGTTTTAAAAAAAGCAAAACTTTTAAACAGCGCGGAACATAAAGAAATTCAGCAAGCTTTAAATAACATCCTGACATCCATTGAAAATGGATCTTTTAAAGTTGATCCTTCGTTTGAGGATATTCACTCTTATATCCAGCATCTGGTCGAAACAAAAACAGGGAAGGCCGGCCTTAAACTGCACACCTGCCGCTCGCGCAACGATCAAGTCGCTTTTGATGTCAAAGCTTATACGTTCGAGAATCTTTTTTTGACACAAAAACATATCGATGATCTGACAATCGCTTTGGAGAACCTTGCCGCGCAAAATAAAACAGTCGTCGTAGCTGGATTTACTCATTTACAGCACGCAATTCCGGTAAGTTTGACCCAATATTTAAACGCCTATGTCGCAATGCTTAACCGCGATCACATCCGTTTATCCAACACGGCTCAAAATATTCATTTGAGTTTAGGAGCCGGCGCTTTAGCTGGTACTTTTATCCCAGAATCATTTTATCGCCAGAAAAAAAGTAAATTACTGCTCAAGAATATTGAACCAACCAAAAATTCTTTGGATGCGGTCAGTGATCGGGATTTTATTATTGAAACGTTAAGCACACTTGCGACAATTGCGATGCACCTCTCACGTCTGGCGGAAGATATGGTTCTTTGGTCAACCCGGGAATTTGATTTTATCGATATCGACGATGCCTTTTGCACAGGCAGCTCTTTAATGCCGCAAAAGAAAAACCCGGATGTGCTGGAGTTGGTTCGCGGATACACGGGCCGTCTATACGGCAATCTTGTCAATGTTTTGGTCATGATGAAAGGTCTGCCGCTTTCGTATAACCGCGATATGCAGCTGGACAAAGAACCGCTTTTTGATTCTTTTGAAATTGTTCAGAAAGAATTGACTGTTTTGACACAACTTTTTAAAAATATAAAATTTAAAAAAGAAAATATCGCCAAACAACTTGAAGATGAGTCGCTGTATGCAACGGATTTGTCCGACTATCTTGTGCAAAATGGGGTAGCTTTCAAAGACGCGCACAAAATCATTGGGCATTTGATACAATATAAATTAGCGAATAATGTTGAAATCAAAAACATGAGCGATGAGCAATTAAAGAATTTTCATCCGAAGCTCAACGCGAAAGTTATAAAACATATTATTAATCCAAAAACATCGGTTGAGTCTAAAAAATCGGTTAAAAGATAGAGATGTATTGCGTAGTCCCGATTAACCTTCCGCCGGAACACTCGCCCGCCCCGGCGTATGGCGGGCTTCGTTCGAAGAAAAACTTGCTCTGATTCCAAGCGAGCAAGTTTTTCAACGTCCGGCTACAGGTTAATCGGAACTACGCGCTAATTAAACTGAGGGCTAATAACTTTATACCGCGGACATTAGCCTGCGGGATGTCGCCTCTAGCGACGAATCCTAAAGGTAAAAAATTACAAAGGCCAAAGGCGCCATGCACGATTTTAAATTTAAAAATAATGAATTATATTGTGAAAACGTAAAAGTCGCTGACGTGGCCAAAGCGGTGGGGACGCCGTTTTATCTTTACAGCCACAATACGCTCGTCGATCATTTAACAAAGATCCAACGCGCTTTTGCGAAAGTCAACCCAACCGTTTGCTTTGCCATGAAATCCAACGGGAACTTGGCTGTCCTTAAGACTTTGGCCAATTGCGGGGCTGGCTTTGACATCGTTTCCTTAGGCGAACTGCACAAAGCCCGCAAAATAGGCGCGGACCCTAAAAAAATTGTTTTTGCTTCCGTCGGAAAAACAGAAGAGGAAATCACCATTGCCCTTAAGGCCGGGATTCTTTTTTTTAATGTCGAGTCGGTGCCCGAACTTGAAGAAATAAACCGCATCGCCAAAAAAATGGGCCGGATTGCGCCGGTTGCTTTGCGCATTAATCCTGATGTGCAAGCCGCGACGCACAACCATATTTCAACCGGAACACTCAAAAATAAATTCGGCATTGATTTAGCGTCAACCCGTAAACTTTTAAAGGAACAAAAAAAATATAAAAATATAAAAATTTCCGGTTTACATATTCATATCGGCTCGCAAATCACAAGCGCCTCGCCGTTTATCAAAGCCATTAAAAAAGTCATCGAATTTTTAGAAAGCTTGCGCGCAGAGGGAATTGATATAGAATATCTCGACATTGGCGGCGGAATGGGCATCATTTACAAAGACGAAAATCCGCAAACCGCCCAGAACTACGCTGAGGCGATTTTGCCGTATCTTCAAAAGACCGGGCTAAAAATCGTGATGGAACCGGGTCGGTTTATTGTAGGAAACGCCGGAATTTTTGTCACCAAAGTTTTGTATTTGAAAGACAACGGCTTTAAGAAATTTTTGATTGTTGATGGCGGGATGAACGATCTTATTCGTCCATCGCTTTATGATGCGTATCACGAAATTGTTCCTGTTAAGATGAGCAAAACCAAAACGATTGAAGTTGACGTCGTTGGGCCGATCTGTGAAAGCGGCGACTTTTTAGGCAAAGGCCGTCAACTGCCGGCTTTAAAAAAGGGGGATCTTTTGGCTGTTATGAGCGCCGGGGCTTACGGGTATGTGATGTCGAGCAATTACAATGTCCGTTGCCGCGTGCCGGAAGTTTTGGTCAAAGATAAAGAGTTTGCTGTAACGAAAAAAAGAGAAACTTACGACGATTTATTAAAAGGGGAAACGGTACCAAATTTTTTAAAGAATTAAATTAGTCGGAGTAACACTATCCGGCGAGTTCCGCAGCTAAGTCGTTTACTAACTGCTTTTTAATCAGATTAAACGACTTGAGCGAGGACTGTCCGAGCAAAGGATAGTGTTACTGCCGACTAATTAAGAAAAATAATGCGATGAAAAAATCAATTCACTTCACAAAAATGGTTGGGGCGGGCAATGATTTTATTGTCATCGAAGCGAATAAAAGCCTCGATTACAAAAAACTTGCGCTCAAGGCCTGTCATCGCACCAATGGTATCGGCGCTGATGGAATTTTGGTACTCGATAAATCTAAAACCGCCGATTATCGTATGCGCATCATCAATGCCGACGGCTCAGAGGCAGAGATGTGCGGCAACGGCGCGCGATGTATTGCTGCGTATATTGTCCAAAATAAAAACCCGGCCCAAAAATTATTTTCGATTGAAACGCTTGCCGGCATTATTTTAGGCGAAGCCAAAGGCGAGATTGCACGCGTGCGCTTAAGTGAACCGAATGATTATCGACCCAATATTGCTTTAGACTTAAACGGCAAGACCATTCATGTTCACTATATCGATACGGGCGTGCCGCATACAATTGTTTACGTCAACGGTTTATCCGGTATTGACGTCAACACCATTGGAAAAACCATCCGTTATCACAAAACTTTTGCTCCAAAGGGGACCAATGCTAATTTCGTCGAGCAAATAGATAAAAATTTAGTCGCCGTACGCACCTATGAACGCGGGGTCGAAAGCGAAACGCGCGCCTGCGGAACAGGCAGTGTTGCCGCGGCGATCGTTTCTTATTTACAGGCTAATCCAGGAACTTTGCAGCGCGATCAAAAGAAAGCGCTCATGAATGTTTTAACGCAAAGCGGCGAAACGCTAGAGGTGACATTTGACATCGTCGCACAAAAGATCACGAATGTTTGGTTAAAGGGCAGTGCAAAATTTATCGCTTCTGGAGAATATACCCAAACGCAATGAATTTACAAAATTGGAATTATCTAAATCATTGCGTTGGGGTATTATACTGCTTTCCTTAATCTGTAAATTCAAGAAGAAGCAGTATATTTTTTCTAAACATAAGGAGGAAATGACAAAAAATGTTTAAAGGGTCTATCGTTGCGATCGCTACACCGTTTAAAAATGGAAAAATTGATGAAGTCACTTTGCGCAAGCTCGTGGAGTTTCAGATCAAAAGCGGGACAAACGGTATCGTTCCCTGCGGCACGACGGGCGAATCGCCAACCTTAAACAATGAAGAACATGAACATGTCATTGACATTTGTATCCAAACCGCCAAAGGCAGAATCCCGATCATTGCCGGGACAGGTTCGAATTCAACTTCCGAGGCTGTCGCTTTAACCAAACATGCCGTAAAAATGGGTGCCGACGGCGTTTTGCAGGTTAGCCCTTACTATAATAAACCGACGCAAGAAGGTCTTTACCGCCATTTTAAAGCCGTTTCAGAATGCGCGGACATTCCTATTATTCTCTATAATATCGCCGGGCGCACAGCCGTTAACATTGAACCGATGACCGTTGCGCGCCTTGCCAACGATTGCAAAAATATCGTCGGTGTCAAAGAGGCCTCGGGTTCTCTGGACCAAATGCAAATGACAAAGTTGCTGTGTCCAAAAGATTTCGTACTTCTTTCCGGTGATGATGCGCTTTTACTTCCTATATTAAGCATAGGCGGCGTGGGTGTTATTTCCGTTGCAGCCAATATCGTTCCCAAAGATATTTTAAAAATCATCTCCTGCTTTAATGCGGGAAAAATCGACGAAGCCCAAAAAGCCCATTACAAAATTCTGCCGTTGCTTAAATCTTTATTTATTGAAACCAATCCTATTCCTGTTAAAGCGGCCATGGCTTTGATGGGTTTATGCTCGCCGGAAATCCGTTTGCCTTTATGCGAAATGTCGACGGATAACCACGATAAACTTAAAAAAACACTCAAAAATTACGGGTTATTGAAAGGATAAGCAATGATTCGTCTTGCCGTAAGCGGCTGCCAGGGGAGAATGGGTCAGCGAATTGTCGCCCTTGCGCTTGCCGATAAAACTTTTAAAATCTCAGCACTTCTTGAACGCGCTGGGGTAAGCGGTCAAGTCCAAGACATACCGATTAGTCCGTCGAATGAGTCTTTAAAAGGCTCTGACGTTTTAATCGAGTTTACGACGCCAGAAGCAACCATGGCCAACCTCAAAGCCTGCGTCAAGCATAAGGTCAAAATGGTCATCGGCACAACCGGTCTAAATGACGCACAAAAAAAAGAAATCAAAAAAGCGTCTGCCAAAATCCCCATCGTTTTCTCGTCGAATATGTCGATTGGCGTTAATGTTTTCTTTAAGGTTGCAGAGATGCTTTCTGAAAAAACGCCTGAGAACTACACTGTCAAAATGGTCGAAGCCCATCATATTCACAAAAAAGATGCCCCCTCCGGAACAGCCAAAACCATCGCTGAGGTCATTGAATCGGCTTCGTCAAAAAAAGTTGAAAATATCGAGTCTATCCGCGAGGGAGAAATCGTCGGCGATCATAAGGTCATCTTTGAAAGTCCAGAAGACACTATCATTATTTTTCACCATGCCAAAAGCCGTGATATTTTTGTCAAAGGATCGCTGGTCGCTGCAAAGTTTTTGAAAAAGAAAACCAAAGGATTATTTAACATGCAGGATGTTTTAGACTTAAATTAACAGGAGAAATCATGACCGTGGAAACCGCATTTAACATCGAATTTTCTGACCGTCTCAAAGAGTTGCCGCCATATCTTTTTGTCGAAATCGACAAAGCCAAACGCCAAGCCCGCGCCGAAGGCCGCGACATTATCGATCTGGGCGTAGGTGACCCAGACACACCGACTTTTCCTCATATTATCGAAGCGATGAAAAAATCTGTCGCTGATCCAGCCAATCACCGTTATGCCTTTGATGCCGGACTGCCCTTGTTGCGTAGCGAAATCGCCTTGTGGTTTAAAAACCGTTTTGGCGTTGAGCTCAATCCCGACAATGAAATTTATCCTTTGATTGGTTCCAAGGAAGGCTTGGCCCATTTGCCGCTGGGAATAATTAATCCCAAAGACAAAGTCATTTTGACAGACCCAGCTTATCCAGCGTATCGCGCTTCGATTGCTTTTGCCGGCGGGAAAGTTGTGAATCTTCCCCTCAAGGAAGGCCACGGTTTTTTGCCTGACTTAAAAAAATTAGCCGAAATCAAAGACGCCAAGGCAATGTACGTTAATTATCCTAATAACCCAACTTCTGCGACGGCGACAATTGATTTTTATAAAGAATTAGTTGCTCTGGCCCGCGAAAAAGGGATCATCCTTATTTCGGATATGGCGTATTCGGAAATATATTTCGACGGAGTAAAACCGCCGAGCATTTTGGAAGTTGACGGCGCGAAAGATATTGCCATCGAATTTCATTCGTTCTCAAAAACATATAATATGACGGGTTGGCGTATCGGCTGGGCTTGCGGAAATCCCAAACTGATTGCGGCACTTGCAAAAGTCAAATCAAATTTTGACTCCGGAATTTTTCAAGCGATACAAGTTGCCGGCGTAACAGCCCTGCGAACCAAACCTGAAGAACTCGACGATCTGCGTCGAATGTATGAGGAACGCCGGGATTGCCTAATCAATGGCTTGCGCAGCTTAGGATGGAAAGTTCCGCCGCCAAAGGCCGCCTTTTATGTCTGGGCGCGGCTTCCCAAGGGCTTTAATTCATCGATGGAAACCGCTGCAGCATTTCTGGAAAAAGCCAATATCGTCGTTACACCGGGTGTCGGGTTTGGGGAAGCAGGGGAAGGGTTTGTGCGCATGACTATTACTGTGCCGACAGAACGTTTAACCGAAGCGGTGGAACGCTTAAAAAAAATTTTATAACATTATATTAAGGATGTTCTGGCTAACCTTCTTTTGCTCAAACAGTCCTCGCTCAAGTCGTTTAATCTGATTAAAAAGCAGTTGGTAAACGACTTGGCTGCGGAACTCGCAAAGAAGGTTAGCCAGAACATCCTTATAAAAATACATTATGCCGACTGTTTACTTAGCGTATGGATCTAATATGGGCGACCGAAGAAAAAATATAAATGATGCGGTCGACCTTCTTAACAAGTCTGGTATCAAAGTCACAAAAGTTTCCACCCCGATTGAAACCAAACCATTAGGCGGTGTTGCGCAAGCCTTATACTTAAACGGTGTTTTAGCTGGTGAAACAAAACTTT
>CAZWOH010000106.1:0-7079 GCA_964635405.1 uncultured Planctomycetales bacterium | reverse complement strand
CATCGACTTGAAAAAATTCCGCTTTTTCAAAATGAAAAGAATTGGCAATCATATTATTAGGGAAAGACTGTACCGCAACATTGAGACTGTTGACCTGATCATTGTAATATTGACGGGCAAAGGCGATGCGATTTTCGGTCGAGGTGATCTCTTCCTGCAAACGGATCATCTGGGCATTGGCCTTAAGCTCCGGATAATTCTCGGTCACCGCATACAAACTACGCAGAGTTGAGGTCAGCATGTTTTCGGCCGCTTGCTTATCTTTGATCGACGAGGCGTCAACCGCAATTTGCCGGGCCTTAATCACAGCTTCGAGCGTCGAGCTTTCATGTTTCAAATACCCTTTGGCTGTCTCAACGAGATTGGGGATCAAATCATGGCGGCGGTTAAGCTGGACCTGAATTTGAGACCAGCCGTTTTTGACGCTTTCGCGCAAGACGACAAGGTTATTGTAAATCCCAGTCAAAACCAAAGCGACAACGACAACTAACCCCAAAAGAATCCCTAGAATCATCATGGCTTTTTCTCCTTAAAAATACCGCCGTTTATTCCCACTCGATGGTCGCGGGCGGTTTGGAACTAATGTCATAAACGACACGATTAACCCCGGCAACTTCATTGATGATGCGATTTGAAATCCTTGCCAAAAGGTCATACGGTAAATGCACCCAGTCGGCTGTCATGCCATCCAAACTCGACACGCAACGGATCGCAATGACGTTTTCGTAAGTGCGCTGATCGCCCATAACACCAACCGTTTTAATCGGCAAAAGAACAGCAAACGATTGCCAGACTTCGGTATAAAGCCCGGCTTTTTTGATCTCATCGATCACCCGCTCGTCGGCTTCGCGCAAAATTTCTAAACGCTCTTTGGTAACTTCGCCTAAAATCCGGATCGCCAATCCCGGCCCGGGAAAAGGCTGACGAGCCAAAACAGTGTCAGGCATTTCCAAAACTTTGCCGATCGTGCGCACTTCGTCTTTGAACAATTCGCGCAACGGCTCGACAAGCTGAAACTTCATGTCTTTAGGCAACCCACCGACATTATGATGGCTTTTGATCGTCGCTGACGGCCCGCCGATCGGAGAAATCGACTCGATCACGTCCGGATAAAGTGTACCCTGACCTAAAAATTCAGCGCCTTTGATCTTTTTGGCGGTATCTTCAAATACCTTAATAAATTCATCACCGATAATTTTGCGTTTTTGTTCCGGGTCTTCGACGCCCTTTAAACGGTTAAGAAAACGCGCGGTGGCATCAACGCAATGCAAGTTCATCTTAAAGTGACCCTTAAACGTTTTCTCGACGGATGCGGCCTCATTTTTACGAAGCAGTCCGTTATCGACAAAAATGCAGTGCAAATTCTTTCCGATGGCCTTCTGCAACAAAACCGCCGCGACCGAAGAGTCCACCCCGCCGCTTAAGCCCAACACAACGCGCTTTGATCCGACGAGTTCCTGAATCTGGGTCACGGAGCCGTCAATGAATTTGTCCATCGTCCAGCGCGGCAAACATCCGCAAATCTGATTGACGAAGTTGACCAAAATCTGCGACCCGCGCTGTGTGTGCACAACTTCCGGATGAAACTGGACGGCAAAAATCTTTTTCTGACGATTGGCCATACCGGCAAATGACGTGTTAAGCGTGTGCGCGAGCGTCGTAAATCCCTGCGGAATTTTGGTGACAATATCCGAATGGCTCATCCAGCAGGTCAAGTTCGTCGGCAGATTGGCAAAAAGGTCTTTGTTGCTGTCGACAAAAAGCTCGGCGCGGCCAAATTCGCGTTCTTTGGATTTTTGCACGGTCCCGTCGAACATATGCGTAATCAACTGCATCCCGTAACAAATGCCCAAAATCGGGATGTCCAATTTAAAAATTCCCGGATCCGGCATCGGCGCCCCCTTGTCATAAACGCTCATTGGGCCACCCGAGAGAATGATGCCCTTGGGGTTTTGTTTCTGGATTTCTTCGGCTGAAATATTGTAAGGAACAATGCGGCTAAAAACTTTATTTTCACGAATACGACGGGCAATCAGCTGTGTATATTGGGAACCGAAGTCGAGCACCAAAATAAGTTCCTTGACGCGCGGCTTGGTGACCGTCGAGGATTTGACCATTTTATGAAATTTTGCACTGCGCGAAGGCTTGGCCGCCCAACGGCTGGCCTTAAACTTCTTTTTGCGGTTCATAAATTTCTTTTGTAACGATCGACGGACTGAAGTGCTCGCTCTTTTAGCTTTCGCTGTCATATTCTAACCTTTTTTAAAATTTTACCTATTTCCCCATTCCCACTCTTTGCCCCACCTGAAAAACTTTACCCTCGGTCTGTATCGACGGAGCAATAATCATCTCGACATCATGCATTTCCTGAATGTTTGCACAGCCTAAAGATCCCATCGACGTACGAAGCGCTCCGACCAAGTTTTGCGAACCGTCATCGACCTTCGCCGGCCCAAAAAGGATTTCCTGCAAAGCGCCGGTTGTCCCGACGCGAATGCGTGTTCCCCGCGGCAAATTAGCATGCGAGGTCGCCATGCCCCAGTGATACCCGCGTCCCGGAGCTTCCTCAGCTCGGGCAAAAGAAGAGCCGACCATAACCGCGTCCGACCCGGCGGCAACCGCCTTGCAAATCTCTCCACCGATACGCATCCCCCCATCGGTAATAATCGGGATATATTGTCCGCGGCGTTTAAAGAAATAATCGCGCGCGGCAGCCGCGTCCACAGTCGCAGTCACCTGCGGCACACCAATCCCCAAAACCCCGCGCGTTGTACAAGCCGCGCCCGGCCCCACACCGACGAGAATCCCGGCCGCGCCGATTTCCATAAGCTCCAAGGTCATATCATATGTCACGCAGTTTCCGATAATGACAGGAATTTTGCAATTCTTAACGAACTTCTCCAAATCTAAAATTTTGTATTGACTCGAAATATGCCGCGTCGTGGCCACGGTTTGCTGGACGACAAAAATATCACAGCCGGCGTCGACAGCGATGTCCGAAAACGCTTTGGCGTTCTGCGGAATACAGCTGACGACCGCAGGGACTTTGGCTTTTTTGATTTCACGAATACGCTTGGCGATCAAATCTTCTTTGACCGGCTTTAAATAAACGGTTTGGACGAGCTTGGTCGCTTCTTCGGGAGTGGCATTGGCGATGTCGTTTAAAACTTCGTCGGGCTTTTCGTAACGGGTTTGAATGCCGTCGAGATTAAGAACGGCAATGCCGCCTAACTTACCCATGGCGATGGCGAATTTAACGTCCACAACGCCGTCCATGGCGGCCGCTAAAATCGGGACCGCAAATTTCATCCCGCCAATCGTCCAGCTAATGTCAACTTCATTGGGGTTAACCGTCACCATGCCCGGGACTAAAGCGACTTCGTCAAACCCATAACAGCGCCGTGCGCGACGGCCAATTCCGATCCACTCAGCCATTTCAAAAAACCTCCTGTATATTGGTAAAAAATAGATTTTAAGCGAATTTTATATCAAGAGTAAGTCAGTAATATATATATAATCCGCCTAAAAGTCAATCATTATAAAAAATTAGCCGCGCTTTCGGCACGGCTAATTTCTCATAATCTTATGCAAATAAATGACTTAATAAAAAACTAAAAAACGAACTGTTTAACACTTAGAAAAGTTCGACAAATAAAGACTATTGTCATTGCGAGGACGACGAGTGAAACGAGGAGGACGAAGCAATCCCTCACAAAAATCGAGATTGCCGCGTCGCCTTGAATATTTGAACGGCTCCTCGCAATGACAATATTATTTCGCAATAACATAATTTTTTTATCCCGCGCGGCCAACCACCTTCTGCCGGTCCATCGGCGAAAGGTCGTCTTTGGCCGACGGGATTCTTTGCTTTTCTTCCTCAGTTTTGCTTAATAGAGGAAAGTTCGCCAGTGTTGCCGGCGAGATATTGATAATGACCGGATACAGCCCTTCGATATTGATATTTTTCAAATCCTGTTGCGGCAAAGGCAGTGGAACGCCGTTTTTGTCGCGCTTAACCTGCAGGTTCATTAAAGTCGGGTCAAAGTTGATACCACCGACCTGGGAAGACGCTGCTGTAGCCTGCCCAGCTTGAGTCGAGTCGGCGAGGGCGGCGGCATTCACTTGCTTTGATTCTTTTACTGCCTCTTCTATCGCGTCCTTATCACTTTTGCCGCTGTCTTTTAATTGCTTAATATTTTGGGCAAACGATACGACCCAACCGTACTCAGGAAGTTGGTCCAACGCCATACTGTACGCTACTGAATAATCGCTGGTAACAGGAGCATTTGTTGCCGGAATTATATCGGCGAGAAACCTTGCGGCAAGTCCATACAAAGTACTTTGGGCCGCTACAGCTTGTCTTTCAATTTCTTTAATTTTATTTTCATCGCTCAAGGGGTTCCCATCCTCATCTACCATGGCCTTTAAAATCCTATCTAAATACTCCACAGATTTTTCATGGGAGGCCAGTCGGTTTATCTCCTCTTGCAGCGTCTTAAAAACTTGCTTGTCAGCAAGCGCGGTGACGATTTCGGCTATTGTTGTTTGATGAGAACCAGTGCCGTTTATTAGATTCTCTAAATTCCCTGCTATGAGACCAAAAGGTCCTTCTGTTGGTAATGTTTGGGCAATGAGAAGGAACTTTTGTATATTCTCTTTACTTGTTAATGATCCAACCAATCCTTCGATAGCTGTTCGATATTTAAGCTCATTTAGAGCTAATTCTTGATTGTCCAAACCTGCCGTATCGATAATAGTCTTCACCTCACGAGCCGCTGATATCAACTCATCCGTCACCGCGCTGGAGGATGTGGCCTGAGAAAACGCTATTCCCATTTTAACTTGATCGGATAACTGTTCATTTCCCGCTTTAAAGTCTAATAATACTTGAGCACCTTTAGCAAATTTTCTAAATTTTTTATTATCCCAGTCTTGATACGCTGTAAACTTTTGAAACAAGGCTTTGTCCATTGGGTCTTGGCTTTGCGATAATTCAAGAATTTTATCCAATATATTTCCCAGAACCGAAATTGAGTTGGGCAATAAATCACGATCGTGTCTAACAAATAACTCATCACCCAATTCGCCACGATTTAGCTCCATAATGTTGATCAAAGAAAAAGTCTGAAAATTAGGTAGTTTATGTGTACTTGTAACCAAAGAATGATATATCATTGCATACATTGCATTAGGACCAAAAACTTGCACTTGTTCTAATTTAGCGTTGACTTCAGTAATAAAATTAGATTTTTCAGCGTCATTATTGAAGGTAAACTTCAACCTATTTAAATAAAATAACAGCGCGGATTTAGCATCCTTTAATAAACGAGCTTTTCTGGCTTCTGCAGATTTTGACGGTGAATCATCATATTGAACCGGATTACCATCAGCATCAGAGTCATACGTAACAGCCTCTTTAGCTTGCAGCCATTGAATATCATGTTTTTCAGGGTAAATGTCTACATCAACGGTATATCTATTACGCAAACTGGTACTTTCTAAACTTAACCTGTATGCGGGATTAGCATTAGGGTGACTCGGAGACATGTCTATTCGAGTAATTTCAGTAATCCTGAGGGGACCTTTATAAGGCCTACTACCTTCTATAACTAAAGCCGTAACTTGAGTATCTATTCGAAGTTTTTCAGATTTGATTCCTTCAATAACATCATCATTAGACCAACGGTCTCTCAATGGACTGGAGGAAGCGAGGGTCACTGACCCAATATTACGAATTGGCGTCGGTTCTAATGTTTTTGGCTGTCCAACTAGATTTTTAACTTGAAACACTATACTCAGATTCTCGCCGGTGCCACTAATTTGCGTGATTTGGGCATTGTAGAATGTCTGACCACCACCGCCAGCATAATCCATTGCCACCTCCGCTAATCTTGTTCCCACCTTAACTTTACCGTTCACAATTTCTTGAGTGAATTGATCTTTGTTTAGCGTTTTCGTCACCGCGCTGGAGGAAGCGAGGGTAATGGAAATAATATTTTCAATGGGGATATCTTGTTCTAATGTACTCAGACGTATGCTAACGACCGTTGGATTAGATTCCGACTTTTTCAAATCTCCTAAAAGAATTTCACTGTGATCAGCAAGGTGATCAGCAAGGTGATCAGCAAGAATTTCTCTTAAGTGTTGTTCGTCATCATGAGTTAATGGATGCAATAAACGCACTGTTGTTGTAGATGGGAACGTGAGAATCTTGTTTTCTGTTAACCTCTTTCTAATATCAGGGGAGATATTAATTTCCTTAGGAAACGCAACTTTTCCAAATTGCTTGGTAATATCCGTAATAGTAACTTGTTCTCTCTCATTATTGAAAGACAAAACATTTTTTTGCCCATCAACCAAAAATTCTACTTCTGTAACTTGCGTACCTATATTCACTTTCCCACCATCAATGGCTTCAACAAGGCCGGCGATGCTGTTGATCTGCCTACTGCCCACCGCGCTGCCGGCGGATTGGGCGGTAGCGGCTTTATCGATGAAAATACCATCTTTTCCCTTCCCAGCTTCACCAAATTGCGTTCTTGCTACAACATTATTAGGGTCATCAACTTCTTGAGGCGTTAAAATCCCGGATGAACCGACCGTATCAGGGGCGATGAGAAACCCGCCCGAAAAATAGCGCGTCGGGACAGACTCGTCCTTGGTCATATCAAAATCTTCTTTGATCATGTTGTACGCGCCTTTTTTGAAGGCCGCAACGTACTGCTTGTAAACTTCTTCTTTAAACCCGACCGCGTTGGTCTCGATGCCTTTGACTTTGCTCTTATCAGCGTAGATTTTTCCGAGCAACGATTCTTTAAGCGCCTGTTTATACCAGACGGCCAAAATCGCCGCATCATAAATTTGGCGCACCGCGGCAAAGTTCTTGCCTTCGTTGATTTCTTTTTCGATCGTCGGCAAGATGGTTTCTCGGAAAATCTGAGAAGAAATAACTTGCACTTCTTTATTCCCTCCCCCACCGTGGGGAGGGCTAGGGCGGGGGGAAATAGCGCGGTCGCTATCGTCCCCTCCCCTAACCCCTCCCACAAGGGGAGGGGAAAGTTTTTTTTGATTGGCATTCG
>CAZWOH010000105.1:0-7093 GCA_964635405.1 uncultured Planctomycetales bacterium | reverse complement strand
AGCTCCAAGGTAATAAACCCTGCATGATTGACATGCGGGGTCACATCAAAAATAACTCCGATATCCTTATACTCCCAACCACTAACCTGATACTTTGCCTGCTGATCGTTGTATGAATATTGGGGGAAAGGATATTCGCGCCCCACGACGATCTTGGCCGGCTTGTTATTTATTGTCACAATCCGCGGATTTGACAAAATGTTTGTATCCGTCCTATTGCGCAACATTTCCAAAACAGCCTGGACCTGTTCAAAATTAAGCGTCCCAAAAGAAAATTCCGTATCTTCCGCTCCCGGAAAATCATCATTTCGGGAATAAGGATCATCCGAATGTCCCGGGAAAGGCCAGGATATCGGACGCTTGGACCCGCCCACAGTCACTTTTGTCGTCCAGTCGATCCCCAACTTTTCGGCATTATCCAAGGTTGTTTCAACAACTTTCGCCTCAATCAAAACCTGCGGAGTCGTCCGGTCTAACTGTTTGACAACGGATTCAAGAAGATCCATATTGCGCGTAAGGTCACGCACAATAAGAGTATTGGTCCGTTCATCATAATTAATACTTCCACGGGCGGTCTTGATTTTGTCTAATGACGCAATAACTTCAGAAGCTTTTGCATAATTAAGAATAAACGTTTTTGTGACAAGAGGTTCCTGCTCAGCTAAAAGCATTGCATCCTCACGACGCTTTTTCATTCCTTCAATTGTTGTAACCGTGATAATGTTGTCCTTAAGCTCATAGCCGTAACCATATGTTTCAAGAACAACTTCAAGCGCGCGCTTCCATGGAACATCTTTTAACTTAATCGTTACAAGTCCTGTGACCTCAGGCCCGGTCACAATATTAACGCCACTTTTGTATGAAAGGATCCTAAGGACATTTTGAATATCCGCATCACGAAAATCAATACTGACATTGCCGCCTTCGACAACGTCGACCTTTTCTACCGCAGCGGTCGTTTTGTCAGACGCTGTCGTAGTTTCCGGCGAATTTTCTGTGGTCGCTTGATTTACTTCTGCGGCTGTCTCTGTCTTTTCCTGCGCCAGCAAGGGACTTACCGCCCCCAGCAAAGCGACAAATGCCGCCATTAGGATCTTTGACATGTCATTCCTCCTTCTTTAATTTTAAAGTTACAATCTCTTGGCCTTTACCCAAAACTACCACATTGACCTGAATCTCTTTCACTATAAAAAATCCTACCTTGTCCCCCACCTTGATAATATTGCCATTAATAATAGCGACACTATCGCCGTTTGGCTCGACTAGAATTCCCTCCAAAACCATATCACTTGCCTGCAGATCATTATCAAAATTAAGAATTGTCCCGCGACTGCCCAACAAAGACCAAAACGGGTCGCGTTTGCCATGATCATCATAAACAAAATCAGAAGGCTCTGCTGGCTGGTCACAAAAAACAGTTTGCGCCAAGGCAAAAAACACCATCGCCAAAATGACAAAACAAAAAATATTCCTGAAATTTGTACGGGACACTACTTGATCACCCTTCCTTTTTTTCTTTCAGGCTTATCAGACTTTTCGACTTTTTCAAAAATTACCAAACGCAAAACCAGCTTGACCAAATGTTGATTGCTGTCTGCCGAATTGGTCATAACACCAAAATCAGAAACACCCAAAAAAATCCCGGACTCTTCAAGTTTATTAACAAACTTCCCAAAATCATGATAACCGCTACGCGCGCCGATCACGATGGGGATAGCCACAAAATTCCCTTCAGCATTGCTTAAAATAATTTCACTGCGCGCCTCATCAGGCATCATTTGTTCGATTTTAACACCACTGTCAGCAGCCAAACGCGAAAGACTTTCGAGAGCAACAGGAATTTCGTCTTTTGATTTTACTTTTTTGTTAAAATTTTCTATCTTTTTCTTTAAGTTATCAAGCTCCTGATTATATTGATTGATCCTTAACAAATCACTCTTGGTTTGGCCCAAAGATTGTTCCAAATTGCCAATCTCTGCGCTTAAAGCTGTGGTTTCTTTTATTTTAGCTTGAAAGAAAACAAAATAAAAAATGACCAAAATCACCCCTGCCCCGATACTGACGACAAGAAAAGGATTTTGTTCATTGATCTTTGAGACCAATTTCGAAATTTGTTCACTAATATTATCTGGGGCTACTTTTGCCATAATCCGGTTTTAATTTAATAATTGCGCCTTGATTTTAAAATCTGCTACTGACAGATTATCGACAGCGCGCGCTTTGATCATGTCCAACTCAAGACTTTTTAAATTTTCCATAAAACTTTTACTGGCTTTGAGCTTGCCTGTCAACGCATGGATATCAGTAATTTCGGATTTTGTTTTAGAAACCGCACTACCTTCAACTATCAAAAACTTTGCTTCCAGGGCCACCTTCGTCAACCAAACACCACGCGGCAAATGGTCGCTGATTTCATTGAGCTTTTGTGCCCAAACTATCGTGCGATTTCCAACGACTTTTTCGAGTGTTTTAACGCGCTCCTTAAGTTCTTCCATTTCTTTTTTTATTTTTTTGACGTTTTCTCTCTGCTTGTCGATTGCGGCAAATTCCTTTTTAAAATAGTTGCGTTTAGAAATTTGGGTCGTAATGACAACCTGAAAAACAATGACCAAAACAACCAAAATTGCTGTAAAAACGCCAAGAATTCCATAAATAACATGTTGCGGCAACCCTGAAGAAACTTCCACGGCTGTCGCGGCTGTTTGAGCGCGACGATTTTTTCGCATGTTTTCAGGGACTAAATTAATTTCAATCATAATGGCCCTTAAGAATAAAGTGCTAATCCTAAAGCACAACCTAAATATCCGGCTTTTGCATTAATCTCCTGAGAGGATATCCCTGTAGCGAGTTTCATAAGGCTAAAAGGATTCCAGGGCAATACTTCCACCTCTAATTGTTTTGAAAAAATTTTTTGCAACGCCTCAACGGATGTTCCCCCTCCAGCCAAAAACAGCATTCCTAAAGATAAATTCGTTTCGGTTATAAAATAATCAAACGATAATCGCAATTCAGAAACCAAATCAAACGCAACCGACTCAATGCACCCGGCAATTTCAGATGCACGCTCTTTAGGATCCTGCTTGATTTTTTCGGCTTCTTCAAAACTTACACGTAAAGCACTGCTAATGCTTTTTGTAAAATCCCGGCCGCCGATAAAGATATCACGATTAAATTTTGGCCTGTTATCGACGAGGATCGTCAAATTGCTCACAATCTCACCGACATCCAAAATAGCAATCGCTTTTTTATTCTGCGAAGTCCCCCCTAAAGCATTTTGAGCGCCCCCCAGAACATCAAAAACATTCGCAATCGCAATCGAGTTAAGCGTTATAAAATCTGCCTGCAACCCCGCATCATTGATTAACTTGATCCGTTCGTTGACCAGTTCTTTCTTAGCGGCCGCAACCAGCACAGGCAATTTATTATCAACGCCCTGCGGATCAAGAATATGACAATCCGTGAATATCTGATCTTTAGGAAACGGGAAATACTTATCAACCTCATAAGCAAATGAACGTTTAAGATCCACCAAAGACATCTTGGGCATATCGACAAAACGAATCAAAGTCCCCTTGCCCATCAAAGCGCTTACCGGCGAAAGATTGGGCTCTCTGGCTTTAGACATAACAGCACGAATAGATTTTACAATATCACCATTTATGATCGGCTCAATCGCAAAACCTGCCAACTCATATCCGTCAGGACGTCGAGTGACCTCAACCATGCGGCACGAGCCAACCCCGATATCTAAACCAATCGAGGAACGAATAGCCTTGGAAGACAAAAGTTTATTTTTAAACGAGGAAAGAGAATTAGCGAATAAAGCCATGATTATAAATTTTAAAATAACATTTTATGAAAAACATTTTCCAGTAATAGAACGCCGTTATTGTAACAGAATTTTATTACTTGTGGGCATTTCATAAATAATTTTTTCATCCAAAATTCTTTTCGTTTTATTAACAAGCGGCATAACCTCTTTTAACTGTGCCGGCCCAGAGGGCGGATAATCCGAGTTCATATCATACTGCTGCTGTACAACGATCTGTTCAGGGGGCAAGGCCTTTTTGCCTGAAGCAACAATGCTGGGCTTGAGTGTTTCGACGAGTTCTTTATTAATCCATCGATTAATAATAAAACTAACAACTAACATTACGCCGATAAAAGCAAAAAAAAACCGCGCGGCTAAATTATTCATATGAATGTATGGCAGGACTTAAAACCCACCCTCCTGATAGGAAACTTTATCAGTCAGGTCATTGGTAAAAGCAATAAAAGTTTTCATGCTTGGAAAATATGGCGGCGCTTTACCTAACAATGTTCTTTCATCATAAGTAAAATTACGGCCATATCCTGAAACCGGAGCCCCTGTACTGGCATTAAACAAACCAAACGCTCCATAAAACTGTGTAATAACACCCCCCAAAAGTGTCGCTACACCCCGAGGCCCTTTTGCCGTATCATTATAATCGGTAACCTGAAATATCCCGTTTCTCGCCATGACAATGCCATGCATCTCAATATTATCAGGAGCTGTTGTGGCAATACTGACATTCCCGCCCCAGGCCAAAATACCCAAAAGATTTTTTTCGCCATACGCGTTGGGAGGAACATACCCCACCGTCCCTGGCGTTCCGACGGCTGGGGTATAATTTTGATATTTGATATCATTAGTAATGCTGATTTCAAACTCGCTTGATATCGTAACCTCGGTATCTTTTTGCACTGTTCCTTCCAGTTTGGTCACATTTCCGTTAACATAAATAATTGTTCCCAGATCATCCATCCCGTCGGGAATTCCATTATACGTTGTGGTCCCACCAGAACTGGAAACGACGGTTGTTTGATTCGTAGCACGATTGACCGTTATCGTTTTTGTTGTCCCGCCGACTTTGATTGTATACTTTGCATTATCAGAAGCATCGACGCCTAAAGTGATTTCCGCATTGCCTTTTACATAAATTCCGCCAACCAAATTGCTTCCCTCATAAGGCACATAAATCCCTGTCGCAGGAAGACTTTGATTTCCTGTCGCCTGATCAGACAGATCTTTTTTAACAACAGACGAAGCAAGCACAATCTCCGCAACACCGCGCTCAAACCCGTCATTAAAAACCGGCACGTCTTTAACGCCGTTGGTATCCGCATCCGCTAAAAACGGAAACCCGTTATTATAAAATCGCGCTGAATTATGGTGCTGCGTCACATGCCCCTCAAAAGTTGCGCTGGGATTAAAAGCAAAGCTATATCGCTCGTTGGTATGAAGCGGTCCGGCAAAATCCGTCTTGCTGGTAAACCATACCGTATCCCCCGACGGCAAACTATGATGATCGGTAAAAAGAGCGTACTTCGCAAAATTATCCCGCTGAACACGCACCGTTAAATCGCCATTTAATCGAACTTTGCGCGTCGTGTTTTGAACTGTCGAAGTCGCCTGTATCTGATAAAAATACGGAAAATCCCATATATCCGTTGCAATCACAATCGGGTTAGCTTTTTGGGTCAAGATAATATCGTATTTATAAGTTCCCGCCCCAAAACTGATCGTTGAAGAAGAATATAAAGCGTTTGTCCCAGACAATGTCAATTGCGCCGTCCCGCCGACCTTAACATACTCAACCAAAAATCCCAAACCATCACCAACGCTGGCATAATTTTCTGCTTTCGTTCCTAAAATATTAGGGTTGGTTGAATTAACCGTATTCAAAAGATCTGTATTAATCAGCTCATCGAGTTTTGCAAGCCCGGCATCAGCGCCGGCTTCACCGACATAATAAGCCTGATTTAACAATTTTTCACGTTCTGACGTATTTCTTTCGTTAACGGTACGGGCGACAAATGCGCTTCCTAAAATTGCAAAAACCATAACGATCATAAGCACAATGACTAAAGCCATACCCTTTTCATTCGAACAACACTTCAGAATTTTTGTTCTCATAAGAACCACCGCCTTTTCATTTATTGCGCAAATCAACATTATTTTGCACTGTTGCCGTAACTGGACGCTTTAAAACAGACGTCACCTGGGCCTTAAGTGTTAAAGTTATCGGAGAAGTCGCCCCTGGCATAACAGCCTGAAAGTCAAAAATATTATTGGCAATCGTATCCTGGCTAACAAGAGTGCTAACATTATCGAGAACTTTTCGAACCAGCTTATTGCCGCTGACGACTTCGTACTGAATATATTTATACTCTATTGACGAACACGTATTATTAAGGTCCATACAAAGCGCATCGCGGCAACCCCACTTTGTCGTCGCGCCCCAATGCGCCACATCCCCGCTGGCATCCAATAGATTATCACCTGTATGACAGATAACCGGAATACTAAACTTAACAATATCCGTCGAGTTATACCCTCCCCCATCGGTCAATGCGACTTGAGAAAATTTACTTTGCCTCAATTCCGCAGTTACTTTATCTAATGCTTCACGCAAGCTTTCCTGAACCTGTATGCTGGCTTCAGCGGTAAACCACGAAGCCTCTCCCGACGACAAAGCAGCATAGCCTCCGGCAGCCATCAGAGAAATAATGACAACCGTCACCATCGTTTCAATTAAACTAAAGCCCTTTGCCGTGTCAATTCTCATCGCCCCTAGCTCCTGTCAAAAATTCGCGTCGAAATATCCACCGGCGAATTGAGTTTCGAATCGCCATTTTTGTCCTCGCCGGCGTCAAGGACACCATTTAAATTTTTATCCTCGCCATAAATTCGTCCATTGTTTTGTCTCCAGCTGACCGACACTGCAACCTGAATATTGTCCGCGTCCAAAACAGTAACGTAACTGACCCCCTTGCCCGTAAAGCCTGTTACATTAAAAGTTACATTATCATAAGTACTGACCAAATTATCAAACGGGGTTGTTCGAATAATTTCCATCCGGTCCCTCACTGCTTTCGTCGCCAGAGATTTATTTCGAGAAGCTTCATTAAGTTCGGTACAACGCATATAACTGACTAAAATCCCGACAATAACAACACCCATAATCCCGGCCGCAATAATTAATTCAGCCAAAGAAAAACCTTCAGCCATCGCGCAAAATTTACCAAATCTGTTTTTATCCCGTCTCATAATTTTTACTCTTTTCATTTC
>CAZWOH010000104.1:0-7198 GCA_964635405.1 uncultured Planctomycetales bacterium | reverse complement strand
CGGGGTCACTTTGATAGCTTCAATTGGGATAGACATGCCGCCTCCGCCGGGAGCAACGATGCAATGGCTTTCGACGCCGCTGATTGTTGTCTCAACGGTCGTGTGGACATTTTTTATGGCGGTATTTGTCGGCGCAATTTCAGCTTTATATCCGGCGTACAAAGCCTCGCGCATGCAAATTACAACGGCCTTGCGGTATCGATAGAAGCGGTTCCATTCAAACGGCATAATTTTCCGAGAGTTATTCTTATCATTGATTTAGTAAGACGTGTCGCATGGGTTTAGGACAGGGAGATTACAACGGATGTTAACGTTAAAATTAGCCTTGCGAAATATCTTCAGGCATAAGGCGAGGACGACGATTACGCTTTCGACCATTGTCTTTGGCTGTGTGGCTCTGATTTTTATTGGCGGTTTTTTTGAGGATTTATTTTATCAGATGCGAGAGTCATATATCGCTTCCCAAAGTGGTCATATTCAGATTTATCGTCGGGGATTTGGCGAACATGGAAAAGTCCAACCGTATGCGTATTTGATCGATCATCCGCAAGATGTCAAAGCTTTGGTTAAGACTTTTAGCGAGGTCGAGTTTGTAACTTCTCGTTTGCAATTTTCAGGGTTGATTAGCACCGGGGACAATGCGATTTCTTTTGTCGGTCAGGGCGTTGAGCCGGAAAATGAACGAGTGGCGCTTTTGGAGGAAACAAAAAATTTGCGGAAGTTTGTTAAATCCAAAAATAATGGTTTGCCGGTAACTGTGTTTGGCCAAGGCCTTGCTGTCGACGATGTTTATCAGGTGATCCTGGGCAAAGGACTTGCCGAAACGATGAAGGTGTCTGTTGATAGCCCGATTACGGTTTTAACAAGTACTGTGCATGGCTCAACAAATGCTTTTGACATGAGCGTCAAAG
Source organism: uncultured Planctomycetales bacterium (assembly GCA_964635405.1). Classification (GTDB taxonomy): domain Bacteria; phylum Omnitrophota; class Gorgyraeia; order Zapsychrales; family JANLHA01; genus JADLGJ01. The sequence goes on along the minus strand of CAZWOH010000104.1, from coordinate 6,287 downwards.
GCTCTTTCGAAACTTCGCAGAAAGAGTTTGACGATATATTTTTGCGTATGCCGTTTGCGACTGCGCAAAGTTTGCTAGATACGCAATCGGTACAGTCTTTGGTCGTGAAGCTTTACAAGACGGAAGATACCGCCAAAATTTTTAAAGCTTTGCAGGTGATGATTCGGGATAAAAAACTCGATTTGGAATTGACTCGCTGGGAAGATTCGGCAGACTTTTATCATAAAACGGTTTCTCTTTTTGGGATGTTTTATTTTATTATGCGTATTATTATTGGCGCCGTTGTTGTTTTGGGTATTTTTAATACGATGAATATGTCGGTTTTGGAACGTATCAGCGAAATTGGCACGCTCATGGCTTTGGGGACACGTCGCGCTGGAGTGATGAAACTTTTTTTGTTTGAAGGGCTTCTTTTGGGGATAATCGGCGGTGTTTTAGGATGCCTGGCGGGTGTTCTGGCGGTGTGGATGGCTGCTTTCGTTGGTATTGATATGCCTCCTCCGCCCGGCGGGACATCGCATTGGTTATCCACTCCTGCGATTATTCCATCAGTTATTTTTTCAACGTTCGTTTTGACGGTCGTTGTCAGTGGGGTTTCGTCGTTAACCCCTGCGCTTAAAGCTTCGCGTCTTGTTATTACGGAAGCTTTGCGTTATCGCTAGGAAATAATGAAAGGACAAAGCGATGAAAAGCTGTAATATTGTCTTTGCTATTATTTTTTTTCTTGGTCTTCTTTTTTCTGCAAGAGTTTTTGCCGAGACGAACATCAATCCGGTAGGAATTTTAAAACAGGTCGATCAAATTCGCTGTCCCGACGAGGATTTTTCATTAGTCGCGCGAGTCAGCAGCTATAAGGTCAACGGTACGGTGCAATCTGCTCTTTATCAGGTGCAGATGCAGGGCCGTGAAAAAACGATCGTCCGGACTCTGCAGCCGGCCAATGAACGCGGCCGGGTGATTCTCATGCGCGATAATGATTTTTGGTTTTTCTTCCCCGAAGTGTCCAAACCGCTGCGGATTGCCGCTGAGGAGCGTTTCTTAGGCGACATTGCCAACGGCGATATCGCGCGGATCAATTTTTTTGCCGACTATGATGCCCAGTTTTTGAAGGAGGATTCACTCAATGAAAAGAAATATTATGTTTTGGAATTAAAGGCAAAAGACAAAAAGGCAACGTATGACAAGATTGTGCTTTGGGTTCAAGAGAAGAGTTTTTGGCCCTGGAAAGCCCAGTTTTATGCAAACAGCGGACGATTATTAAAAACCTGTTCTTACGAAAATTATAAAATGCTCGCCGGTCGGATACGCCCTTCGCGGATAGTTTTAAATGATGCCATCAATGAAGGACAGTATTCTGTGATTGAGTATGACAAAATCGAAGTCGGAAAGATTGCGGATAAATATTTTAGCCGGGATTATTTAAAGAAAATGGTTTTCTGATGAAACGATTGGGTATCATTTTTTTTGCAATTTTGTTTTTCCGAAGCCTGATTGCGTGGGCTGCGGTGGATTCAGAAATTTCTCAAGGTCCATCGCGTGAGGAACTTATAATCCAGACGCTTGAAAATTTTGAACGTCAGGCTAATGAGCGGGATTTAAAAATTCAGCGAGAGCTTGAACGCTATGAACAGAAAATAGATGATTTAGAAGAACAGCTTTCAGAAAAGCAAATCCAGAACCCCGATGAAGAATATACAGAAGAAACGCCACAGGATTACGAACAGTATCCTGCAGAAGAAGGTTCGTTTACCCGCACAATGGTTATTCAGGGCAATACCCGTTTTGAAGTCGCGCATCATATTTATAGTCCTTCGGAATTTTCGAAAATTAAAAGTCAGCTTTCTTTAACCGGTCGCGGAGAACTTGCACCGGCGCTTCGCTATCGGATCAGTGGACGCACTTACTATGATGCGGTATATGATACAGCAAATTATTATTCGGGTAGTGCAACGTCCGATCAGCGTTTTGAAATGCAGCTACGCGATACGTACTTTGATTATTCGGCGGGACCGTGGGATTTGCGGCTTGGCAAGCAACAGGTTGTGTGGGGAGAGGCTGTTGGGGTTTTTGTGGCGGATGTGGTTAATGCCAAGGATTTGAGGGAATTGACTTTGTCTGATTTTGACAGTATTCGTATCCCTGAGTGGGGGGCAAATTTGGAATATACACAGAATAATTTTCATTCTGAATTTGTTGTCCTTCCGGGGATTGAGTTTAATAAATTTGGGGTCAGCGGTTCAGAGTTTACATATCCCCTACCGATTGTTGAGGGTACGCCGTTTACGTATCATGATGCGAAAACACCCAAAATGAGTTTGGAAAACAGCAAGTTCGGTGCGCGGTTTAATTATTTGTGGGAAGGCTTTGATACCGGCGTTTTTTATTTGCATAGTTGGACGCAATCGCCTGTTTTGTATCGCAGCATCAGTGTTGGCGTGTATGATTTTGACCCGCAATATAAACGGCTTGATACTTTTGGGGCAACGATTTCCAAAGAAATCCATGATATTGTCCTAAAAGGAGATTTTGTTTATACAAAAGACGATTTTTATCCGGTTTTTGATGTCTCTGATGCAGATGGCATTGTTCGAAGCGGGCATTTGGAATACTTGCTGGGGGCAGATTATACTTTTTTTGACAAAATCGATGCCAATGTCCAATTTATCCAAAATGTGATTTCTAAGCATACATCAAGCATGGTTAATGTTGATAAGTATAATAATTCCATTTCTTTACGGCTGAGCCGTGATTTCTTTAATCGCAAACTGCAGGCCGAATTTTTGGTGATTTATGGACTTAATGCGCCGGATTTTCTTTATCAGCCTAAATTGAAGTATAGTTTGACGGACAATTGGCAGGCTTCGGTGGGGGCTGATATTTTTTCCGGAAATTCTTCAGGGAGTTTTGGGCTATTTCGTAGTAAAAGCCGCTGGTATAGCGAACTGACCTACAAATTTTAGCAATTTCGGTTTAATCTCAAATGTTATTTTCTAGCCCCTTGCGCGTTTGCAATTTACGTTTTATACTTCAACCATAGTTAAACGAAAAGGTAAACCATTCGTAAGAATGGGACACAAAGCTACAGGGCCCTCACGCAATCGCGAAGGGTAGCCAGTTGCCGAAGATTTTGAGATCTTTACGTCCTATTCTTTATGAGGGAAATATATAAAGAATAGGATTTTTTATTTTGGAGTTAAGTTATGATGCGATTTGTCAGCAATATTTTTCAACTTCTTCCCGGCGGAAAACCGATGCAAAGTGCACAGGTTCTTGAACATCATGATCCGACCGTGTCTGTAGCTAATTCTCCTCGTTTTTTGGAAATGCGGCAAGCCACACGACTTACTGTTAGCGCTGTCGTATCTTATCGTTTGAAAGGTTCAAGGGCTCCATGGCTGTCAACGATAAGCCGGGATTACTCAAGCAGTGGTATTCGGATGGTTTTGCTTTCGCCTGTTAAGCCCGGAACCCATATTGAAATGAAGATAGCGTTGCCTGAAGTCAATCATTTGATTCATATGCAAGGGGTCGTCGTTTGGGTTGCGCAGACATCGCATCGCTACGCCCAAGAACGCGTGATCGAGTGTGGCGTTGTTTTTAATAAAGTGCAGGAAAATACGCATAAAGAAAAGTTGATTTATTTGATCGCAAACAAACTGTGTCATTTGGGTATCAAGTCCACTCAACATTTGACGGCGGCTCCCGTTCAAACGCTCGAAGATTTAAAAGCTTGTTATCGAATTGTTTATGAAGGTTATACGGCTCGAGGATATTGCGCACCTAACCCCAGCCGGATGTATTACCATTATTATTCGTTTTTGCCGGAATCGCGAACTTTTGTTCTGAAAGATAAAGACGAGATCCTGGGGACAATTTCGCTTATCGTGGATTCTCCCTGCGGATTGCCGATGGATAATCTTTTTTCGCGCGAAATCAATCAGATTCGTGCAGGGAGTCGTAAATTAGCTGAGGTCAGTTTATTGGCCATGGCGCATCATGAAAAGAAGAAAAAGCTTTTTTCTTTGACAAATTTTGAAAAACAGGCGCAACTGTTTCGTTTGTTTAAAATCGCCTATGAGTATGCTTTCTATGCCGCCGGAGTTACAGATTTTGTGATCGGTGTTCATCCCAAACATGAAACATTATATAAGTATTTATTATTTAGAAACTTAGGATCCCCCAAAAGTTATCCGCAGGCTCGCGGTAATCCAGCTTTGCCATTGCACCTGGATTTGCACGCTGCCAAGCAAAATTATACCAGTTGTTTGAGGGATTTTTTTATAGGTCGATCGAGTACTGAGGAAATTTTACATAATGGGTTTGTCCCAGATGCCCAGGTTGTTCGTAAGTTTTTGTGTGAAGAGCAGTTGCTTTGGCCTAAGATGCCGGAAAAAGTCAAAAAGTATTATAAAGAATGTTTTCAGCAGAATTCTTTCGACGATTATGATTTTGTGAGGATTTAAGACACTTGATTTATAACATTTATTTTATTTGAAAGATGTTTTTTGTTTATGTTGCAAATATTTTAGTAGCAATATATTGCGATAGTTGATTTTTGGAGGGGTGCTCTTGTGCAGAAGTGGTATGTATTTTATACTTACCGTGCGGTATGTAATCTGTTTAAGGTAAACCATTCGTAAGAATGGGACACAAAGCTACAGGGCCCTACCGCAATGCGAAGGGCAGCCAGTTGCCAAGCTTGTGAGTGATCTTTGCGTCCTATTCTTTATGAGTGAAGTTAATAAAGAATAGGATTTTTTGTCCAGAAAATAATTATGAAAATTTTCGAAAAATTCCTAAATTCTTTTTCCCCCAAGAGGGCTTATGGCGTTGGTGTCCTGGAGGATAATGTCGAATCTGTCCGCGGCGGTTTTTCGCAGGGAGTGATTGAGGAAAGACGCCAATCGCCTCGCGTTGAAATCAGTGTTCCGGTTTGGTATCGAATTAAAAGCAGTTGGTCAAAATGGCTGCTTGGCCGAAGTGTCGATCACTCAGCAACGGGAATTCGGCTTGCTTTGCCACCGGGGGTTACGCCTGGGACAGAAATCAATTTGCGGATGAAATTACCAGATGCCCCTGTGCCTATTGACCTTAAAGGAGTTGTTGTCTGGGTTGAACCGGCTTCAAGTCTAAATTCTGGGCGAACAACAGTTGAGTGCGGTGTTGCATTCAAGACGATGCGCAATGTCGAGCATAAAGAAAAACTCGTTTACTTGATTGCCAACAAGCTTTGCAAAATTGGTCTTCAGTTAACAAAAAACCTTATCGCCGCTCCAGTTCAATCGCTGGAGGATCTTAAAGGATGTTATCGTATTATTTATGATGGTTACGTAGATCGTCGCTATTGCGCGCCTAATGAATCAAAAATGCATTATCATTACTATTCGTTTTTACCCAAGTCACGGACTTTTTCTTTAAAAGAAAACGGGAACTTGATTGGAACAATTTCGGTTGTTGTTGATTCGCCCTGCGGATTGCCGATGGACAGTTTATTTTTAAGAGAATTGGATCATTTGCGCGGTAATGGCCGTATTTTGGCCGAAGTGAGTTTATTGGCTGTTGTTGCTGATGACAAAAAGAAAAAATTGTTTTCCCTGACTAATTTTGACAAACAGGCTCGTCTTTTTCGTCTTTTTAAGATTATGTATGAATATGCCCGTAATGTTACCGGAGTAACCGACCTTATTATCGGTGTGCATCCGAAACATGAGACGTTGTATAAATATTTGATGTTTAAGGCCATGGGTTCGGCAAAAAGTTATCCGGGCGCGCGCGGCAATCCGGCTTTGCCGCTTCACTTGGATCTTATTGCCGCTGAACAGAATTATTCAAGTTGTTTAAAGACCTTTTTCTTTTCGGATCCGCTATCAATAGAAGCAGTGAATGGCGGACTTAAAATCGACTCAAAAATCGTTCAGCAATTTCTCTGCGAAGATCCCAAGGTCTGGTCAGGCATTCCTGCGGCCAGTCAAAAATATTTGAAGCAATGTTATCCGGGGATTAACCCGCCTTCCTCTAATCCTATTCTAAAATTCTTCAAACATTAAATTCTTGTTTTAAAGTTCATCCAGGAGCTTATAATGATTTTTCGATGAGCTGGAAACGTTTATATTTTTTTATTGCTGGTTTGTTTTTTGTGGCTGGGATTATTCTGGCCGCTAAGCCCGTTGTACGCATCTTAGCAGAACGTGTGGTAAAAAAATATTTAGCTGCTGACACGATAACTATCGCGAAGGTAACATTTCCCCGTTTTAATGAGGTTTGTTTTTTTGATGTTGCCGTTCAAA
>CAZWOH010000103.1:0-7243 GCA_964635405.1 uncultured Planctomycetales bacterium | reverse complement strand
AACAATCCCTTAAGCTAAATGAACTTTTTGGCTTAAGAAATACAAAAAATATTTGGTTGAGAAATAGAGTAAGCGCTAGATTTGATCCGTTAAAACACAGCTAAAGAATACCATTTTGTGACGGGAAAGACAAAAAAATCTTTTTTTCAACCAACACCGCCCGATAAAAACGTCTTAAGCGCATTATGCCATGGAAGAACGACAACGCCATTTTGAAGTGTGCGTAGATTGACATCCTTGGCCGAGGCGATAAACAGCGGGACATTGGGGAATTTTTTACGAAAAGCTGTCAGCGTCGCATCCGTTATCGTTTCCGACGATGTTTTACATTCAAAGGCCATAACAGGCCCATGGGGACCTTTGACAAAAATATCAATTTCATGCTTTCCTTCTCGCCAAAAACAAAGTTCATAAGGCTTTTCAAAATAATCCCGTAGACGCTTAAGTTCATTGTAAAAAAAAGTTTCGAACAAAAACCCTTTTTCCTGAGGTGTCGGCGGATCGACCAAACGGTTTTGTAAGGCGCGCACAACCCCGCAATCAAAGAAATAAAATTTTGGCCGCGCTTTTTTGCGTTCACTACGATCAAACGGCCACAAAAAATCGCCCAAAAGCGTATCCTCAAGAATCGAAAAATATTCTTTAACTGTGCTCATAGGAACTGATGAATCGCGCGCCACAGAAGAAAATTCAATGGTTTGTCCGTTCATTTGCGCGGCAACGACTAAAAATCTCTGAAACGCGCTCACATTGCGCGTCAAAGCTTCAGCCTGGACTTCTTCCTTGATATAAATTGTGCTGTAAGCTTTAAGTTGCCGACGGACATCATCAACTTTTCCTTCCTGAAAAGTTGTAACAACCCGCGGCAATGTCCCAAAACTTAAAGCCATATCAAGATCAAAGTTTTGACCAATTTCCTCTTGGGTCAAAGGATACAGCCTCAGATCCAGCGCCCGGCCGCCTAAAAGATTAGCGCTGCCACGGCGCAATTTACGCGCACTCGATCCCGAAAGAATAAATCGTAAACCGATTTCTTCGATTCCCTTTTGGACATAATCCAAAAGCGACACAACTCGTTGAACTTCATCGACGATTACCAAGTCATTTTTTTTCAAAGACTTCAAGCTCTGCCAAAACACAACCGGTGAACGTGAGAATAAAAGCTCTTGCTCCGGATCTAAGAGGTCAATAAATAAAGCGGGTTTAAGCTGTCGTAGCAAAAAAGTCTTGCCCGTCATGCGGGGTCCAAACAAAAACAAGGAACCTGATATTTGGTCGAGTTTTAATAACCTTTGGAAATCCATGATAAAAGAATAACATGATTATGTTATTTGTCAAACTTAAATAACATTCCAACGGTGAGTGTTTTATGGCGACGTGTCGAGAATGCCTAACAGCCGGGTCAAGGACTTGATTTCCGCGTCCACAAGGTCAAGGTCATGCTCAAGGATAATTGACAAGTGTCTGGCTAAATCCGCCTTTTGCTTGCTATAGAGCCTGTCAAGATCACGCTTGATTCGCTTTAAAAAAATAATCCGGCCGCGCAATTTTTTATGGGCAAGTTTTTTGTCAACGTAAGGCAAAAAATATAAAGATAAGTCGATATTAAAAAACGGCCGTTCAATGGAGACAAAGCTTTCGCTGATCAGATGGTCAAATATCTTGCGGCCCTTTAGCGTGATGCTATAAACAAACTTTTCGGGAAACTTTCCTTCGCGGCCCACGTCTTTATGAATGAGCTTAAGCTGTTCCATTTTTTTTAAAGGGTAATAAATCGACTTGACCTTAAGCCCAACGAAAGGAAATAGTTCTTCATCGATCTTGCGCTTGATTTCATAACCATGCTTAGGGCCGTCGACTAAGAGCCCTAAAAAAAGCATTTCGTGCTCGATCATTTCAATACCCTATTTGATCACCTGAAACTCTTTACCTAACTGCGAAAAAAGAATATCCGCGGCTTTAATTTTTGCAGAAGTGCTCAGCGATGAAACTTCAACGGCCGTTGTCGCATTTTCTAACGGAGTAAAAAAGACCCCCACCTCCGTCGTATTGACACTTCCGGGGACCCCCATCAGAACAATGATCCTACGTCTGCGATCCTCCAAAAAGACTTCAAAGTTTTTTGCCTTGACCGTTTGTTCATCCGCAGGATTATCCGGCTGATTCATTTTTTCGGCATTGATCTTTTCGTCAAGAACCTGCTGTGTCTCTACATTAGCGTATCGGACGACCGAATCAAAACACGTCTCCCACGGGCAAGAAAAGGATGCTTTCAAAGATTCATTGCGGGCCTCTTCCAGCGCCTGCGTTGAGGAGCCCCAAAGTTTTTTTGCCTCTTCTTTAAGCGCCGCACAACCGCCAAGACTTAAAATTGCGACGACAAAATAAACCCATTTCATTTTTTTCATAAAATCCCTCATTTGCCAACAAACCCGTGTGCGTTATATTCGGTCATACGCTTTAATAACGGGACCAGATAATCCTGTTCCAAACGAAACCGATTCGATAAAAGCTGCATATATTCGCGCAAATCCCTGGCAAAATTACGCCCCTGCTCCAGCGGATTTGCTGTCCCGTATTTTTCAAAAAATCCGAATGTCGCCACTTTGAGATCTTTAATGTCCTTTGTCAAAAATTCAATGATCTTAAGCGCCGGACGATTCTCTTTATAAAAGTCACTGAGTTTGGCATAAAACTGTTCGTCCTGACGCTTTAAATAGTTATAAATCATTTCGCGGCATTCGCCTGTTTTTTGGCGGGCAGACCGGTAATCATGACGAAAAGACGCTAATTGCAAAAGCGCCTGATTCACGACAAGCTGACGTTGACGAAATTTTTCAATCGAATTTTCATGAGTCATAAGCGTAAACGGCATTGAGAATATCGTGACGACTGACAATACCAATAATCTTGCGTTTTTCAACCACTGGAAAAACATGGATTTTTTTGCGGACAACCAAATTGACAATCTCGTCAAGACTTGTTGTCGTTTTGACGGCAATGACCTTTTTTGTCATCACTTGCCCGACGGTCATATCTCGAAACATCGCCAGACGCTTGTGAAATTCTTCATCTGTTCTTTTAATAAAGGCCTTGTTGATCATCATAAAAAGGTCGGTCATCGAAATAATCCCGACGAGACCAACCTTTTTGCTGACAACCGGAAAAGCTGAAACCCGTTTTCGTAACATCAAATGGGCAACTTGGCGGATAAGCATATCCTCGTAGACCACTACCACCTCGTCGGACATAATGTCACCTACAAAAATCATACGCTACCTGACCCTTTATCGCTTTCCACTCCAAATTTAAGAAGATACCGCATGTTTGAACTCTTCACAAATTTTTTCAAAACTCAAAGCCTGTGCGCGCGCCTGCGCGAGTTTAAAAATCAGGATCTTTTCTTTATTTTGCAAATGCTGATTAACCACCTTAAGCTGCTCAATCTGTTTTTGCAAATCCTCGCCTTGGGCGACGCTCGTTAATTGCTGTGTAGATTTAAACTCTTCGATCTGTTTTTGAACAACCGCTGTTTCTTGACGGCTCATCAAAAGATCCTGTGAAAACTTCTTTATCCGCTCATCTTTTTCTGTAATCTGCGCATTGAGCAATTCGATTTCACTATTGAGCTTGACTAATGCGGCATTGGCCTGAACAATCTTTTCCTCGTTTTCTAAACGAACTTTTTTTAGCTCTTCCTGGACGCTGGCAAGTTTTACATCAGCTTCTTTGCTGGCCGCCAGCAGAGCCTCCATCTCCTTGACCTTGCTTGTATAACCGTCGATTTGAATCTTAAGCTTTTGGTTTTCGTCCGTCAAATTGTTGAAATCTTCGGTTTTGACCGTCGCATTCTGCGAAACAGCATTTTGCAAACTTTCCCGCTCGGCCGCCAAACTCGTAATCACTTCAATGGCCCCGTTTGCTTGGCTGTCAGCTTTTTGCGACAAAAAGGTCAAATCTTTTTCTAATTGCTCTAAGCGTGATTGCACCTGCTCGCCGTCTTTCAACGCTTCTTCCAACGCTTTAACATTTTCCTCTGCCCAACTTAATTTTCCTTTCATCTCTTCAAGCTGGACGGCCAAGGTATTTGCCTGGCCCCTCAACTTTTCGGTCTCGGCATTGGCAAGCTTCAAATCGGCCTGTGCTTTCTGCAAATCGCTTGAGGAAGCTAGTTTTGCGCTGTCAGGCAACATAAAACAGCCGCGAAAAAGCAAAGAAACCCCAACGACGAATGTAAAAACAATAAAAAGACAAAAGACAAGAATTGCAGGTGACATATTCGTCCGTTTAATAATGGCTGTTTGTTTTTAAATATCCGACATAATCTTTGACCGCTTGCTCAAGCGTCAAAAAAGGCTGCTCATATCCTGTATTGCGCAATTTTGTCATGTCCGCTTGCGTAAAATACTGATAGCGGGCTTTCAAATGCTCGGGCATATCAATATATTCGATATTAGGCTTTTTGCTGACAGCATTAAAAAGCGCCCCGGCCAAATCATTCCATGTTTGCGCATGGCCAGTCCCGAGATTAAAAATTCCATTAATCTGAGGGTTTTCCAAAAGATAAATGACAACATCAACCGCGTCCTTAACATAAATAAAATCCCGCTTCTGCTCGCCGTCTTTATAATCAGGGTGATACGACTTAAACAAACCAACTTTTCCGGTTGTCATCATTTTTGTGTAAGACTTGGCAACGACGCTGCGCATTTCGCCTTTATGATATTCATTGGGCCCAAAAACATTGAAAAATTTTAAGCCGACCATCTTGTCCTCAAGGTTTTGGTCCAACACCCAAAGGTCAAATTTTTGCTTCGATTCCCCGTATAAATTTAACGGCTTTAACCGCCGCATCGTCGCCTCATCATCACGATAACCTTCTGCGCCGTCGCCATAGGTTGCCGCAGAACTTGCATAGATAAAACGCACGCCTTTTTTCAGGCACCACTCTGCCAAATGCTTGGTATATAAAAAATTATTCGTTTCATAAAAATCTGCATCCGTTCCCGTCGTGTCGCTGCAGGCGCCCATATGAACAATGCTCTCAACCTTCGGATCAACCTTGTCCTCCAAAATCGCTTTTAAAAAATCCGCCTTATCCAAATATTGTGTGTAGTGTTTTTTCTTAAGATTCGCCGCCTTAGGATCGTTATTTTCAAGATGATCCACAACAGCAATATCATGCCAGCCAAACGTATTAAGCTTGGCAATAATACAGCTTCCGATAAATCCCGCCCCGCCCGTTACAACAATCACAATAAACCCCTTAAAATTTTGTGGTGGCGCTTTCTAATAACCAACGGCCAATTTCTGTCCCAATATCATATCCCAGTGTTTCAAAGCTGACTGTCTGGCTTTCCAATATCTTTATCTGGGAGAATTTAGCTAGAATTTCTTCATTTTCAACACCCAAAACCGACCCTTCAACCTTGAGCGTCAACTTTTCGGTTTTTTTGCGCCAGGGTTTGTGAAAAGGTGTTTTTTGTTCCATCTGCACAATGCGACCTTTGATCACAAAATCAGCGCTTTGCGCATCTTGCTCGACGAGGATTTTAAAAGGCTCGCCTAAGACAAGCGTATCGGCAATCCCTTTAACAATCTTTAAGGAAACACGGTCAAGCTGATCGTTAGCCTCAATATTTTCGCCGGCGCTAAACGGCACAACCAAAACCTTGCCGCCTTTTGCTAACTTTTCTTTCTCAAACACGATTGCTTGCGTCAACGGCAAAACTTTTAATGTGTTAACGACTTTGGGCTTCGGATGAACACTGCATCCGGCAAAAAATGAAAAACTCAAAAATAAAATCGGGAATATTATCTTTTTCATGAAAAATTCTAACACAGCGGCCCTATTGCCTCAAGGAATAAAGCGCTGATAACGATCTACTAAACACGCAAGGCTTGAGGACAACGCATCGGTAAGGTTTTCTTTTTGCATACGCCATTGCCAATTTCCCAGAACAGTTCCGGGAATATTCATACGACTTTTCTCATCAAGGTCAAGGACATCTTGCATCGGAAGAATTGACAAAATAGCCTGGGAACTTAACGCAAGCGAAATAAAATCGCTGGCAACATTGCGGGCCGAAATTTCCTTTTTAAAATAAACCTGCAAAAAGTTTTTTTCATGTTCCGCGGCATCAGTCGAAAACCATCCTTTGGTCGTATTGTTATCATGCGTTCCGGTATAAACAATGCACTCGCTGGTGAAATTATCCGGCAAATACGGATGCTTAATATCCCCGTTAAAAGCAAACTGCAAAATTTTCATTCCCGGAAGATGAAATTTTTTCATTGCGTCACTAACATCCGGGGTGATAACGCCCAAATCCTCGGCAATAATCGGCAGATCCGGATACGTTTTAAGCAAATGACTTAAAAAATCCTCCCCCGGCCCCTTGGCCCAGTGTCCGTTCATTGCTGTTTTATCGGAGGCGGGAATTTCCCAATATTCCATCAGCCCGCGAAAATGATCAATGCGAACGACATCGAACAACTCCAAATTATGGGCAACACGTCTGTCCCACCACTGATAATCGCTTATTTTAAGTTTTTGCCAGTCATAAACCGGATTGCCCCAGCGCTGGCCGGTCTTGCTAAAATAATCCGGTGGAACTCCGGCGACAAAAATCGGCTTTAACTTTGCGTCAAGCTTAAAAATTTCAGGATTGGCCCAAACGTCCGCGCTGTCTTCATTAACATAAATCGGGATGTCGCCTATGATCTCGACTTTTTTATTGCGGCAATAGGCACGCAACAGGCCCCATTGTTTAAAGATAATCCATTGAAAAAATTTGATTTTTTTGATGTCGTCGGGAAATTTAGCCGCAAACTCCTTGAGAATATCCACCCTGCGGTCACGTAAATCCTGCGGCCAATCACTCCAAATCACGCCATTAAAACGCTTCTTTAAAACGACAAACTGCGCATACGCCTCAAGCCAAAAGCTGTTTCGTTCACAAAACGCCGCAAAGTCCCCTTCTTCAAGGGCCGTGTTTTTAAATCGACCAAAAGCCTGTTCAAGCAAAGCATTCTTTTTTTCAATGACCGTTAAGTAATCAACCCGCTGCGGATTGAGCACTAAATCAAGGACCCTTAATTCATCTTTTTTAAGCAAGCCGTCCTTGACCAAAAGCTCGGGGCTGATAAATAAAGTATTAAGCGCAAAAGCAGACGGACTGCTGTAAGGACAATTCCCATAAACCGCATCCGTCGGATTAAGCGGTAAAATCTGCCAGTATTT
>CAZWOH010000102.1:3091-7331 GCA_964635405.1 uncultured Planctomycetales bacterium | reverse complement strand
GTCCCCAAAGCCAAATGTGGCTGCCGGGATTTTCTTTAAGGTCCACGCGGACTTTATTGATCGGGTGTTCAGAAAGAATCCGTGATGCTTTTTCCATGTATTTCAAAAGCAAAGTCCCTGACATCCCTGTCGGCAAATGTTTCGTGATGTCCTGATTGATAATATCATGCGGCGGTACGCACTTGACTTTCATCAAGTCGGAAATATTTCTGACGCGCATGACCAACAAATGCCGATAACTTTGTCCGGCATAAAATGTGATATCCGGCTCGGCCATTTTTTCGTTTAACGAGTCGATAAGCTCTGCCGCTTCTTGTGTTGAAATATGTCCGGCGCTGTAATCCGCCATTTTTCCGGCAACAATAGTCACAAGATTGCACCGAAAAGCAATTTCATCGTCGGCAAGAGTTATCCCTAAATTAGCGGCCTCAAGCGGTGCCCGGCCGGTAAAGTGATTCTCGGGTTTATAGCCTAATAGCGAGAGATTTCCGATTTCAGATCCGGGATGAAAATTATCCGGAATAGTTTTGATCAAGCCCGTCATTCCGTGTTTGGCCAAGTAATCCATATTGGTGCGATGACTGGCTTCCAGAGGCGTTTTATGGCCCAGTTCTTCGATCGGGCTATCTGCCATTCCGTCGGGGACAATGATGATGTACTTCATGGGTGTTTTCCTGAATTAATCAAATTATTTTTTAGATGAAATTACCATGCCTAGTTTTTCTTGCAATACACAAACAAGGTTTTTTGTTAACTGCGAGCGTGAATACGCATGACTGCAAATTTTAGCATCGCGATCTAAAAGGGTGGCCTTGTAGCCCCCTTTTAAAGTATTGGCCACAACCAGATCGCACCGCGAGTTTGCGATCAGTTTTTGGGCTTCTGATACGACATCTTTTTCGTTTTTGAAATCTTCGAGCTTAAACCCGACTAAAAATGTTTTTGGCGCCAGAACTTTTATTGTACTAATCAGTTTTTTCGTCGGGACAAGCGTTATGATCAAATTTTTTTTGTCGGAATCAAGTTTTGATGCAAATGGTTTTTTGAGCTGATAGTCCGACACGGCGGCATTGTGAATGACCGCATCATAATTTTTTTTAAGTTCTGCTTTTAAAAGTGCCGCTAGTTCGTCATAAAAATAAAATTTTTTGACCCGGATATTTTTCCCCTCGAATTGTTGCGCGACGGCTCCTTGCAGCAACGTGACCTTAGCCCCGATTTCGCTTAAGGCGACTGCAATTTTTTGTCCCAACTCTCCTGTTGCGCGATTGCTGATGACTCGCATCGGGTCAAGCGCTACCGCCGTGGGCCCACTGGTAATCAAGATCCGTTTGCCGGCCAATGATTTTTTTGTTTGTGTTAAACGAATCATTAGAGGCCGACTTCTTTTAAAATTTCCTTAATATCCGCATTAAGCACAACCGGCTGCCCGACATTTTTTATTGCGATATTTGGATCCTTTAACCCATGACCGGTTAGAGTACAGACTACACGGGCGCCTTTAAAGTTTTTGAAATAGCCTTGGCCGCCTAACTTAATAATCCCGGCAACGCAAGCGGCAGATGCCGGTTCGGCAAAAACGCCGCTTTTGGCTAAACGCTTATACGCACTGACGATTTCTTCGTCGGTGACGCTATCAATCAAGCCTTTGGACTGATCGCGCGCGAGAAGGGCCTGTTTCCAGCTGGCGGGGTTGCCGATACGGATTGCCGTCGCCAGTGTTTGAGGGTTTTCAACGGCATGACCTAAAACAATCGGGGCGGATCCCGCAGCCTGAAAGCCCAGCATCTTGGGGAAGGTTTTTGACTTGCCGGCTGTCCGGTATTCTTTGTAGCCCTTCCAGTACGCTGTGATGTTCCCAGCGTTTCCGACGGGAATCGCATGAAATTCCGGTGCATCACCCAAACTGTCGCAAATTTCAAAAGAAGCGGTTTTTTGTCCTTCGATGCGAAACGGATTGAGCGAATTGACCAGCTCGATCGGATATTTTTCGGTGATCGTTTTGACTAAATTAAGAGCATCGTCAAAATTGCCGCGGATTGCAATGACTTTAGCATTGTGGATCATCGCTTGCGCCAGTTTTCCTAAAGCGATATTCCCATCGGGAATAAGGACGGCGCATTGAAGGCCGCTTTTAGCGGCATACGCGGCGGCGGACGCGGACGTGTTTCCCGTCGAAGCGCACATCACAGTTGTCGCCCCTTTTTCCTTGGCTTTGGAAATCGCCATGGTCATCCCCCGATCTTTAAAAGAACCGGTCGGGTTTAAGCCTTCATATTTAAGATAGACCTTAAGTCCAAGATCATCAGAAAGGTCCTCGGAAAAAATAAGCGGCGTGTTCCCCTCGCACAAAGTCACGACAGGTGTTTTGTCGCTCACGGGCAAAAATGCCCGATATTTTTCGATAAGGCCTTTATATAACATTATTTTAACTCTTCCATGCGGATCGCGACGGGCTTTGACTTGACAATGCCTTGTTTGTGAATTTTATCGAGTGCGATGCGGACCATTTTTTCCTGTGCGATGTCGGTCAACATAATGACCGGAAGCGCGGATGCCCAATGATCATGCGCTTTTTGGGTGACCGAATTAATACTGATCTTATGCTTGCTTAAAATTCCGGTGATCTTTGAAAGCACGCCGACCTTGTCAGGGGCCATAAAACGGATATAAAAACGTGTCGAAATATCGTCGATCTTGCGGATTTTTGTTTCGGGAGCTTCGCGATAAATATTGGCCAAATATTGGTCGGCCGGGCAACCCACACGGGAAGCCAATTGAAAAAGATCACTGATGACCCCGGAGGCGGCTGTCATCTGGCCTGCCCCTTCGCCGGACAAAAGCACATCACCCATGGGACTGGCGTTTATAAACATCGCGTTAAAAATTCCGTTAACGTCGGAAAGCGGATGTTTTTTGGAAATAAGCGTCGGATGCACGCGGGCCTCGATTTCGTGATTCGCTTTTTTGGCAATCGCCAAAAGTTTAATGCTTAAACCTAAACTTTCGGCATGCTCAATATCGTGATGCGAAATTTGAGTAATCCCTTCGGTATAAACTTGTTGGGCGCTGATAAATTTTCCCATCGTTAAGGAAACGAGAATCGCCAGCTTCGACGCTGAGTCCATGCCGTTGATGTCAAGTGTGGGATTGCTTTCGGCAAACCCTTTAGCTTGCGCCGCGGCGAGCGCTTGGCCAAAATTAAGGTCCTTTTGCGTCATCTCGGTCAAAATATAATTGCAGGTCCCATTGATAATTCCATAAAGGCTTTTGAATTTATTCCCTGCCAAGCCTTCGGTGAGCATTTTGATTAAAGGAACGCCCGCCATGACGGACGACTCGAAATAAATATTGCGGTTGCAGCTATGCGCTTCTTGAAAAAGTTCTTTGCCGTGCATCGCCAAAAGACTTTTGTTGGCGGTGACGATGTGTTTGCCTTTTTTAAGCGCCTCAAGGACGATTTCGCGGGCCGGAGTAATTCCGCCGATCAGTTCGATGACCGCATCAATTTCCGGGTCATTGATGACTTTTTTATAGTCGGTGGTCAAACGGGTTGTGCTGTCTAGGCCCGTCGGCAGTTTTTTCTTGATGCTACGGTCACAAATGGCCCTCAGGTCAAATTCGATATTATATTTGTCCTTAAAAAAACTTTTGCGTTTCTGTAAAAAGTTGACAACGCCACTGCCTACATTGCCGTAGCCGATAAGCCCTAAAGTGATCTTATTCATGGTGTCCCTTGGTGTTTTCGTGTCTGAAATGCTCAATGAGCTTTGCCAGTATCGCGTGCGTTGGCAATGGGATATCGTCAAACTGCACGCGGGTTTCGTAAATAATATTGCGTATTTTTACTTTCGATTCTAAAACGGTTCCCTTAAGATGGATGAATTCTGAAAGAAAAGGGGTCTTAAGTTCAATCCCCAGCCTTGTTCCCGTCGAAAAAGTTTTGGATGTAATCACGCACAAACCACCTAAACCAATGTTTTTCAGTTGAGAGGCATTGTGTTTGACCAAAGGATCATTGAGGTCAAAATACGTCAACATAAAATGTTTGTCGATGCGTGGATATTTTCGCTTTTCTGGCTGAGGTGCATTGGCCATCATAATCCCCTTTCCACGTGTAACCTTTTGTAAAAGTCGGAGCGGTGAGGTTTGAACTCACGACCTCTTGAACCCCATTCAAGTGCGCTAGCCAACTGCGCTACGCTCCGTAAAATTTGCAAATGTGATCTATGTAAAGAGC
>CAZWOH010000102.1:0-2991 GCA_964635405.1 uncultured Planctomycetales bacterium | reverse complement strand
CCTTTAAAAAGAATATTGTAAACTTCGCTGGTAATCGGCATTGGGATTTTATGTTTACGGCTTAAGGCGTAAGCGGCCTTGGCGGTTTCGACCCCTTCGGCCACCATGTTCATGTTGCCAAGAATAGTTTTGATCGCAATGCCCTTGCCTAACTGTTCGCCGACAGTGCGGTTGCGGCTTTGCGGGCTAAAACAGGTCGTAATCAAATCGCCTAAACCGGTCAACCCGGCAAAAGTTTTTGGCTTGGCTCCCAAACTAGTGCCTAACCGTGACATTTCCGCCAGGCCGCGTGTGACGATCGCCGCTTTCGTGTTGGTGCCATATCCTAATCCATCGCAAACGCCGCAGGAAATCGCGATGACGTTTTTTAAACTGCCGCCTATTTCAACACCGATAAGATCCGTGTTGGTATAAATCCTGAAAGTTTCGGAATTAAAAATTTCTTGTAAAATTTTTGTGGTTTTGTTGTTTTTTCCGGCGATGACCGCCGTTGTCGGAATCCCTTTGACGACTTCCCCGGCGATGGTTGGGCCGGAAAGAACGGCTAAATTGACATTTCCCAAAACATCGTTAATCACTTGACTGACGCGCAGCAAGGTTTTTGTTTCGATGCCTTTGACGACGCTGAGGATAATTTTATTTTTGAGATTGTAAGACTTCATTTTTTTTAAAACCGAACGCAAAAATTGGGACGGGACAGCCAGGACAACAATATCGCTTTCATTGACGGCGAGATTTAAATCGCTGGTGATCTTAACGCTTATGGGAATTTCGACGCCGGGAAGAAATTTACGGTTGATGCGTGTTTCGTGGACTTGCGCGGCGTACTCGGGAAACGCGCCCCAGAGTTTGACGCGGTATTCTTTCTTGGCAAGGTAAATCGCCAAGGTCGTTCCCCATCCCCCGTCGCCGATAATCGAAATGTTGTGTTTTGTTCTAGGCATGGGGCTTATTATAACGAAACAAAGACAAGTTGCAAGGTTGTATTAAATTGGATTTGCGACGACCCGATACAGGGCGAAAGTTTCGTTTTCGTAAACAGGGTCAAGCATAGCGTTTTTGCCGGGATTGAAGTAACGCATAAAAACAATGTAATTGACTTTGTATTTGGTCAGCGCATTAACCAG
Source organism: uncultured Planctomycetales bacterium (assembly GCA_964635405.1). Lineage (GTDB taxonomy): Bacteria > Omnitrophota > Gorgyraeia > Zapsychrales > JANLHA01 > JADLGJ01. The sequence continues at coordinate 1,864 of CAZWOH010000102.1, read as the reverse complement.
AGCCGGTTTGATATCGCCGTCGATAAAAACTTTGAAATGCTCAACGTCTTTTAAGCGTTTTTGCCACTGTAGTGCTGCTTTATAATCAAACCCAATAACCCCGCAGTCGCGGTAACAGACCAAGACTTTTCTTTCGGAAAAAATACGAAAACCGCCCATTTCCATATCATTGGGCGTCAGGATCAAAGCATTTTTGGGCGTATGTTGTCGGACAAAGTTTTGCATATCGACCCAGTTGCGCTGCAGCTGCCAAAAGCCTTTGGCTTTTGTTTCGACGTGCAGACGCAGATAATGGTAATAGATGTTGTTGCCAGATAAAAGCAAAAATGGGACAAGAATAAGAATTATTTGAAGTTTTGTACGTTGACTCTTTAAAAATAAATTTACTAGCAACAGAGTTATCGAAAATCCGCAGATGACAAAAGATGTGATAATCGCCCAATGGCTAAAATGATTGTACTTAAACTCAAAATAAATTCCGATAAGCGATAAACTAAAAAATAACCACGACAGCATTTTGGGCAGACCATTGCTTTCTTTTAAAAGAAAAAAAATGGCCATACATGTTAGAGCCGCCACAAAATTTCCAAAACGTATCAATGAAAAAAGACAGATCAATAAAGCGGAAATTTCAAAAGAGCTTGTTTTTATTTTATCGATAACAAGAACCGTTGTGTAACCAATCAGAATAAACTGCATAAATTGGATATTTCGGCCAAGGTTAAGATCGAGAAAGAATCGGCTGGGGACAATATAAGAGAAGATAAAACTAAGGACTAAAAAAATTGCAGCGCCGATCATCAATGCATGAGCTTTTTGATCTTTTTGAAAGGACGGATTGTAAACACCGTTAACAGCGAGCATCGCGATGACCGGCCAAAAGGCTTGCGTCCCTTTTAAAAATGACGGGAAGCTATGGGCCATGTGATTTAAAGTTTCATTGTCAAAAAGAAAAGTCGGCGGGCAGGCGATTTTGTATAAGTCGATCCAGTTTTGGTAAATCGACGGATCGTCGGGCAGATGTGAAAATACGCGTTTAAAGGTCCAGACGATAAAGGGGCTGCTAAAAAGAGCAAATAATCCGATCGATTTTAAAAGTGTTTTGCCGCGGTCTTCCCTACTCTTGCCTAAAAGGTAAAGCGACATATAGCAAAAAGGGAAAAAACTGTAAAGCGCATGAAAATTTGCGGCAACGCCAAAAAGTATTGCGGCGGTCATAAAGCGGTTTTTATAAAAATAATATATCGCCGCCATGACGATCGCGAGGGCAAACTCTTGATGTGAAAAAGTCCGATACAGAAATTCTTCGACGCGAAAAACTAAAAAGAAAGACAGAACACAAAGTGATGCCGAAAGCCGGCTGCGTGTTATCCGTTTCCAAAGCTTGTAGGCGTAAAAAAACAAAAAGAAACGGCTTAAGAGATACAGGATGAAATACGCCGTCGGCACCTGGTTGGTTGTGACCATTTTGGCAAGCAATGGAAAAAGAAACGAAGTAAAATTGGCTTTAAGCGCCTCGACGTAATAATCGCCGACAAAGAGAGTTGGATCGATGAGACTTTTAAGAAGTGGAATTTCAAGATGTTGATCGTCCCATGCGTATGTGTAGCCGTTGGTCGCTAAGAAGATGAGAAAAAGTCCCAGCCCGATCAACCAATCGTTTCGGGAAAGTTTTTTTAGCTGTGCGACGAGGCTCATGAAAAAGTCAAAGATGTTGGGAGGCAAACATTTAAAGCGGGAGAAGGGAATCGAACCCTCGTGACCAGCTTGGAAGGCTAGCGTTCTACCACTGAACTACTCCCGCAGAAATTTTACTTTAAAGTAAAGGTTTGTTTCTTAGAACCTTTTGCTCAAAGCGCTTGTG
>CAZWOH010000101.1:0-7431 GCA_964635405.1 uncultured Planctomycetales bacterium | reverse complement strand
AAGGTAACATTTCCCCGTTTTAATGAGGTTTGTTTTTTTGATGTTGCCGTTCAAAAAAACGGCGTGTTTTCTATAAAGTTGCGGCAGGCTAATGTGCGCTTGCGGTTAAAGAGCAATATTTCCTCAGGTTTATCGAGGAATGTTTTTTTGCCGCAGGTTGAGTGCATAGACGCGGATGTCAAAATAACCGACAAAAATGTAAAGCTTGCGGGCGTGTTTTCATTTAATGTGGATCTTTTTAAACAAAAAATAGATACGCTTTATTTGAATCTTAGCTCGTTTGAGTATCAAACATTTCATTTGGAAAATGTCCTTTTGTGGGTGGTGCGAGGTAATGAGCGGGGTAATTTTACCGTTGATAAAATCGCTTACGGGAAAGCAAGTGTAACGCAGGTCCAGAGTTTGGCTCGTTTTGAAAACCAGGATTTGTTTTTTGACGATTTATCGGCCAAATTTTTGGGTGGGCAAATTCGAGGCAATGTCGTTGTGAAGCCGGATTTTTTGCCGCAATATCAGGCAAAGTTGCAATTAAGCGGGTTAGATCTTGGCCGTTTTGTTGAAGATTTTGAGTTGGCTAATAAATTTACGATCACCGGAAAGCTGGGTGGAAACATTGTTTTGCAAGGAGAGGGCGCTGTAGTAAAAGTTTTAGGTGGGGATCTTTTTGCCGATGCTTTCGGCGGGCGGCTGATGATTAAAGACGTAAGTTTTTTGGATCACATCGCTTATCGCGCATCTCTAGACACGGTGGTGGAAAGTTTACAGGATTATTACTATAATACCGGCAGTGTAAACTTATCTTTGCACGACGGTGATTTATTCGCGGATATTCATTTAGACGGAAAACAGGGAAAACGGGATTTTAATATTATTTTGCACCATTAACCTTTATAAGGACAGATTATGAAAAAAACACTGATGGCGTTGTTGGCATTAACGTTTGCTTTAGGTTGTGCGCGGGTTAGCGTTCAGGCCCCGAAAGATCCGATCAAGGTGGACATTTCGATGCGGTTGGATATTTATCAACATATTAAAAATGATATTGATGATATCGAAAATATGGTCACCGGTTCCTCGCCTAAGCCCAAGGCGCAGGGGCCTCAGAGTTTTTTAAATATTTTTGTTTCTGAAGCTTATGCGGCAGAAGATTTAAGCGCTGACGTCCAGGCGGCGGCGTTGCGGCGCAAAGATCGGCGGGATGAGCTTATTTTGTGGGAAACAAAAGGGATTATCGGCGAGAATAAATCCGGTTTGCTTGTGATTCGTTTGTCGGATAAAGCGGATGTTGCGGCAACTGATTTGGTGAGCCAAGAAAATCGTGACCGCATGATTATTTACCAGTCTGTCGCCGAAAAAAATGGCAGTTCTGTTGAAGAGGTCCAAAAATTATATGCCAAGCGTTTACAGCAGGACGCGCTTGCCGGCACGCCCATTGAGGTCTTTAACAGCGAAACTGGCTCTTATCAGTGGATAATTAAGAAATAGCCGGTGCCCCGTTTTTGAAATCTCATGACTTTTAATTCTTATCTGTTCCTATTGTTTTTCCCGCTTGTGGTGGCTGTTTATTTTCTGATGCCTTACAAATGGCGTTGGTTATGGCTTTTGCTTGCCAGCTGCTATTTTTATATGGCGTTTATTCCTGCGTATATTCTTATTTTATTTTTGCTTGTTCTTATTGATTACACGGCGGCGATTCTGATCGAAAATTCGCATGGTAAGCGGCGTAAAGCGATTTTATGGTTTAGTATTTTTTCGACGTGCGCTGTGCTTTTTGTTTTTAAATATTTCGACTTTTTTAATGCTTCTGGATCTTGGATTGCCTCCCGGTTAGGGTGGGATTATCCGATCAAAAATATTTCGCTGATCTTGCCTTTGGGATTATCCTTTCATACTTTTCAAAGTTTGGGTTATGTCGTGGACGTTTATCGCGGTAAGCAAAAGGCCCAGCGGCATCTGGGGATTTATGCTTTATATGTGATGTTTTTCCCGCAGTTAGTCGCAGGCCCCATCGAACGGGCGAGTCATCTTTTGCCGCAATTTTTTCAAAAGCATACGTTTGACACCCTACGGGTAAGTCATGGTTTAAAACTCATGCTCTGGGGGATGTTTCAGAAGGTTGTGATCGCCGATCGTTTGGCGATTCTTGTCAATCGCGTCTATGCAAATCCGTCAGATTTTGGTCCCGCAAGTCTTATTATTGCGACGGTATTTTTTGCTTTTCAAATCTATTGTGATTTTTCGGGATATTCCGATATCGCGATAGGCTCTGCCGAGGTTTTGGGTTTCAAATTGGTGAAAAATTTTGAGCGTCCGTATTTGGCAAGGTCGATTGGTGATTTTTGGCATCGGTGGCATATTTCATTGTCGACGTGGTTTCGCGATTATCTTTATATTCCTTTGGGAGGAAATCATGCAAGTCTTTGGCGTTGGCGTTTTAATATTTTTGTTACGTTTTTAGTCAGCGGACTTTGGCATGGCGCTAACTGGACTTTTGTTGTCTGGGGTGCTTTGCATGGCGCGTATTACTTGTTTTCCAAGGCGACGCAAACTTTTCGGGAAAGATGCGCTCTAGCCTTAGGCTTTGGGCAAATGCCGACCTTGCATAAAATTTTTCAGACGGTTACCACATTCTCTTTAGTTTGTTTTGCGTGGATTTTTTTCCGTGCGAATAATCTCAATGATGCGGTCTTTATTGTTTCGCAGCTTTTTATAGGCTGGGGAGAACCGATTGTATTTGGCACGCAAAGCAAAAGCGGCCTTGGTTTGGAAATATCTGAATTTGTTTTTGCTGGTGGCCTTATCTTTTTTTTGATTTGGGTGAATTATGTTGAACAAAAAGAAGATTTGCGCGTTGTGCTTTTGCGAAATCATCCGGCGATACGTATGGCGGTATATACACTTGTGGGTTTACTTATTATGAATTTCGGCATCGCTGTGCCGATTCCATTTATTTATTTCCAATTCTGACATGAAAAATTTTTTCTTAAAATTAGGTTTATTTTTTTTACTGATTTTATCGGCCCAGATGCTTCTGCCGGCATCCAAAGATATTCCTAATGAGATCAAGCTGCTGGATGCTTTTATGAAATTAAAATGCGATATCATTTATTTTGGTGATAGCACGATCAACTGGGCTGCACAAAGCGATGCCAGCGAGGAAAGTATGCCGGGACTTCTCCAGCGGCTTTTGCCGGAGAGCCGGGTTGCAAAGATCACTCATGCCTCTTATCAGATGGATGTTTATGAAGCCTATGCCGAGTATATCGTCCGCAAGAATTATCGTCCAAAGGTTGTGATTATTCCGATTAATTTGCGCAGTTTTTCTGTGGAATGGGATAAACAGCCTTTGTGGCAATTTGAAAAAGAAAAATTGACTTTGGCTATGAAAGATACGTTTTGGATGAAATTTTATAAGCCTTTGGAAGTGTTCAAATATTTTGAGCCGCGGACGACGCGATTTGAATATGAACAAAGTTCTGTTTTTGATGGCGAGAAGTTCGTCGGGAAGGCCAGAGATTTTGATAATGCCGATTTTAAAATATTTTCAGACCAGAATATGAAAAAGAAATTAACTTTTCGTTATATGTACCCTTTGACTGTAGAGCATCGCAAGATCAAGTCTTTGGTGCACACAGCCCAACTGCTTAAAGCAAAAGGGATTCAGACAATTTTTTATATTACGCCCGTTGATTGGCAGACGATTGAAAAATATTTAGGCAACGATGCTTTGGGCCGTATCGCAGAGCATGTTGATTTGATTAAAAGTGCTTTAGTCGCCGAAGGTGTGAGTGCATTAGATTTTTCGCGGGCGTTGTCGACGGGTGATTTTAGTTGGCCCGAAGACGGTGAGGGGCCATATTATCCGAATGAACATTTAAAATTGCGCGGCCGTATGTTTGTCGTAAAAAGTTTAGTTGATCAAACGGGTTTAAAGTCGTTTGAAAAAATGTGAGAGACAAATTCAAGAGTTTCCCCTAAAATAACAATCCTTATGAAAAATAAATTTATTTTTCTCCTTGTTTTTAGCATTTTAACGTTGAGTTATAAACTCTCTGTCGCCGAAGAAGCGGATATCCGCTATGTGGCCCTTGGCGATTCGTACTCGATTGGCACCGGCGTTGCCCCTCAAGAAGCGTGGCCTGTTCTTTTGACAGAGCATTTAAAAACGGACGCAATGAGCATTTCGCTTGTTGCTAATCCTGGCCGCAATGGGTGGACTACGGTTGATGCCCAGCAGTGGGAAATGCCAGTTTTACGAAAATCCAGCGCTACTTTTGCAACCCTTATGATCGGGGTCAATGACTGGCTACAGAATTCGACGGATGAACGTTTTCGCGAGAATTTTAGCGACCTTCTGGAGGATATCCTTTCCGAGTTGCCGGCCAGCAAGATTCTGGTTGTTAATATCCCTGATTTTTCGGCGACCCCTAAGGGGGCGACCTTTTCTCCCGGACGGGATATTCAGAAGGGAATTGCAAAATTTAATCGGATCATTGCACAGGTGTGTAAAGAAAAAGCTGTTTTGGTCGTTGATATTTATACCGTTTCGCAAAAGATGCGTTTTGACCCGTCTTTGATATCTGCAGATGGTTTGCATCCATCGGCCAAGGGCCAACTTCTTTTTGAACAGACGATTTATCCTTTCGCTAAACAAATCCTAAAATAAAAGGCTTTTATGAAAAAGTTCATTTTTGTTTCTGTCCTCGTTGGTGTATTCTCGTCTTTTGCTTTTGCCACAGAGGTTAAGGTCATAAAATCCAGTGAGGGCTGGCAGCTTTTGAAAGATGGTCAGCCGTTTTTTATAAAAGGCGTGTGCCATTCAGGGTTAAATGAGATTGGAAAAAGTAGCCACGATAATTCGATGCGCGATTGGATGATTGTTGATGATGACCATGATGGCCGTATCGATTTGGCTTATCAAACGTGGCTAGATGAAAACCGCAATAATAAACAGGACAAAGATGAAAAACCCGTCGGGGATTTTAAGCTGATGAAAGCGATGGGAGTTAATACGATTCGCTTATATCATCATGCCAGCAGTGATCCTGACGTCCAGACGATTAATCCCGGCAATTTGCTTTATAGTCATGCGCCGAACAAAAAACTTTTGCGGCAAATGTATGATCAGACGGGGATGATGGTCATGATGGGCGATCTTTTGGGTGCTTATACTATTGGTTCTGGAGCGCCGTGGTTAGAGGGCACAGATTATCGCGATCCAGACCAATGTGCCAAGATGATGCGCAGTGTCCATGATATGGTCATGGAGTTTAAAGACGAACCGTATATTCTTGTCTGGGCGTTGGGAAATGAGAATAATCTTGAGCAATTTACGCACACCAATGCCGCGCGGTATCCGGTTGAGTACGCGCGTTTTGTTAATTCGGTGGCCAAGTATATTAAGCAGTTAGATCCCAATCATCCGGTTTGTTTGGTTAATGGTGAGACGGTTTTCCTCGAAGTTTATAAAGAATATGCGCCCGATGTCGATATTATTGGGCTTAACTCGTATCGTCACTGGCAGGGCTTTAATACGCTTTGGAAAGAAGTGGATGCCAAGTTCGGCAAGCCAGTCTTAATCAGCGAATACGGGACCATTCACCCGCCCGTTGACCCTAAGACAAGGATTCTTAATGAAGAACGTCAGGCGCAAATTCATAAAGATTGTTGGGAAGATATCGCGGCCCATAAAGCGGGCGCTAAATCGCCGGGCAATGCTTTGGGTGGTTTTGCCTTTGTTTGGGTGGATGATTGGTGGCAAAGCGGGAATCCTTATTATCACGATTTGACGGCGGATGAGTTTAATTTTGAGTGGCACGGACTTTTAAGTCAGGGAGATGGGAAGCATAGTCCTCTTATGCGCCAGCCGCGAGAAGTGTATTATATGTACAAAGAATTGTGGCAAGAGTAAAGATATAATGTGTAGGGGCGCGACCCGCCAGAGGCTGGCAAGTGTTTCGCGCCCTATTTCTTTATTCACATACTTGACAAGTTAATGATTGAATGGTAAACATTAAGAAAAACAAAAGGAGCGCAAATGGGAATTCTTGACACCGTTGGGGTAGAAACAGGCAAGGGCAAGCATTATGAAGAAGCGATTTATAGTCTTGCCTTGATTTACAATGTCATTACCGACGAAATGACGACTTATTTGAGTGCATATGATTTGACGCCGGGAAAATTTAATATTCTCATGGCCGTCAAGCATCAGGGCGGCAAAGAGGGGATTAGTCAAGTGGAGGTCAGCAAGCGTTTGATTGTCACGCCCTCCAATATGACCAAGCTTATCGATAAATTAGAGAAAGATGCTCTCGTGACACGTTCTAGCTTGGATGGCGATCGGCGTGTCAATATTTTAAAGATTACGCCTAAAGGTTCCAAACTTTTGGATTCTATCTGGCAAGGCTATGATGAGCGCCTGCAAAAGTTGCTCGCCTCGCTTAATGTCAGTGAACAAAAAACTTTAGCTTCTTTACTGGGCAAATGGTTGGAGAATGTCAGGGGGTAAAAATATGATGCTCATAAAAAATTTTAAGAATACTATCTATGTCATTATTTTGATTATTGGTTCGATTTACATTTTGAATGCCGCACCTCGTTCGTATCTTTTTTGTCTTGTTGAATCTAAATTAAGAAATTATACAAAAAATGTCAATGTGCAAAACGGCGATTTTATTTTTCAGCATTTGCCCGGAGCGTTGACAGAAATGATCGCGGATTTGACACACAGCCGCTATTCGCATTGCGGAATTATTGTTAAAAAGTCTGAAGGTTTTGTTGTTTTACAAGCGATTGGGCCGGTTAAAGAAACGCCGCTTAACCAGTGGATTAGCTACGGAGTTGGTCGAAAATTTACGATTGTGCGTTTAAAGAAACAGTATCAAAAGGATATTCCTGCCATCATTCGGGAGGCGTATAAGTTTATCAATCGGCCTTACGATATTCAATATCAGTGGGATGACCAAAAGATTTATTGTTCAGAGCTTATTTATAAGGCGGTCTTTAATGCCATCGGCCTTCGTTTGGCAGACTTTGTGCGCTTAAGGCACATGAAATGGCAACCATATGAAAAAACGATACGACAAATCACCGGCGGGGTACTTCCTTTAGAGCGGGAAATGATAACCCCCGAATCTTTGGTCGTGTCGGACAAGGTGGAGTTGGTTTATGAGTCAAAGTAATTCGGGAATAACACAGCGTTCAAGTTTCTGTCATCCTGAGCGCAGCGAAGGATCTGGACACTGCAGATTCTTCGGCTTACAGCCTCAGAATGACAATGATTGGAAAAAGACTTGCGCATACTGCAAAATAGCAATTTTAATAATCTATTTTCTGATTGTCTTGGGATGTTTTAAGTTTTTCTTATCGTCGCAAGCTGAAGCATTTTTTATGAGCATTCCGATTTTAGCGGTTTTGGGGGCGGGAATATTT
>CAZWOH010000100.1:0-7473 GCA_964635405.1 uncultured Planctomycetales bacterium | reverse complement strand
GGGATGAGCAACAAGTGGTTAATTCGAGGTTAATTCGGACCGTTTTTATATAACCCATTGATCTTGGCTTACAGTCTGGCAGAAGTGTCCCCGGATCGTTTTTAGTTCTTTGAAAAAGTGAAAAGTAATCACCCTCCCCTAGCCCCTCCCATCAAGGGAGGGGAATAATGAGGCGGTCAATGACAAAAAGATTGAACTTTCCTACGACTATCAAGGCCGGCGGGTACGAAAGGTTGTTTCGCAGTACAATGGCAGCAGTTGGGTCATCGCATCTGTGAAAAAGGGACGGAGCCCAAATAATTAGTGCCGGCGCTCTTTCGTAGGCACTTGAATAATTTCAACTCACAGTATAAGTCGTACCGGATCCCTACTACCCCATTTTTCAGTGTGGGTGCCATGCAATAATTGAATAATCGGTTCAACCGGCCTTCTGATATACCCGATAGGGTGCATTTATAATCTCAGTATTACAGAAATGCACTATTCTTAATAATAATCCTTGCTTTTATACCCTTTAGGGTGTATATTTCAACCATGAATAGCGTTGGGAAAAAAATACAGGAACTTCGAAAAAAAGCAGGCCTCGACCAGATCGAATTTGCGAAACGTGCCGGTGTTGGCCTACGATTTGTCAGAGAGCTCGAACAGGGCAAAACCACCGTGCGCATGGACAAGGTCAATCAAGTCCTTGAATTTTTAGGCCATCATCTTGAGGTTGTGCGCAATGGCAGATCATAAACGCAAAGCAGATGTTTTTTATCATGACCATTTGGCCGGTATTCTTGAAGAAACGGATACGGGTTTTAAGTTTACATATGCTCCCGATTTCTTAAAAACAGGCACCCCCATATCTCTTTCCTTGCCATTACAGGCAGAACCTTTTGAATCGCCCATATTGTTTCCATTTTTTGCAGGGCTTAACTCTGAAGGCTGGTATCGGGATATCGTTTGCGCGAGCAGAAAGATCGACAGTACGGATGATTTTGGAATTCTGCTTGTGACCGGAGAGAACACAATTGGCGCGGTTACGGTTCGAGAAGGTGATAAAAAATGAAAAATCAACAATCATCATGGCGTAAAGTTTTTGGCATTGATAAAGAACCTTTTATTGATTTGACCTTGGCTGGTGTAGCTCTGAAAGCACAAGAGATGGTTGGCAAAATGTCGATTTCCGGCGTTCAACCAAAACTTTCGGTACGGCTAGCTGATAAAGACAATGAGCCACGTTTAGAAGTTACTGGCGAAGGCGGACAATATATTTTAAAACCGCAGGTGCAGGCGTTTGCGAACTTGCCGGAAAATGAAGAACTTTGCATGATGCTTGCCCAAGATTTAGGCATTGATGTTCCGGGACATTGTTTGGTGCATTTGAAAGACAAGAGTTTGGCCTATGTGGTCAAGCGTTTTGACCGTCAGGGGCGGATCAAAATCCATCAGGAAGATTTTTCCCAAATCCTTGAGAAAAAAGATAAATATAACGGCTCTGTCGAAGAAATTGGCCGCAGGCTTAAGCAAACATCCGAGGTTCCCGGGCTTGATGTCCAGCTTTTTTTTGAACGTGTTGTGTTTAATTTTCTTATCGGTAACGGCGATGCGCATTTGAAAAATTATTCCATTATTTATAATGAAGAAAATTTTGTGCGCCTTGCGCCTGCTTACGATTTGGTTTGCTCAAGGATCGTGATCCCCGAAGAACTCGACGAGTCAGCGTTAACCGTTAATGGAAAAAAGAGCCGGATTAAGAGAAACGACATGGATATTTTGGCAGATTATCTTGGCATTCCACAAAAAATACGATTTGTAAAGTTTGCCGGACAGAAAGAACTATTGCGTTCACGAATTGCAGCGTCGATGCTCCCTAGGGACATGAAAAAATCTTTTGATAAGATTCTTGTTGAAAGGTTCGGGCGCTTAGAGTTGGAATAAAAGTGGCTGTTCTTTTGCTTCTGGATTTTTTATTTTGTATTCAGACGAGACTTAAGGGCCATAAAAATCAGATAAAACATAAAGCCAAACCCGTCAATAATATACCTTCTAAACATTCGCTTTGGATCAATAAATATCCGCCAGAACCACTCTAAATAAAGCATCTGAAAAATCTTAGGCGCCCGGATTTTGTACCCGGAAAGATAATCCAACAAAGCCCCGACGCCTAAACAAAGCTTAGGCTCAAGCTGTTGACGGTTATGCGCAATCCACTTTTCTTGTTTGGGCGCGCCGAAGGCAACGAACAAAATTTGTGCCCCCGACGCATTGATCTGACGAATCACTTCCCCGTCATCTTTAAAATATCCGCTGTGCACTCCGACAATCTTAATCCCCGGAAATGACTTGGCGACATTTTGGGCTGCTGCTTCTGCCACCCCCTCTTTGCCGCCTAAGAAAAAAATCGTCCAACCTTGCTCTGCTGCAACTTTCATCAATTGCGGCGAAAAATCCGTCCCGTTACAATTTTGAACCATCCGTCCGCCGAACAGCCAAGTGGCAACTTTCAAACCAATTCCGTCCGGCAACACAAGGGTGGTATCCGAAAGAATCGCCGAATATTCTTTATCTTTAACGGCCTTTGATAAACAATCCAAATTCAAAAAAAAGATATTGGATTTACGCTCTTGCTCCATAAGACGCACGGCGCTGGCAAGGGCCTGTTTAAAACTCACATTGTGATATTTAACTTTGAGGATTTCCATCTGACTCGATAAACCCATTGATAAACCCGGCTGACCACCAGATAAATCCGATGACAAAAACGGGACTTGATTTTAAAAAGGAGAGCAAATACGAATGTCCGGCTGTGGAGACACGGGCGACAATGCGCAAAAACTTGATCGTTAAAAAAGCCGGCGAAAGCAAAATTGGAACGATGCCCTTATAAATAATACTTTTGTAGTACTGCCGTCGATAAATGCTGACATATTTTCCTAAAAGAAACTGGTTGCGCAAAAACCCCTCCCACCCTTCCCTAAAAATATGCCGGCACTTTGCCTGGGGGACAAAATAAACCGGGGCTTTGTTTTGCAACTGCAAAAAAAACAACGTGTCTTCCGAAGCCCGAATGTCCGGGAACCCGCCGACCTGTTCAAAAAGTTTTTTTTCGCAAAACATATTGCAGGAAGGGACAAAAAGTTTTTGGACTCTTCTGCTTTCTGTCAAATATTCGTTACACTGCAAATACAATTGGGCTAGTGCGACAGTGCTATTTTTTTGAAAATCCGGAATCCCGATGGCTCCCCCGCCGGCACGGCAACCCTGAGTGTAGGCGGCCATGATTTCCTTTAGCCAGTCGTTAGCCAAGATCACATCGCTGTCAATAAAGCACAGCAGCTCCCCTTTGGCCGCCCGTGCGCCGATGTTGCGGCTCTGGGCGGGAATCGTTTTCTGGTCCATGGCAATCACTTTAATCTGATCCGACGCTAAAACACTCAAATACTTTTTTGCCATTTCATCGTCGGAAGAATCCACAACGATAATTTCAAACTGATCTGCTACCTGCTGTGCAAGAATACTTTCGATCGTCTTGTGCAGAGTCTTAAGCGAATTGTAGGATGGGATGATAAAGGACGTCGCGACGCTCATCTGGTTAGCCTATATAATCTTTCACATCATCGAGACTTAAACTTAAAAATTCAAATTTATACCCGGGATAATCCGCAATAAGACGCGCGGCTTTTTGCTCGAGGGCTTTGAGATCAGCCCTTTGCTTATTTAACTTGACCTCAGCGACAACCACTTGTTTTTTAATATCATTGACCGCAACGAGATCAATTTCATTCTGATTCCCTTTTTCCCAATAAGAGCCAAATAAGTTATATTTATTTGTTTCAGCAAAAATATCATGATAAAAACGTTCTAAAACTTTTCCGCAATACGTCGAGTAATCACGGTTGATCACTTCTTTAACATAAGAAAAATTCCCTGTCTCTATGGCAGAACGATTGCGATAAATAAAACGAAACCAAAAATTCAAGAAATTATCCACAATGCGGTATTTTTGAAATCGTGAATTTGGCTTAGCGTTAATCGGCTTATACTTAGCAATGATCGCATAGTCTCTTTCGAGACGTTCGAGATACCCGCCAACATCGGATTCTAGAATAGACTCCATCTCTGCGCGAGCTGTCTTTCCTAAAGAAATAAGTTCGAGGATTGAAAAGTATGTCCCATATTCTTTGCCAAATTCTTCAATCAATAAATTTTTGCCTTCATGAATAAATGGAGAATTATTATCAATCATAAAATCAAGCATCGTCGAGAATAAAAAAGCTTTATTCTCGACAAACAAATCAATATATTTTGGCATCCCTCCTGTCAAAACATAATAGTCAAACAAAACTTTAGGATCTTTGATCTTTTGATCCTGCAAGATAAAATTCATTGTTTTGACAGAAAACGCTCCCAGAGAAATGATCCGATCCGCACGATTAAATAATGGTTCTTTAGAATTTTGGAATATTTTGTGCATCAAAGAATAGACGGAACCAATAAAAATCACATTTAAAAAACAACGAGCTTTATTAATATCCCACAACTTTTGTATTTCTGAATAAATCGACGGATCAATGTTATAAAACTCCTGAAACTCATCAACAATCAAAGTAAAAGGTTGCTTTTGCGCTATCTGTAAAAGCAATTGAAAAACATCTTTAAAATGCCGTATTTCCCCAATAATAGGCATATCAGGAAATGCTTTTTTGATCTCTTCAACACACTCAGCACAAAGCAGTGCTTGTGCTTTCTTTACGACAAAAAAGTAAAGATATTTTTGTTCTTTAACAAATTCGAGAGACAAGAGAGTTTTTCCCACTCGCCTGCGACCGGTCAACACAGTCATCCGGGCACTGTTTTTTGTCTGCTCTAATACTTTTTTTAGCTGATTTAGTTCATCTTGTCGGTCATAGAATTTCATTATAGTAACCCCCGTTACTGTAACCAATAATACTATATTTAAAGCACTGTGTCAAGTCTGGAAGATTATTCAGCACATTCTTAATCGTCTTAACGGGCATCTTAGGATGGGATGATAAAGGAAATCATAATGTTCAAAAGCTATGGATTACTTAATTTATTTCTCTCCTCTTGAATTTCGAGCTTAAGCCCAACGATCACAAGCCCGACAAAGAACCAGTAGTACCAATTAAATACAAGGTAGTACGCTAAATTATCTGAAACATTAACGGTTAAGTAACCTACGACATAACCTATCATAATCGCGGAAAGGTTCTTAATTCGACCACTGGTCTTTAACCTAAAAACTTTAATAAACTCGATAAGTGGAGTAAATAAAAGAACCATATAACTAACCATCCCTATGATCCCCGCTTCAAACCAAAGTTCCAAATATATATTATGAATGGCAAATTCCTCACCCTCCGACGAAAAGCCTGATGACAAAGGTTTGAAAGAAGTAAGTCCGTATCCTAAAATAGGATTTTTAAGAATTTGGAGAAATCCGGTCTGCCATGCTTGCAGACGCCAAACAAACGAATTAAGTCCCTGATACTCCCCCGGACCTCCCCGCTCTGATAATAATGTCACAATTCTATCGTGGACTTGGGGAACAAAGACTGACCCGAGACTCAAAAGCAACAATATAAACAAAAATTTTCGATCTCTTAACAATCCATAGATAAAAAAACCAATAAAACAAGCAATCCAGGCACTGCGCGCCTTGGTCCCGAACAGAACAGGCAAAATAAAAAGACTTGCAAAAAATAGCCAGCGCATCTTCCCTTGATCAAATAACTGATAATTTCCTTTTTTTAAAAAAAAGTAAAAGCTTACCCCCAACACCATAAGAAACGCAAAAATATTCGGATGCGTAAAAGCCCCCTGCACTCTGCGTCCCGCATCGGGCGTAAAATACCATCCCCCGCTTGCTAAATCAAAAATCCCGACGATAAGTGGGATTAAAAATACCAATGAAAATATCCGGAGATACTTTTTGAGATCTGTCGAATTCTTTACAATTAAAAACGGCAACGTTGCCAAAGCAAAATACGTCGAATAATTCAAGTACAGCCGAACCGCGCGCATAAAAAACGGGGAATAAAAAACAGCCGGAAGAATCGCCAGCAAAAAAATGACCCACCAGCGATTTAAAGGGCTGTTTCTTGGCAAACCCTGATTTTTAAAAAGCAAAATGACAAATATCAAAAGAATCGCCAAATTAAATGCTGCCCCTATTCCTATCCCTTCCCCTAATCGTGTTTCATTCAAGAGACGGTCCAACGGCGGACGAATAAGCAGTATTATAATCAGGGCTAATTCTGGGTTGACGACCAAAAGAGCAAAAAATATCAAAATAAACGGCAACGATAACAAAAACTTTGGCTGATAAAACAGCACCGGATAAAAAACCAAATATGCGCTGCCTAAAACCCAACTGATAAATACTACAGCGAATAAACCTAAATTAATTACGGGTAACTTCTTCATATATTCGTTGAATAGCCAGGATTGTTTTTGATATATCAAACTTCTCCACACACGTCTGATACCCGGCTTGACCGACAGACGCCCTAAAGGCTTTGTCCGTTAATAGAAGCGTGATTGCCTGCGTCCATCCATCGTCGACAAACGGATCGCACAACATGCCATTTTGGCCATGTTTTATAAATTCACTGTTGCATCCAACATCCTGCGAAATGACCACGGGCACTTTCATGCTCATCGCCTCTAAGATTGCAATCGAATGCAACTCCAGAAACGACGGCAAAAGCATAATGTCACTGACAGCCAATAATTGGCGGACGTCCGCATAAAACCCGATAAACTTGATATATTCTCCCAAATGTTTTGACTCCACAAAATCCTTATATTCCTTAAACAAAGGGCCATCACCGGCGATGACAAAAACCGCGAGGGGATTTGCCTTCTTTACCAATGCCGCGATCCTCAAAATCAAATCCACGTTTTTTTCGGGAGCGACACGCACCGGCGTCAAAATAATCTGTGCGTCGCTACGAATCCCCAGCCGGGCGGTAATCGTAATCCGCTCATCGGGGCTGACCGTAAAGGGGGCCATCGGGATTCCGTTTTGTTGTTCGATGACACACTCGGCAGAGTACAACTTATGGGTGATCAAAAAATCCCTGTTTTGTTTCGTCAGAACTATGACCCGGTCAGAAATGTTTTTAAAGAACCGGATGAATTTATACTGATTATTAACCCCGCGCCGACGGGAAAAATCAGCAGGGTCACAATACCGAAAGTCATGGACATGCTCGATAATCTTTTTGCCGGCAAGCTTTGCGGCAAGCGCTCCCCAGATATGCCCGCTAAACGTATGCGTATGCACAACGTCAATTTTGTTGACCCAAAGATACCACCAAATCCGGGCAATAATGACCAACGACGCCAGACTTTTGACCCGGTGGTTATGCTTTGCATATTTAAAGAGTCGGGCACCGGCGCTGATAAAATCTCTTTCAATCTCACCGCCAAAAGAGTAACCGATGTGCATCTCAAATTTTT
>CAZWOH010000099.1:0-7914 GCA_964635405.1 uncultured Planctomycetales bacterium | reverse complement strand
GTCAGTGACGAAACTCTGACGACCAGTGCCACGACGGCCCTGGACCTCTATTTAGAATTGCAGGGGATTTATCATTTTAGTTTGTCCATCAAAGTCATTCGCGTCGCAATCAACAACGAATTTTGCCCTTGGGAAACCATCCTAAAGTCAGGCGACCACGTCGTTTTTATCCCGCCTGTTGCCGGCGGCTAATCGCATAACAAACGGTTGCGGGCACAAAAACTTTTTGCTATACTCTGGCCTTATGAATTCTTATTTTCTTTTAGCATTTTTTGCTTTTTGGGCCAATGTGCCCTTGGGTTATTTTCGCGAGAATACAAAAAAGTTTTCGTTTGCATGGTTTTTTTTCATTCATGCCTCGATCCCATTTATTATTCTTTTACGTCTTAAATTGCATATTTCCCCATGGTTTATTCCCGTTTCGATTTTGGCTGCGATTATGGGACAATTGACAGGCAGCCGTTTAAAACAGTCATTGCGAGGAGCGAAAGCGACGAAGCAATCCTGCATTTAAATATTTTAAAAACGAGATTGCTTCGCTTGCCTAACGGCGCGCTCGCAATGACACAAAGTTTTTTAGGAGACCTATGATTATTGACGATATTATCATTTTGACATTCGCTGCGTTTTTATTTTTGGGTGCGTTTTTTGGCTTAAAAGCCGGGAGCAAAATTTCATTGATTATGGGTGCCGTGTCCGGCAGTTTGATCCTTGCAGGGGATGGAATTGCGTATTTTAACAAAAGGGCCGGCCTGTTGTTTCTGATGATCGTCGCCGGACTTTTAGTTGTCAGTTTTGTGCAAAGAACCCTTAAGACAAAAAAAATGATGCCCGCCGGGATGCTATTAATTGTGAGCGGCTTGTTTTTTGGGTACACAATCGTTCGATTTCTTAACAGTTGATTTTTTATGAGCCAGCCTTCGACAGAACCGTTTGATCTAACGCAATATATCATGCATCACGTGCAAAACAGCAGCACGTGGAATGTGCCGTTTGGTCAGCCGCTTAATCTGCCAAATTTCTTGTCTTTGCACAGTTTAATGCTAATATTAGGGGCCTTTTTTTTGCTTATTTTATTTTGTGTGTTTTACCGCAAGGACCAGGTTGTTCCGACGGGAATCACGAACATGCTCGAGGCGTTTGTCGTGTTTATCCGGGACAAAATCGCTATCAATAATCTTGGGGAAGAAGACGGAAAAAAATTTACCCCTTATTTTTGTACGCTCTTTTTCTTTATTCTTATTTTGAACCTGATGGGAAAAATTCCTCTGTTTGCCTGCGCGACCGCCAATATCAATGTGACGGCGGCGCTGGCGTTGATTACGTTTTCTTTTATGACGTTTGGCGCGATTAAACGAAATGGTCTCGTCGGATATTTTCGTTCGTTTGTCATCCCGGGGCTGCCTTTACCAATGCTTTTTTTGGTTGTCCCGCTTGAAATTTTGGGAATTTTTACGCGGACCTTTGCTTTAGCCGTCCGTTTGTTTGCCAACATGATCGCCGGACACATGATGACTCTTGCATTTTTGGGGCTTGTGGCTTTGTTTGGCTGGTTGTTAACACCGCCGGCGTTATTGTTTGCGCTTTTTATCGGATTGTTAGAAATTTTGGTTGTTTTTTTGCAGGCGTATATTTTTACTTTGTTGTCAGCGATTTTTATTGGCCAAGTTTATCATCCAAAACATTAATCACAAAAAAGGAGTTAAAATGAACGGTTCAATAGCTCTCATCGGTGCCGGATTGGCTGCCATCGGCGGCGGGATCGGGATTGGCTTAATCGGTTCCAGCGCTTTGTCGGGGATTGCCCGCCAGCCGGAAGCAGAAAATATCCTTAGCCGCAACATGATTCTTGCGATCGCTTTCGTCGAGTTACCTGTTCTTGCGGCAATCGTTTTTTGTACCTTTGTCAAATAACAAGGATAAATTATGTCTCAAACTGCAACGACCCAAGAACCTGCTGCGCACAGCAGCGAAACTCATGGAGCTTCGCCGTCATTGTTAGCTCCGGAATTCCAGGTTGTATTATTGACCTGGGTGACGTTTTTTGTGCTTTTTGCGATTTTGTCAAAATTCGCCTGGAAACCGATTCTCGCCGGATTACAGGCCCGCGAAGACAATATCCGCAAGGCCGTCGACGAAGCCGCCAAAACCCGTGAAGAATATAAACTTCTCGGCGAAAAACGTCACAAAATTCTTTCAGAAGCGGATGCCAGCGCCAAAGAATTTATGAACCAGGCGCGGCAAACGGCACTTAAAACAGCGAAGGTCATTGAAGAGCGTGTCGCACAAGAAACAATCATTATGGTCGAAAACGCCCGTCGGGAGATCGATGCCGAACAGGAAAAAGCCGCAGTTTACCTTCGCGAAAAAAGCGCTGACACGGCGGTGGCTTTAGCGACGAAAATTTTGCAGGAAAAGCTTGATACCAAAAACCATAAAGAGCTTGTGGACCGGTTGATTGAAGAAATTTAGTCGTCATTCTGAGGCCAAAGGCCGAAGAATCTACATCTTGATCCTTCGCTTTGCTTAAGGATGACGTAATTTAAACAGCAATGAGAAACCGCCCTTATGAAATTCGGATTACAAACAACGATGTTTAAAAAGATTGGCCGGCGCTGGGCCCAATCTTTATTTAACAGGGCCATCGAAACTAACGCCCTTGAAGCGGTGCAGTTGGACTTGCTTCTGATCGCCCAGATGCTTGAAAGCTCCCCGGAGTTTCGGGATTTTGTCAGCGCCCCGCATTTGCAAATGTTTCCGAATGAAAAAATCATCAATGAATTACTTTCGACGAGAGTGTCAGCGTTAACGCTGAAGTTTTTAATTTTGCTCTGTCAAAAAAATCGGCTTAATCTGCTTAAGGAAATTATTCTTTCGTTTCAGGTTTTGTATCACCAACATTACGGAATTACAAAAGTTACGATCACATCCGCCGTCGCATTAGATCCCGCTCAGGTCGACGCTATTTGCAAAAAGTTAAAAAGCCGATGGAACCGCGGCATTTTTGCTGAAACGCGTGTTGATCCGGATTTGATCGGCGGATTTCAAATTCGTTCCGGGGACAAAATCCTCGATTTTAGTTTAAAAAGCCAATTGGCAAAATACCGTCACGCTGTGCTGAATGCTTAAAGGAGCGTTTTTATGACCAAAGCTTTACAACCCGAAGAAATTTCTGCAATTCTCCAAAAACAACTGGCCGAATTTCAGTCGGCTGTTTCAACCTATGAAACCGGCCGCGTCATCAGCGTCGGTGATGGTATTGCACGCGTGTTTGGTTTGCGCAGTGTTATGGCCGGGGAGCTTGTCGAATTTAGTAACGGCATCGTCGGCATGGCATTAAATCTCGAGGAGGACAATGTCGGGGTTGCAATTTTTGGCGAAGATAAAAATGTCAAGGAAGGCCAGGAAGTGCGCCGCACCCAAAAGGTCGTTTCCGTTCCCGTCGGTCAGGAATTAGTCGGCCGTATTGTCGATGCTTTGGGCAATGCCATCGACGGTAACGCTCCGATCCGCGGGACCGCGTTTCGCCCGATCGAAGTCAAGGCGCCGGGGATTATCGAACGCCAAAATGTCCATGAACCGCTCGAGACAGGAATTAAGGTCATCGATGCTTTGACTCCCATCGGACGCGGACAGCGCGAGCTGATTATCGGCGACCGCAAGACGGGTAAAACAACGCTGGCCATCGATACGATCATCAATCAGCGCGGCAAAGGCGTTTATTGTTTTTATGTGGCCATCGGCCAAAAACGCTCGACGGTCGCGCAAATTTATGAAACACTGCGTAAATTTGGGGCCATGGAATACACAACCATTATTTCGGCGACCGCGTCTGATCCGGCGCCGATGCAGTTTATTGCGCCGTATTGCGGGACAGCCATGGCTGAATATTATCGTGACAGCGGCAAACATGCGCTGATTATTTATGATGATTTAACCAAGCAAGCCCAGGCCTACCGCCAGCTTTCCTTGTTGTTACGCCGCCCGCCGGGTCGTGAAGCTTTTCCGGGCGATATTTTTTATTTGCACAGCCGGCTTTTGGAGCGCGCCGCAAAATTGTCAGACACGCTGGGGGGCGGAAGTTTAACCGCTTTACCGATTATTGAAACGCAAGCCGGCGACGTCACCGCCTATATTCCCACCAACGTTATTTCGATTACCGACGGACAAATCTTTTTGGAAACCGACCTTTTTTATGCCGGTCAGCGGCCTGCGATTAATCCGGGCATTTCGGTTTCGCGCGTCGGCGGCGATGCCCAAATCAAGGCGATGAAACAAACAGCCGGGACCCTGCGTTTGGATTTAGCCCAGTATCGCGAAATGTCGGCGTTTTCACAGTTTGCCTCAGACCTTGATGCGGCCTCCCGCAAACAGCTTGATCGCGGCGAGCGGCTGATGCAAATAATCAAGCAGGGTGCGCACGAAACATTGCCGATGGTCAAACAGATTGTACTTATTTATGCCGGGGTCAATGGCTTTCTCGACGACATCCCCACAAAACGCGTGCGGGCTTTTGAAGCTGAGCTTTTTGACGCCCTTGACAGCAGTTATGGGGAGTTTGTGACAAAATTTAACAAAACGTTAGCGATTAACGACGAGATAAAAGTTCAAATTCATGACATTATCTCCAAAGTCAAAAACCGCTTCTTACAGAACTACTAAAAATGCCGTCGATTAAAGAATACAACGTTAAACTCGGACGACTTAAAAATACGCGCAAAATGACGCGGACGATGAAGCTTGTTTCGATGAGCAAGCTCATCAAGGCACAGGAGGCGCAACGCCGGTCGAAGGTCTATGCCCAGCGTTTGACCGATTTGATCAGCCGGCTGGCTGCAACGCGGGATGTTAAAAGTCAGCCGCTTTTAAATTCACAAAATAACAAAAACGGGGCTTTGATTCTGCTGATTACCTCCGACCGGGGACTCTGCGGCGGGTTTAATAACAGCTTGATCCGTTCTGTTAACGAATGGATTTCCCAAAACGGCGCTTCCTATGAAAGAATTGAATTTAGCTTCTGCGGCCGTCGGGGACATACGCATTTTAAATCCAAATATCCGCACAAGCTTTATTATCCGCACGTGACGACAAAGCCCGACTTTAGCGATGCCAAAAAAATCGGCGCTGACTTAAGCGGATATTTCCTCAAAGGGGAGTACCGTGATATTTTTATCGCTTACAACAAATTTATTACGCCATTGTCACAAAAACCGACGATCGAAAAACTCTTGCCAATCGAATCAAAGCCCTTGCTGACGGTGCAAAGTTCTCTGCCGTCGGATTACATTTATGAGCCGGCGCTTGAGGAGCTGATTTCCTTTTTGATTCCAAAATATTTATATTTTTCGATTTATTATGCTTTGCTCGAAAACTCCGCTGGTGAACATGCCTCACGTATGACCGCGATGGAAAGTGCAACAAAAAATACCGAGGATTTGATCGGCAGTTTAACAATGATTCGCAACCGCGCCCGGCAAGCGGACATCACCGCCGAGCTTATCGAAATTGTTTCCGGCGCGGAGGCCTTAAACCAATAATTAAAGGATGTTGATCTTATGACTTCAAATTACCCAAGTGGAAAAATCACCCAAATTACCGGCGCTGTCATTGACGTTACTTTTCCAGAGGGAAAACTTCCAGCGATTCTAACTGCGCTTAAAGCGACAAATCCTAATATCGATCAGACGCCGAATAATTTGACGTTGGAAGTCGCCCAGCATTTGGGGGAAAACACGGTTCGCACAATTGCCATGGACACAACCGAGGGGATCTCTCGCGGGGCAGAGGTCATTAATACCGGCGAAGAATTGTCTGTTCCCGTCGGAGAAGCGACTTTGGGCCGTGTTCTTAATCTTTTGGGTGATCCGATTGACCAGGCAGGGCCGCTGAATGCGACGAAGCATTTGCCGATTCACCGTCCGGCCCCGGAGTTTAAAGACCAGAATACGTCAAACAATGTTTTGGTCACCGGCATTAAAGTCATTGACCTTTTGGCGCCCTACCGCAAGGGAGGAAAAATTGGTTTGTTCGGCGGTGCCGGTGTCGGCAAAACAGTTCTTATCCAGGAGCTTATTCATAATATCGCCACCGAGCACGGCGGATATTCTGTTTTTGCGGGGGTAGGCGAACGGACCCGTGAGGGGACGGCTTTATATAAAGAAATGAAAGAGTCGGGTGTTTTGTCCAAAACGTCAATGGTTTTTGGACAGATGAATGAGCCGCCTGGCGCACGCGCGCGCGTGGCTTTGTCGGCGCTGACAATTGCCGAATATTTTCGTGATGAAATGCGCCAGGACGTGCTTTTGTTTATCGACAACATTTTCCGTTTTACGCAGGCTGGGGCGGAGGTTTCGACCTTGCTGGGACGCATTCCATCAGCCGTCGGGTATCAGCCGACTTTGGCGACGGACATGGGCGAGCTGCAGGAGCGCATTACGTCGACCAAGAATGGTTCCATTACGTCAATCCAGGCGATTTACGTTCCCGCCGACGACTATACTGATCCGGCGCCGGCCACGACGTTTGCCCATTTGGATGCAACCACCGAGTTGTCGCGTCCGATTGCCGAACTTGGGATTTATCCGGCGGTTGATCCTTTGTCGTCTAGCTCAACTATTCTTGCCGCAGATATTGTTGGGGAAGATCATTATCGTGTCGCCATCGGCGTACAACAGCTTTTGCAGCGTTACAAAGAATTGCAGGACATCATTGTTATTTTAGGGATGGACGAACTTTCCGCTGAAGACCGATTGACCGTCGCGCGCGCCCGGAAAGTCCAGAAATTTTTGTCCCAGCCGTTTCACGTCGCCCAGCAATTTACCGGACGAGAAGGAAAGTATGTGCCGCTGGAGGACACGATTCGGTCGTTTAGTGAAATTTTGGAAGGCAAACATGACGCGATTCCGGAACAGGCTTTTTATATGGTCGGCAAAATCGAAGATGTTCTTGAAAAGGCAAAAACGGTCGGTGCGTAATGGCCAGTGAATTTAATTGCAGTTTAAGCACCCCGCAAGGCAGTCTTTTTGAAGGCTCTGTCACGACCGTAATTGCGCCCGGTCTTTTGGGCCAGTTTGCTGTTTTGGCTCGCCACGAACATATGATAGCCGTCTTAAAGCCGGGCGTTTTGCTTATTCGTCTGAATGAAAAAGAGCTTTATTTTGCCATTGATTCAGGATGTCTGGAAGTTGACATGCATCACAATGTCGTTATTCTCGCCGACAAAGCCCTGAAAGTAGCAGACGAAAATGACGCTCGCCAAAAGGTTTCAAATTTAGTAACGCCTGCCGCATGAAAACAATCGCCTGGGAATGCCCGTCCTGCAAAAAGTCCGTACGTCTGCAAGCGAAAGCCGGCCCTTTAGTTTGTCCGCATTGCTCTGAAAATTGCGGGCGTTTTGATAATCCAAATGATTTTCCAAGTCGTTGTCCCCGATGTAGCTGCACTGATTTTTATCTCGTCCAAAAATTTAATCAAGGCTTTGGCTGTTTGCTTGTCATTATCGGCATTCTTTTGGTGCGAAAAACTTATGGGTTAAGTTTACCTCTTGCCGCTTTGATCAACTGGATTTTGATGGCCCAAACGCCCACTTTTGTACTTTGCTACCGGTGTGGCGCAAAATTTGAAGGTTTCGAAATTCCTAAAAACATTAAGCCTTTTAGACAAGCCATTGGGGCGAAATATCGGAGAAACGGCAAATAGCGTCATTGCGAGGACGACGAGTGAAACGAGGAGGACGAAGCAATCCCTAAAAAAACGAGATTGCTTCGCTTCGCTCGCAATGACATTAGTCGAGATTGCTTCGTCGTCCCTACGGGACTCCTCGCAAAGACGGTATTTTTTCAATATTTTTGTAACTTTTTTGCTTCTGCTGCGTTAAACCACTAGAGACGAGAGAGAGAATAACCCGGCCGGGTT
>CAZWOH010000098.1:0-7947 GCA_964635405.1 uncultured Planctomycetales bacterium | reverse complement strand
GCAATACCTTAAATTGTTCAATAAAGTCGGCTGAAATCATCATCACGGCCTGATCACTTATCACAACATCGTCCAAACGGACAAAAGGCAGGCGGAATATGTCTGCCAAAACTTCCACCAGTTTGATTTCTTCGATAAAGCCAAGCTCAACCAGAAGTTCACCCAGTTTGCGCGGGTTTTTCTTCTGATTTTCTAAGGCACGCATAAGCTGCGGATGCTTAATCAGCCCGCTTGCCATTAAAATTTCACCGATTTTTTGCTTTTGTTCTTTCATCTTTATATAGACACTATTTCAATCGAACCTCATTTCAATTTTTACTAAATAAAGAAATTAAAATTTATAAATATTTGTCTGTAATACTAAGAATTTGAAGAACCTGATTGGATACTTATAGCGGAAGTATGCACTACTAAATTGCAAAAAGCAAATTTAAACCATAAATAATTCCTAAAATCAATAAATATTTTAGCACGAAAATAAAAATTAGCTTTTTCAATATTATCTTAAGTGTAATATTTGCAATATATTGCAATAAGTGAGGAAGGCAAGGATTTTCAAATAGGACTAAAAAATATTATAAAAATAGAATTAAATTCTTTTTATAAAGTTTTTGATGTTTTTTTAAGTCTTTGATGACACAACTTGTTGGTGCAAGGATCAGAAAAAACTTCAATAATTGTTGTTTTACAGGTTTCAACGGCAGAACTGTAGGATTTTTTGAAATCTGTCAGTGTTTTTACCGCACTATAAGAAAGCCCGAATAAATCAGCGGCATGTTTAAAGGTCAAATGGTGCGGCGCTCTAAAGAATTTATCAAAACCATGCTGTATTTTTGATACCGGCAAAAAGGAAAATATCGCGCCACCATTGTTGTTGAGCACAATGAGGACAAACGGCTGATGAGGTTGCGCAAGCAGGCTCAAAGAATTAAGATCGTACAAAAACGTCAGGTCCCCTAAAATTGCTGTACAAGGCGCTTGAAGCCCGCGGGCAAAGCCAGCAGCGGTGGCGATGTTTCCATCGATGCCGCTTGCGCCACGATTCGCTGTAATTTGGGCGGGTGCGCCTTTTGACGAAGCAAAAATATTGAAGTCACGAATCGGCATGCTGTTGCCGATAAAAAGTCCGGAATCTTTTGGAATTAATTGGGAAACAAGACGTGCGACGGCTGGTTCACTTAAAGAATCGTCAGCACAAAAAATTTGATCGTTGATCACCTTGCCGCAAATACGATCCGATTTTTGGAGTATTTTTAATGAATGTGTTAGGGGACGTTTTGCAATTTTAGCCAACAGATCTGTACAAAAATCGTGTATCCCCCCTTGTACGCGCATACTGACAATATGAGTAGGGTCATTTCGAAGCGGATGTTTGAGCACCATCAGATAGTGCTTAAGGTTTAGTTTTTTAATCACTTGATAAAATCGTGATGAGGTCAAACGGCCGCCAAAATGTAAAATGCCGTCGATTTTGCAATCTTTCATAAAAATATTGTCATCGAGTATTTGCTCGAAATGATGAATCATTTGCGTTTGACTTTGTCCAAGTCGCAGGCCCGAGGTAATGTCCGCAAAAACCGGCCAATTAAGTTTGTCAGCCAAAGCCAGAACGGCGTCCTCATCTTTTTTACCTGCGATTTTACCGACGACAATAAGACCGTTTTTGATTGTTTTGAGAATATCGATAGTTTTTTTAATTGTGTCAGCCGAAATTCGTAAATCGGGTTTTTGATATTCGCAGTAAGGACGAGTGTCATTTTGCCAGCGCGCAATCGATTTAAGATACATCGAAAAGTTTTTTTGAACATCCCCGGGCGCCAGCGGTTCGCGATACATGTAATTAAGATGCACCGGCCCTGGAAGTTCGCCTTTTGCACGAAAAATTGCTTGATCGATTGTTGTCAAAAGACTTTCGGGAGGAATATCCGTACTCGGACACGGCATATCAAAGAAAAATCGGACATAGTCGCCAAAGATTTTGATTTGGTCGATTGTTTGATTGGCACCCGTTGACCGCAATTCCGGCGGACGATCAGCGGTAAGGACAATCAGAGGTAATTTTTTTTTGCTCGCTTCAATAATGCCGGGAAAAAGATTTGCCGCAGCACTCCCGGAAGTTGTGATAACGACAACAGGTTTTTGTGTCGCGACACAAACGCCTAAAGCAAAAAAACACAAACCGCGTTCATCAAAATGCACAATGGCTTTCGCAGCCGGATTTTCTGCGACGGCAATCGCCAGTGGCGCACTGCGAGAGCCGGGAGCGACACAAAAATATTCAACCCCATTTCGCAAAAGCTCTTCGATAGTCAGTTGCGCCCAAAGCGCGTTGATATCAGAAAATTTATTTTGTATTTTCATAAAAACTATTTAAAAAAGCTGTCAGTTTGTTTTCGGTTTCATCCCACTCGTTTGCTGCAAGGGATTCTTTGATAATGCCAGCTCCCGCATAGAGATAAACACTCTTATTATGCAAAAGCCCACAGCGAATGGCCACCGCAAACTCGCTTGTGTCCAGGCCAAAATATCCGACGGGACCGCAATACCAGCCCCGGTCAAACGGCTCGTTTTTACTTATTGCCTGGAGAGCTAAATCGGTTGGTGTCCCGGCAACGGCTGGTGTGGGATTAAGTTTTTCGATCAATTGTTGGTCGCCAACGCCATGCTTTAACTGCCCCTTAAAACGGGTGATCAGATGATGTCCTGCGCTCCAGTTAAGCAGCGAAGGGTTTTGGTCGGACACATAATCCAGGCAAAGCATTTTAAGATTATCGTGGATCATTCGGGACACAAAATCTTGTTCTTTTCGGTCTTTTTCTGACGACAAAAGATCGCTATTTGATTTTCCATCCCGCGGACGGGTACCGGCGAGCGCTTCGGTTTCGATGTGATTTCGTTCTCTTCGGTACAAACGCTCGGGAGAAGTTCCCAAAAAACTTTCCCCATCTTGGAATTGAAAGATGAAACAAAAACAGTTCGAAGCTGTTTGTCGCAAGCGGGACATAAGGGCAAAAGGGTTAACCGGATTCTTAAAACTTAAACGCACAGACCGAGTCAAAACGACTTTTTCAAAGCGGTTTTGCTCGATGGCATTTATAATTTTTGCGGCAGACAATTTCCACGTTTTTTCGTCGGGAAAATTTCGGCGATGAAGTGGAACCCCAAGGCGTGTTTCAATAGGGCTCTGCAACCCTTTTAAATTTTTGAGTAACTCGGTAAGTTTTCTAAAAGTATCATCAAAATCATTATCAAGCAAAATATTGCACGCCAGGGTCGTAGTGTTTTTTGTTTTTCGAATTTCGATTAGCGGCAGAACAAAGCGTGAGCGACCAAAACTTTTCCATTCGTTTTGTCGGCGAGTTTTGGGATTAAAACAAAATCCGCCAAAATATTTCAGATTAGGAAAATCAGGCGAAAGATATTTTTCGATGCTTTCGATTATCTCTTTGGATTTTTGTGTTTGTTTGGCACACAACAAATGCGCCGCCCCAATGCCTGCAACCATAAAGTCATTGGTTCTGTCTTCCCAAAATATTTTGACAGCATTATTCTGAATATAAAGCCATGACAAAAGATCAATGTCCGTGATAGGAATTTCCCGACGATAAACTTGTGTTTTAGTGGTACTCAGAAGAAGTTTAGTGTCAATCGAGGAAAGCTCTTGCGCAAGTTTGCATCCGGCATCGCGCAGTGAAAGTGTTTTCCCATCTGTCAGCGTTGAGATCAAAGTTTTTCTCCGCAATAGATGGTTGCGACCCCAAACATGAGTCTTTCGGCGGTAACATTTTTAAACCCGCACTGGCGCATCATACGGACAAAAACTTCGCCATAGGGGAAATTTTCAATCGTGCGATTAAGGTAAAGATAAGCTTTGAAATTTCCAGAAACTATTCCGCCGACAATGGGGACAAAAACTTTTAAATAGATTAAATAAAACCATCGGATCAGAATGTTTTTAGGCAATGAGAATTCGAGAATAACTCCTCGCCCGTTTGGGGCAAGAACACGATAAATTTCTTTGAGAACAAAAATCGGGTTTTCGACATTGCGTATGCCAAAAGCCATTGTCGTCATATCAAATTCATCATTAGGAAATGAAAGTTTTGCGGCATCCTCAGTCTGCAAATGGATTTTTTCGCCAAGAGCGCACGCTCTGATTTTTTCCCGTCCTAAGGCCAACATATTCTCAGAAAGATCGATGCCAATAGCACGTTGAATATTGGGATTATTTTTTACCAATGTGATCGCAACATCCGCTGTTCCCGTGGCAAGGTCGAGAATCTTTAAGTTAGAGCCTTCTGGGATGAGGTTACGGAGTTTATCTCGCCAGATTTTGTCCAAACCAAACGAAAGCACCGCATTTAACAGGTCATATCTGCGGTAAATGGCGTCAAAAATTTTCCAGGATTGGGCTTTGGAATAAATCGTTTTTTGTTGTGTCGTCGTCATAATAAGTGGCCTATCCTAACACAATTGCCAAAGGTTGGCAAACTTCCAGGCGGCGGGTTTAAGAGGTGTGTTGATGCAGATATTTCTCAGCTTCGAGCGCGGCCATGCATCCGCTGCCGGCGGCAGTAATCGCTTGGCGATAAATTTTGTCCTGCACATCGCCGCAGGCAAAAACGCCTTGCACATTAGTCCGTGTTGTGCCGGGAATTGTTTTGATATATTTAGCATCGTCAAGCTCGATTTGGCCGCCTAAAAATTCCGTGTTGGGCAAATGCCCGATCGCGTAAAAAAGGCCGCCAGCCGGTAAAATCGACTCGTCTTTTGTTATGACATTTTGCAGTTTAACGCCTTCCAATTTTTTTTCGCCGACAATCGAAACAAGAAGCGAGTTCCAAACCATTTTGATTTTAGGATTGGCTAAAAGCCTCTCTTGCATAGCTTGGGATGCGCGCAAAGTATCACGCCGGTGGACAACATAAACTTTGCTGGCAAATTTTGTTAAAAAGCTCGCCTCTTCAGCCGCTGTGTCGCCGCCGCCAACGACAACCAGTTCTTTATTGCGAAAAAACGGTAACGCGCCATCGCAAACGGCACACGCCGAAATCCCTTTTTGCCAGAATAACTCTTCGCCGGGAACATGCATCCGTTTGGCTGTTGCACCCGTCGCAATAATAAGGGCCAGCGTTTCAAAGGTTTGCCCATCTGAAAAGATTTTAAACGGTCGCACAGAAAGATCGACTTTTTCAACAGTTTGGGTTTTGATAAGCGTTCCGTATTTAACGGATTGCTGGCGCATGCGATCCATCAGCTCTGGGCCGCTTATGCCGTCGGGAAATCCGGGAAAGTTTTCGACTTCGGTCGTGGTCGTCAGCTGGCCGCCGGCGGCTACCCCACCTGCCATCAGTCCTTCAAACAAAACAGGATTGAGGTTAGCGCGGCTGGCGTAAATCGCCGCGGTATGCGCGGCGGGACCTGAACCGACAATAATAAGTTTATGCGTCATTGATACCGAATTTGTCTAAAATGTTGGCTCGTGGTTTAGGTTTCGCATTTTTGACCACATCGCGCATAATTTGGTCATAAACCGGCTTTGTCGAATCGCGGTAAAAAAGGCCAAAATATCGCTTTTCGCTGACCGCAAAAGCAAATGCCTTACCCAAATCCGAGGGGTCATGCGCTGTCAATTCTGTTTTGTCAGCAATCCGCTTATCCGGGGCAATGCCTTTTTCATGCGTTAAAAAAGAAAACCAGTTCGTTTCTTTATGCGCAAAATTGTGGGGATCAAAGTGGGGACACCGCTGAGAGATATGGACAAACGAAAATCCTTTGTGCTCATAAGCGGCCTCCAACGTTTTGGCCAAATGATCCGGCATCCAGTCCGCTGTTGAAGCGACAAAAGAAGCCCCAACCCCTAAAACGAAACGCACGGCATTTAAAGGGTCCAGATATGTTCCGGAGGGTTGCGTATTTGTCGCATGGGTTCTGCGTGTCGTCGGAGATGTTTGATTCTTGGTCAAAGCATATAGTTCGTTATCATAGAGAAGAAAAACGCAATTAAGATTCTTGTTAATCCCGTGCATCAAGTGGTTGCCGCCGATACTTAACGAGTCGCCATCCCCGGCGTGGATAAAAACCTGCAAATCCGGTCGGGTCAAAATAAGGCCTGTCGCAAAGGTGACTGGCCGGCCGTGAATCGTGTGCGCGCCGTAGGTGTTAATATAGTTGGGCGATCGGCCCGAACAACCGATACCAGAAACGTTAACGGTTGTGACGGGGGAAAGTTGTTTGTCGACCATAAAACGTTTCATTCCCATCAAAATACCAAAGTCGCCGCAAGCGCTGCACCAGCGGGGATTGTCGGTTTGCAAATCCTTGATCGTAAGCGGCGCAGAAAGGTTTGGTGATTCAGGGCTCATGATTTTCTCCTAAAAACTATACCTGATTAATAAATTTTTCAATTTTTTCTTTTAAAGCGCGCGGACGAAATGGCCGGCCGGTTGCGCCGCACCACAGCGCTTTGACATCGGCAAGCGTCTCGGCGCGCAAAAGAGACGCCAAAGGCGGCTGTTTCATTTCATCCCCGTAGGATAATTCGACCGTCACAACTTTTTTATACTTTTTAAAAACTTCAGCCAGCATAAGCGGCAGCGGATAGACAATGCGCAAATGCATGCCCGCGGCCGAGATATTTTGCTTTGTGCACATGTTGATCGCTTCCTCAATAACGCCGCGCGTGCTCCCCCATCCGACGACAAGGACCTCGGCTGACTCTGGGCCAAACATTTCCGGCAAACGCAAAGCGTGGCGGACGTGATTGATTTTTTCATTGCGGATTCTGTGCGCCCGCTGATTGACATCCGCAGCATAGCTGATTTTTCCGTCGTGGTCGGTATTAAGTCCGGTAATCCGGCGCATCTTGCCTTCTTCCCCGGGATTCGATTGCACATCGCGCACCATTTCAATATGTTCAGGAAGGCGGCTGATATGAAAACGCTCAAAAACAAAATCCGGGATGTTGTTAATATGCGAAATTTGGTTAACGACGGGCTTTTCGATGATCTTGTAACTGTTTGCTGTTAAAAAGTCGGACAAAATAATGACCGGCAAACGCAGTTTTTCCGTCAGATACCGGGCCATTTGCGGTGCATAAAAACAGTCGATCACATTTGAAACGCTGATAACAACTTTTGTATTATCCCCGTGATTACCAAAAATCGCGGCCGGCAAATCGCTTTGTTCTGTTTTTGTCGGCATCCCCGTCGAGGGTCCAGAACGCTGGACATCAATAATGACAATCGGGATTTCGGCAGAGCTGGCATAGCCGATAAACTCCTGCTTTAGCGAAAGCCCGGGACCGGATGTGCAGGTTATTGAGGGAACACCTCCAAAGTAAGCGCCGATGGCACTGCCGATGGCGGCAATTTCATCCTCAGCCTGATGGACCATGCCGCCGTAAGAGGGAAACTCCTTGGCCAGCGTATGCATAATCGAGGAAGCCGGTGTGATCGGATATCCGCTGTAAAGTTTAAAACCTGCGTCGATAATTCCCATGCTCATCGACGTATTGCCGTCAATTAAAATCGGGTCCTTGCGCGCTTTTTCAATGCCCTGCACTTCAATGGAAATATCAACATTTTTTTGCGCAAAATCATAGCCATGTTCAAACAGCAGCAAATTGTCGTCCATGATTTTTCCGACGAGTTTTTTGCCGAAAGTGATTTTGATCTCTTCGATGAGCACATCTTTGGGGACATTATAAATCGCGCTGAGCATCCCCAGATAATAAAGGTTCTCGCCTTTGCCGCCCAAACCCTTGATGACCGCTTTGGCCGCTTCGTCGATTTCAAACGGAAAAAGACTTAGTCCCAGTTGAGAAACGCGCTTGCAAACTTTTTCATACGACTCTTCGTTGCCGACTTTGTTGCCCATGTCGAGCAAAATGCGGCACTTGGGATTGTTTTCATCATCGTCTAAACGACGGTCAAGACAGATTTCATG
>CAZWOH010000097.1:0-7948 GCA_964635405.1 uncultured Planctomycetales bacterium | reverse complement strand
CCAATGATTAAAACAGCAGCCCCAACTTCTCCTCTGGGAAACATCGCAATACTCAAAGCCAAACGTTCTCTTAATGTAGCTTCTTTTCTGTAACATAACAAAGAAAAAGATTTCCCAACGTTGGCCAATATCGTCAATACCACCACATGACCAACGGTTGCTCCGAGAGAAATAGAACCCAGCGTAATCTTTGGCAAAGATAAACCAACTAAAAACATAAACAACCCCTTAACAATCGTATCTAATCCAACCATTTTTCTTGCTACAGGATTTTGGTGCTGCTGCGGCATATGCACCAGACATCCCCACATGAAAGCTGGGACAAGGACCTCCAAGTGAATATGCGTGGTGTGTTTAACAAAAGATAATGTTGCTGTTAAAACCACAGCATACCCTAAAAGCCAATTTTCTGAGACCGGCCAATCAATGGTGTTCTGCCAGCGAAAAGAAGCAAACAAAAAAAGTGAAATTAAAATAAGTGCGGCTATCGATCCCCACTCAAACCCGGCAATGAGAATTTGAAGCGGTGTTAAAAGTAAAATCGTCGCCAAATCATCGAGCACAGCCAGCACCCGGGCCTTTTTAAATACCCACGTTGCACTTAATCCGGCTGCCATCATCATTGAAAAAAGAACACCTGCAGATGTAGGCGCAGAAGAAAGTCCGGATAATATTGCAGGCTTCCAGGGGCTGTGAATAAAAAAGACAAAATAACCAAACCACAAAAGAGCCGGCAGCACGGCAGCAATGACAGCCACCATTGAGTCCCATCCATAACTTCTTATTTTTCTTTTGTCGACGGAGAACTCTAACCCGACTTCGATCATAATATAGGCCAAACACATCGAAGTCATCAGCGACAAAAGCTCATGCATCCGGGAAAAATCCAACATCTGTCCGGCAATAATCCCACCAATCAAAAGCAGACAAAAAATAATAACCATAATTATTTAATAGGCATTTGGCACTTGGGGAAGTGCTGAGTTTAAATTGAATATAGCACTTTTGGAAATGATCCGGATTATTCCCTTAATTCTTAGAGAGAGACGCCATGTCAATAACAAACCGATACTTCACATCCCCCTTGACCGTGCGATCATAAGCCGTGTTAATCTCTTGTATCGCGATTTTTTCAATATCGCACGTAATGTTATGTTTACCACAAAAATCCAGCATCTGTTGTGTTTCGGGAATACCGCCGATCAATGACCCTGCCATGGAGCGTCGTTTGAAAATAAAATTAATGCCGTCGACTTTCTTTAAAGGCTCAACAGATCCTACAACTACCATAACAGCATCACGTTTTAATAACAGCATATATGGATCCACATCATGCCCGACGGGAATGGTATTAAGCAAAAAATCAAAACTGTTTTGGGCATCCTCCATAGCTTTGCTGTCTTTGGAAATCAAAACTTCATCCGCACCAAGTTTTTTTGCATCAGCAGCTTTCTCAGGGGAAGTGGTGATGATCACAACACGTGCCCCCATCGCATGAGCAAATTTGACCCCCATATGTCCAAGCCCACCTAAGCCGATAATGCCAACCTTCTGCCCTACGCCTACTTTCCAATGGTTCAAAGGCGAATACATCGTAATCCCGGCACATAATAAAGGCGCGGCCGCAGCTGGATCGAGATTCTTTGGGACACTCAAGACAAAGCGCTCGTCGACGGTAATGATGTCAGAATAGCCGCCGAAAGTTTTGGGATGCTTCGTGCCGCCGATTTTATCTTCGTTGCCATAAGTGCCTGTAAATCCGTTTTCACAATATTGCTCCAGCCCATCCTCGCACGATTCACAATGTCGACAACTGTCAACCAGACAGCCGACACCGACTAAATCACCCACCTTAAATTTGGACACCTTATTTCCAACAGCTTTCACGTGTCCGATAATTTCGTGGCCCGGAACAAACGGATAGGTTGTCCATCCCCATTCATTGCGGGCAGAGTGAATATCAGAATGACAGACCCCGCAAAATTTGATCTCGATAACCACATCTTGCTCTCGTGGATCACGGCGTTCAAACGTGAATGGGGCGAGTTTGTCTGTTGCAGAATGATTGGCATAGCCGTGTGCGTGTATACTCATTTTTTCTCCTTTATTAATTTATACTAAAGCCAGTTAAAACAGCAACACCCCAAAAATCGTTAAATTAAAGTTAATTCATCATAAATTTGGATCCGTAAACGCATCCCGTATGCACTCGAGCGTAGTTAACCTCAGCCCAATGAGAATCCATAAAATTAAATTTATCCCCAGAGAAATAATGAAAAGCCATTTTATAAAAAATTTTTTAAAAATCACCAAGCAAGCACCCTAATGATTTATTTCTGCCTATCGACCGTTCTAACATTAAACGGCACTTTCCGAGGAATAATGTAAGACAAAGGAACCATTAAAATAAAAACCAAAAGTATACTCCATTGAAAAACAATTTACTCAATCCATTGAGTAAATTGTTTTTTGCTCACAGAAATCACTTCAGGGGTTCTAGCCACGGGAGATTGCAAAAACAAATATTCTATAAACTATTGCCTTGCATAGACTTACAATACTAGAATATCAGGACGCCTGTGCCAAAGCAATGGCCAATGACGCATCACTATTTCTCATTTAGACGGTATCGAACAGCTCGCGCCGCGCCTTCTCTTGAAACGATACCCAAACGGACAAGCGGACTGATCAGCTGATTAACGCGGGCGCGATTGATCTTCATGATTTTCCCGATCTCTGGCGCACCCAAAATGTCTTTACGCTCCAACAAAACCAAAAGTTCTTCCTGTTTAGGCGTAAGTGTTACCCCTTGCAGACGAAGTGTCCCGGCTTTGATCCTGTCTTGCGCATCCTCATGCGCCCACGCCAAACCTTGAGCAACATATTCCACCCAATGCGTAAAATCCCCATCCATTTCCCGCGTCTGTTGGATCATGTCATAATAACGCGGCCGATCCTGCGCAAAAAAATCATCAAGGCCCAACGTGCACAGCGGATCAAAATCTTTTTCCCACAAAAGCCACTGCCCGACGGCACGCCCCACGCGTCCATTGCCGTCGACAAAAGGATGGATCGTTAAAAACTCATGCTGAAAAATAGCACTTCGGATAACTGGATGCAAGGCTTCATCTTTGGCCCAAACAAAAAGCGCCTTCATCCGTCCTGGAACGTGTGCAGCAGACGGCGGAGTAAAAATAACCTTCTTGCGGGCGTCCACGATATAGTTCTGGACACTGCGATACCGGCCCGTTCGGTCTTTGGCCAAAAGCCCCTTGACCATACGTGCATGCACAGCTAAAAGCCCTTGTTCTGTAACCGTCTTATGTTTGGTCTTTAAAATTTGGCGCATGGCTTGTACACAATTGGCGACCTCGGTCTGTTGCTTCTCTTCAACGAGCAAATCCTTGCCATCCACCACAGCCCGAACTTGAGCCAGAGACAGAAGATTGCCTTCAATCCATGTCGTTGAATGAACGCTCCGGGCAAAAGCATCCCGCTCCAAAGGGGCCTTAACAGAACTTTGTAGCCGTGAATTTCTGACCAGCGCGCCGACGATGGCGATCTGCTCAAACAATTTTAAAAGATATGGCGTTATGCGATATGTGGCTTTAAACATAATCCAAGCTTACCATATCGTATAGGTATTGTATAGGGAATTGCATAGGTCCCGCCTGGGACACTCCCGGGAGCGCTGAGGTTGTCGTCAAATCCCTTTTCTAAATCATCAGATTTTGACTTGGGCAAAAACCAAAATCAAAATCTGGGGTGCTGGCTTAAAGTGAGGTTAGAATCTGTTTAATGCGCTATCCACTCAATCTTACGATGAGATTGGACACAATCGCGCAAATATAGATTAATTAAGTTTTGGTAAGGAACCCCCAACTGATCCGCCATAGACTTAAAATACGCAATAACGTCATCACCTAAACGAATTGTGACAGGCTTTTTTAAACGCGCTGCGTATGGATTGCGGCGGCCTTTCATTTTTGAAAAATCATATTCGCTTCTCATGTTTTTCCCTCCTAGTAATTCTTAGCTTCGTGTTTCGTTGCTTTTCTTGCCGAGATAATCCGAATCAACGACCCTTCTCTTCTAACGCAATGGCAAACAATCAGGATACGTGCCTTAAAGCTCATTCCCAACATAATAAACCGATCTTCATTCTCTGAATGATCTGGATCAAAAAACTCTAAAGCATTTTCATCATAGAAAATAGTCACAGCCTCTTCAAAAGAAACACCATGTTTCTTTTTATTTAAGGAGGCCTTGCTCTTGTCCCAATCAAACTTAAGATTATTCATATGTACAATGTAAATATAACATGTTTCGAATCATCTTCAATAACTTTTATAAGAATTTTAACCCTTATGGCAAGAGACAACAAAAAATCATCGCAACTTATTAAGCAACAAGGGCTTAAAATCAGGGTCGGTGACTTAAAGCGAGGTTAGAACCTGTTTAATAAATTAAATCTCGTTTCCCACGAACTCATTAAGCTGCGCTGCCATAATTCTTCATCCGTAGGGTCGAATTCTCACTTTTTCATATTTATTTCCTATTCTGCCATTCGAACCGCGTAGCCTTCATCAAGAAGCTGTTGGTTAAGGTACACGGCGTCTTTGAGAATTTCATCCGCATCCGTAACGTCTTGCCGATAAAACACGTCCACAACGAAGCGGCCGTGCAGATCGGTCTTGCATTTGTGCGATTTGATGACGATGGTAGAACCGGCAGGCAGAAGCTTCTCGACAAATTTTTTGGCTCGCTCGCCCTCAGGCGTCCCTAATTCCGGCGTGTCGATTCCGCGCAGACGGAGTTTGTCATGCACGATGATTCCAAAACCGGCCTCAATGAGAACCAAGAGCGTGTCGCCGTCGACAACGCGGTCGATCGTGGCGGCATATGTGTAAGACATCGTTTCGGTCAGGTCGAGATTTTTAAGTTCGACTTTTGCGACCGGCCAGCTGACAAAGAATCCGCAGTCGATCAAGACATCGCCGTCTTTTAATTTGACACTCAAGAGAGATTTGGAAAACGTGTGGAGCTTTAAGTCCGCGGGCCGTTTTAAAGGAGGAAGTTTTGAAATGGCATTCTTGTCGGGAAAATCGCGGACCTTCTGGACCAACTGTCGAAGCTGTAAGCTGTTTAAGCCTTCTTTAAGCAGGCGCTGCTCAAGACGCTGGCGCATCTTTCTATCCTTGACCGGCAAGAGTTCGACATAATCGCTCCAGTCCAATTTTTCCGATATCGGAAGAATTGGGTGAAGCACAAAAAACTGACGCATCTTCGCCAAGGTCGTTTCAGAAAAACCAGGACCATGTTTCTTTGTCAGAGCTTCGGAAACACGGGTTATCAGTGCCGCCCCATACTTAGCGCGCATCTGTCCGTTTTGCTCTTCCTCGACGATGCGCCGGCCCGTTTCCCAGGCAAATTGGACCTGACTTTTTCGGGCCTTAAGGTAAAGATAGGAAATGTCGTTGACAAGTTTCTGGAATCTGGATATCGCAGGGGCGGTCTTTTGCATGACGGAAAATATTTTATCATCCCCTTAAGGGAGGGAAAAAAAGAAATTTAAAAATTTATAGAAACACACGTTTGCATTTGGAAACAATACAAGAACCTGTTGCCTGACCTAAACTGCGACATAAAGGCTACATCAAAATCTCATCAAAATTAACTTTGCTACCATTACCAGGCGTTATTGAAGTCTTAATATTCTCATTATTAAAGGAAACACTAATAGCAATCGGGGAAAAAGTATTACAGTCAGAGTCATTGTTTTGAAATGAACAATATTGATACTGTTCATTTTCATTTAAAGGTGGCCTTAAAATAAATCTGCCTTCCGACATTTTTTCATTGGTATATTTGACCAACAAGTCTTTGTTCTCTTTAGTAATAAAATTGATTTCTTTTATGCCTGCTATCGAGTCTCCCGTTGACGCTCCGTTATCAGGTTGATTATTGGAAGAAGTATCTGAAAAAAGCACCTTCAAATCTTCAATCTTTTCTGGCCATTTAGAAGTTTGTGAACGATATTGTAAAAGCACGCCAACCAACAACAATTCTTGAGGCTTTTGAAACACAGTCAAGGCCGAGCCCAAAACTTCCACGGGCATAGACTGATTTTCTTTCGACTGATTTTTATCAATACCCGTAAAGGCACATCCACAAATTGCTATTAAAGTGAAAACACTAACAAATGCCCGCATATTTATTTTCCTTCCTCTATTTATTCGCAATAACTATACCCTTGGCTTAATGTTCGGGATTACTGGGCTCCGTCGCTATTTTCCAAAAATGTCCTGGGCTAAACCTAAATATGCAATTTCCCCATCTTTGTTAATTTTATAAACACAGTTCTTTGTCGCTATAAGCTCCTCAGCAGATGGCCTCCTTGTTAATACATAGAATACGTCTGTGTCCTCAGGGATATCATCAAGAACTGCGATATGAAAACCGCTTTCAACTCCACCAGGCATGGGCAACTCTGGCTCAAAAATCACTTTATGCAATTGCCTTGTTTCTAAAATCTTAAATGTTTTTCCTGAAACTAAATATCTCCAATCACCGCCTAAAGGATAAATATCTTTTTTTAATACAGCCGGATAAATGTAAACATAAAAATTATCGTCATTAGGTAAAACAGCTACGTTAAAAGACCGCTGATAAGTATTTGTCTGATTAAATGCATCTATCGCCTTTTCAATAGCAATAGCTGCCTGATAGTAATAATCCGTATCCTCATAAGGTACTTTTTGTTTTTTTTCAGAATCTAAATTATTTAAATACTTGTAATTGACAATAAACGCGTCTTTTTTGGGATTGAACTGACCAAAAACAACTTCCCACTCTTTGCCAATCTTTCTGGCGATATACCGCTGAACTAATGCAGGATCTATTTTTGAAGAGCTCCTCATAACATCAGTCGCCGTCCAACACGCCGCATCATATTCAGCTAGCAATTTTCCTCGCGCGGTAATTTTATCGAGAGCCTCCCGAGAAGGTTCGGCATAGCAAATTGAATTAAAAACGATCAACAATATAAAAATATGGCTCAACAAAAATCTAAAATTATTCATATTCTCCTACCATTAGTTTTATCAGGACAGGCACGGGATTTTGTCTCCCCAGCTGTTTTAAAAAACTTAGGGACACACAACTGGACCTTAATTAATTCGGGTTACGGCGCGTGTCCCCCGCCTTTACTCACGTCTTTACTTGTGTCCCCCCACCTTCTGTTATTTTCTCTATTCCTTACAAAATCCGATCTTTCCTTTTTTCGTCTCTGGCGGCGGAATCATGAGTTGGCGGATGGCTTCAACGATCGCCTTAATTTCTTCATCATGACGATCCACTTTACGGTCGAGATCTTGCAGTTTTGTTAACACTTCCTGATGGGTCGAAAGGAACTCTCGCAATTTAATAAAAGTCTTAATGATCAACAGGCTCATTTCAACAGCGGCCTGACTATTAAGAACACTGGCTAACATTGCTACACCATGCTCAGTAAAGGCGTAAGGCAAAGAGACGGAATGTTTTAGCGATCTGAACCGGTGACAAATTGTCACCAGTTGGTCCTTCTCCGCTTTTGTAAGCTGGAACATAAATTCTTGAGGGAATCGGGTTTGGTTTCGCTTGACTTGGCGGTTGAGGTACTTTGTTTCAACCCCATAAAGTTCGGCAATATCGCGATCGATCATTACTTTTTGCTGGCGGATGAGGAATATTTTGTTTTCAATGACTTCGGTTGGAACTAAAATTTTTGACATACTACCTCCTAAGATCAAAGGGGTAGATTATTAAATAGGGGAATTTACTGAGATGATCAATAATATCAAATGGAACTAATCAAAGCAAATATTAAAATTAATAGGGCTCCGTCCCCCTATTTTAAAACGCTCGATGATTTCTAACAAAATCATCATCGCCCGCTTCGGGGTTTCAT
>CAZWOH010000096.1:0-7966 GCA_964635405.1 uncultured Planctomycetales bacterium | reverse complement strand
AATAATACGATGTTTATTCCGTAGGGGCGTATTGCAATACGCCCCTACAAATGCAAATATTATGAAAGATTTTTTTTAAATTTAATGATAAATCTTATCGATACGCACGCTCATCTTGATCACGTCGAAAATTTGGACAGCGCTTTAGAACAGGCGTTTCACGGCGGGGTCTCTGCCGTTTTGGCTGTCAGCACCGACCTTGCCGCCATGAAAAAAAATTTAAGCATTAAGAACCAGTATGAAACAACATTTTTATCAACATCTCAACGCCAGCGTCCAGCGTCTAACGTCCATCCTCGAGCTTCCAGTATAAAGATTTATCTTGGATTAGGCATTCATCCCGGCGAGATTAAACTGACAGAATTAGAAGAGTCGTACGCTTTTATCGAAAACAATATCAGTCAAGCCGATGTCGTCGGGGAGATCGGTTTGGATTTTTGGTACAAATGGGTCCGAAAAGATGACCAGAAAAAAAATGAGCAGCGCGAAGTTTTTCGACGTCAGCTTGCGTTGGCAAAAAATTTTAAAAAGCCCGTCGTTGTGCATACGCGGGGAACGTGGCGGGAATGTTTTGAAACGGTCAAAGAGTTTGGAATTAAAAAAGCGAATTTTCACTGGTATAGCGGTCCCTTAGATGTGCTTGATGAAATAATCAAAAGCGGTTATTATATTTCTTTTGGTCCGGCTTTGGCATTTAGCCCACAGTCGCAAGAGGCGATCGCGCATGCGCCGATTGAACAAACTTTGATCGAGACCGATTCGCCGGTCTATTTTAATTATCCCGACGAGTTGGGCGGTGGTTTTAAGTCAACGCCAAAAGATGTTTTCAAATCGTTCGAGGCGTATATCAAACTTAAAAATATCACTGACACAGACGCGGCAGAAGTTTTAAATAAAAATGCAGAGATTTTTATGGGGGTTAGGGTTTAGGGTTTGGGAGTTAGTATTTATTTAATGAAAAGGATGGATATGAAGAAATTAATCTTGATCGTCGTTGGGGTTGTTGTTCTTGCCTCTGGGGTTGTAGCATTTTTCTTTTTACAGCATAACCGCGGCAAGATTAGCATGGAAAGCGTTTTGCCGACCCAGCCTGTTTTTTATCTGCGCACGACGGACTTAAGTTCCCGTATCGAAAAATTTACGACAACAAAACTTTTTCGTGATTTTAAAAGCATGGATTATAAAAAGTTTGCAGGGGCAATGTCGGTGGCGCCGCAGGCCTTCGATGAAACCCAGCAAAAGCTGTCCAATGTTTTTTCGCCGCAGAATCAAAAAATATTAAAAGCACTTTTTGGCCAGGAGGTTGTCCTGGCTGTTTATTCCGACGATAGTTTAAAAGATCTGCAAGCGAAGACTCCACAAGAAATTCAAAAAGTGATAACGCAGTTGGCGGGAAATATTTTTGTTGCAACGCGGATTTCTTCGGATTTTGCGGCGGGTGAAATCGTTCTAAAGTTTTTAGGTCAGTTTAACAAGGATTTCAAAACCGATACGATGCGCTACAACGGCAAGGAAATTAACCTGATTTCCAATAAGGATGGTTCGTTGACTTTGGCGTATGTCCGGGTGGGCGACATTCTTGTTATGGGGATCGGTGAAAACGCAGCCAAGTCCGCGATTGATGTTTTTGCAAAAAAACAAAAAGCGCTTCTGGGTGATGCTGCGTTTGCCAAGCGTATGCAAAAGTTTTTTTTGGACACGCACACCGTCGGGTTTTTGGATATTCACGCGATATCCGAAATGGTCAGCGCTCAAGCGGCCCAAATGTCTAAAGATCCTAAAACCGCGCTTTATGCCGGGCAAATGGAAGACTCGTTAAAGCAGCTTAAGGGTTTGGAGAGTTTGGTTTTTGCAAATTCGACAGCGGATGTCTGGACTTCAAAAGCGGGTTTGTATTTTGATAAAGAAAAAATTGACCCGTCGATGAAAGGTTTTTATTCATGCGCTCCGATCGAAAACCATTCCGCAAAATTTGTTCCATGGGATGCGCTGTATTATCAGTGGAGCAGTTGCCTGGATTTTCCGCTGATGTTTCAACAATATAAAGAGGGGATGGCCGCGCAAGGCAAGGCCACAGGCCGGCCATTTGATGTCGATCAAATGATCGGCGGGTATGAAAAAATGCTTGGACTTTCGATCGAGGGAGATGTTTTGCCGGTTTTAGGTAAGGAGTTTGGGATTTATTTGACGGACGTTGACACGACGGGCAATTTTCCTATTCCTAAAATTTTTTTTTTTTTCAAAAACACCGATATATAAAAAGCGACAGCGCTCATTAATAAACTGCTTGCCCTTCAACCAAACTTGCGGCCAGAGGAAGAAACCTATGGCCAGCAGCTGATCCGTTTTATTCCGGTTCCTTTTGTCAACAGTCTTACACTCAGTTACACTTTTGCGGATAATTACCTTTTGTTGGCGAGCAATATCGACATTTTAAAAGCGTCCCTGGATGCGTTTAAAAATCCTGATAAATCGATAACGATTAATAGCGCTTTGCGATCTGCTTTGGGGTCAAAAAACTCGCTGTTTTTTGTCGAGTTTGACCGTTTGATGGGCAAAGCTGGTGAGCTTGTCGATTGGTCGACAAAAATGGCGCAACAGGCCAAGGTCCAGCGGCAGGCTTTTATCACAGGAAGCCAAAAGAATCTCGACGGTATCAAAGCCAGCAATGAAGAGTTAAATACGCAGCTTATAACGAAGAAAAAGAA
This sequence comes from uncultured Planctomycetales bacterium, assembly GCA_964635405.1. GTDB lineage: Bacteria > Omnitrophota > Gorgyraeia > Zapsychrales > JANLHA01 > JADLGJ01. The sequence goes on along the minus strand of CAZWOH010000096.1, from coordinate 5,258 downwards.
TCTTCTTCAATTTGAAACGACCGTTGACCCGACGGCCGATCTTTCCAGCCAGAAGGAGACTTTAAAGAAAGATATTGAAACAGCCCAAAAAGAAATTGCGGCTAATGAAGAACGCGCAAAAAATCTTTCGAAGCAAATTAAGGATTACGAAGCTCGTGCGCCTAAGGAAGATGCCGACGCACAAATGGCCCAGGAGTTTCTTAAGCCGCTTTTGCAAGCTTTGTCGAACATTAAGTATTTTGTGACCTCGACGAATAATGGTGATGGAGTTTTGGAATCAACGACACAGTTAAAAGTTGAGTAGCATGTTTAAAATTCTTAACAAACAAATTCTTGCGAAAGATGTCAAGCGCTTGGATATTAAGGCGCCGCTGATTGCCGCACGCATTGCGCCCGGGCAATTTGTCATGATTATCACCGTTGAGGGCGGAGAATGGATTCCGATGCCGGTTGCCGAGGCCGAACCTTTGCGCGGGCAGATTACGGTCATTGTCCAGGAAAATAGTCCGGCAACTGTGCATTTGGGCAGTTTGACGATTGGCGAGGAGATTTTTTCCATTTTGGGCCCTTTGGGACAGCCGGCAACAATCGCCAAAACCGGTGTTGTCGTTTGCTTAGCCACCGGTGTTGGGACGGCACGGATTTTACCGATTTGCAAAGCGCTTAAAAAAGCTGGTAATAAAGTCATCGGGATTATCGGCGCAAAAACAAAAGCCAGTTTGACCTTGGAGCCTCAGATGCGAATTGCGTGCAGTCGGCTTGTGATTGCCACGGAAGACGGCAGTTATGAACGCCGTGGATTAGCTTCCGAAATGTTAAAGGATATTTTGGCTACCGAAGTTGTCCGGCAGGTTTACGCTGTCGGTTCGGTCGAAATGATGCAGGCGGTTTGCCGTTTGACAAAAGAAAAATCGGTCAAGACGTTGGTCCAGTTGACACCGGCCATTTCTTGCGGGATGGGATTTTGCGGCTCATGTCGCGTTCGCGTCGAGGGACAAGTGGTTTTAGCTTGCGTATCCGGACCGTTATTCGACGGGCACAGCGTTAATTTTGAACATTATAAGATTCGTACCGGGGCTTATCAAAGCCGCGAAGAGCATGACGGGCAGGAACACGATTCGGATGATATGACCCGTTCGATTACCAAATTTTTTCCGGGACTGCTTGGAAAATGACACAAATCAAACCTCACTATCAGCCTGCGGTCAAACGCAGCAAAAATTTTCAGGAGATTTCTTTAGGATTGTCGAAGAAATCGATGATTGAAGAAGGCATCCGTTGTCCGCAATGTCATGATGCGCCCTGCAATCACGGATGTCCTTTGGGCGTGGATATTCCAGGCTTTATTCGTTTGGTCCGTGAAGGAGATAGCGTCGGGGCTTTGGCCAAAATCCGTGAAGCCAATGACTTGCCGGCCATCTGCGGCCGGGTGTGTTTGGCGCCATGTGAAAAGGCGTGTGTTCTTTCGCAGGAAAAAATTCCGATTGGTATCCGCGCCTTAGAGCGTTACGCATCCGATCATGGGCGTCCACGTTTTGCCGCAAAAAAAATCATTCATCCCACAGGAAAAAAAGTTGCAATCATCGGTTCGGGTCCGGCGGGTTTGACAGCAGCCAGCCGGTTAGCGCAAGCTGGTTTAAAAGTTGTGGTTCATGAAATGTTGCCGCTCTGCGGCGGGATACTGCGCTTTGGAATCCCCGAGTTTCGTCTGCCCAAAAATGTTTTGGATGCGCAGATCGAAGAGATCCGGTCTTTGGGTGTTGAATTTAAAACGAACTTTTCCGTCGGGCAAAGCATGCGTTTGGAGCAATTTTTAAGCGAAGGATATTCGGCAGTCCTGTTGACTATTGGAAAAAACAGCACCGCTTTGCATGAGCTTGCCGGCGCTGATTTAGGCGGAGTTTATTATGCCAAGGAAATTCTTTTGAGCGCCAATGCGCGTTTTGAAGATCAGTATAAAAAAAATCCTGTTCCTTTGATCGGTCCTCGTGTTGCGGTGATTGGGCATGGAAATGCTGCGCTTGATTGTGCCCGGATTTGTTTGCGTATAGGCCGGCAAGTCACGTTGATTTTTCCGGAAACGGCTGAAGATTTGAAAGTTTATCCCGACGATCTTGAACTTGCTCAAGAGGAAGGGCTTCATTTGGAGGCCTTGGCTAAACCGCTGGGAATTTTAGCTACAGGCAATTTTGCAAGCGGTGTGCAGTGTGTGCGTATGGATTTTGCGGATACGGATGGCAGCGGCAAATGGGAAATCAAGCCTGTGCCAGCTTCCGAGTTTGTGGTGGAAGCTTCAACAGTCATCCTCGCGCAAGGGTTTAAAACGAACGCCGCGCCGCTTTTTTGGGGAGCAAATTTAAAAATTAATGAGAACGGTTCGATTTGGACGGATCCTTTAACATCTTTAACATCTCTGTCGTATTTGTATGCAGCAGGAGATGCGATTGAGGGGGTTTCTACACTTGTTGATGCGATGGCTTCCGGCAAAAAAGCTGCCCAGGCTATTTTAAAATCTTTAAAATCATGAAGAGTGATTCACAGAAGAAAATTTTACAAGTTCTAGACAAGTCGCAGCGCGGTCAAAAGATCACGATGTTAACCGCCTATGACTTTCCGCTGGCTTCTGTTGTCGATGAGTGCGGCATTGATATCGTGCTTGTCGGAGATTCGCTGGCCAATGTTGTTTTGGGCCTTGAGTCGACCAAAGAAGTTGGCATGGCCGAAATGTTACATCATACCAAAGCGGTGCGCCGCGCTGTTAAAAATGCGCTTTTGGTTGGGGACATGCCCTTTGATTCATATCAGGTTCATTTGCAAAATGCGGTTAAAAATGCGGAGCGTTTTATTCATGAGGCAGGGTGCGATGCTGTGAAATTAGAGTGGTTTGATGATTGTTTAAATGTTGCCAAAAGAATTGTTAGCTGCGGGATTGCGGTTATGGGCCACGTCGGATTAACGCCCCAAACCGCCGACAAATTGGGCGGTTTTAAAGTTCAGGGCAAGGATGCTTTAAGTGCCAAAAAGATTATTGAGCAAGCGAAGGCTTTAGAGAGAGCTGGATGTTTCAGTATTGTTTTAGAATGTGTTCCCGACAAGCTGGCAGCTGAGATTACCAAGATTTTAAAAATTCCAACTATCGGCATCGGAGCGGGTGGCGCGTGCGACGGGCAGGTTTTGGTCACACATGATCTTTTGGGAATGTTCGCGCGGTTTCATCCGAAGTTTGCCAAACAATATGTGGATGTCAGCGCTTTGATGAAAAAAGGGATCAAGAAATTTAAAGAGGAAGTTAAACGGGGTAAATTTCCGACGAAGAAATACAGCTTTTCAATGCCATCAGAAGAGTGGAGGAAAATCGCATCGTGAAAAAATGTCCGTTCTGCGCCGAAGAGATACAGGATGAGGCGATCAAATGCCGTTTTTGCAATGAAGTTTTGGTCGGAAATCCTTTTTTAATGAATAAAGAAATGGAAACTCAAAAAAAGGCGCCTTGGTATTTTAATGGGGTGGCCCTTTGGATCAGTTTTATATGTTTTATTCCAATTTCGATTTTTTGGAGTGTACCTATGGTTTGGCTTCACCCGACCCGAAGCCGAAATAATAAAATTATCGTTACAGTCATTATGGTGATTATGACATTGGTCGTAGCGCAGTTTATTAAGGTTTCGGTTCAAAGTCTTTCGCAATATTACGGAACCGTTTTTAAAGGTTCGGGCATTAGCTTATAAAGATTACCGGGTAGACAAAAATCTTGCGTTTGCATTTTCTTTTGTTAGAATGAAACCTTATTTGAATTAATCCTTTTTAAAAAATTTTAATCAGAACTCAATGCAAACGACTACCGATATGGAAAAAATTGTCTCGCTATGCAAACGGCGGGGCTTTATCTTTCAGTCTTCCGAGATTTATGGGGGACTGGCAAGTGCTTGGGATTATGGCCCTTTTGGCGCAGAGCTTAAGCGTAACGTCAAAAACGCGTGGTGGAACACTGTTATCCATAATAGAGAAGACATGGTGGGCCTGGATGCGAGCATTTTGATGCATCCTATGACGTGGAAGGCGTCAGGACATACGGATAATTTTTCTGATATCCTCGTTGACTGCAAAGTTTGTAAGAAACGTTTTCGCCAAGATCACGTCGGGGACAAATGTCCTAATTGCGGCAAAAGTGATTTTACCGACGGACGCCCTTTTAATTTGATGCTTAAGACTTTTTTAGGTGCGGTGGAAGATGAGAACAGCGTCACCTATCTTCGTCCCGAAACGGCGCAGGGGATTTTTGTCAATTTTCAAAACGTGCTTGATGCCATACATCGTCGTTTGCCTTTTGGCATCGGGCAAATTGGCAAATCGTTTCGAAATGAAATCACGCCGGGTAATTATACTTTTCGCACCCGTGAATTTGAACAGATGGAAATCGAATATTTTACCCGTCCAGAGAATGCGCCGGCCGCGTATGAGCGTTGGATTAATGAGCGTTTTCAATGGTATTTGGATTTGGGGATGCGGTCAGAAAATTTGCGCAAACGCGAACATGCTAAGGACGAGTTGGCGCATTACGCCGCCGGATGCACGGATATCGAATACAATTTCCCCTTTGGCTGGTCCGAGTTAGAGGGCATTGCCAACCGCACCGACTATGATTTGAAACAGCATGCGAAATTTTCCGGCAAAGAATTAACCTATCAGGACAATATCACCAACGAAAAGTTTTATCCTTTTGTCATCGAGCCTTCCGGCGGGGTGGACCGCGCGACGCTGGCATTTATCGCGGATGCGTATCATGAAGAAATCGTCAATGACCAAACCCGTGTTGTTATGAAGTTTCATCCGAAGCTCGCGCCCGTCAAGGTTGCGATTTTACCCTTGCTTAAGAAAAATGACGGCATTGTGGCCCTGGCAAAAAAAATCAAATCAGAGCTTCAAAAAGAGATTGTTTGTGTGTATGATGACTCTGCTGCGATCGGAAAACTCTATCGTCGTCAGGATGAAGTTGGTACGGTTTTTTGTGTGACTGTCGACGTTCAATCTTTGGAAGATGGCCAAGTAACGGTTCGTGACCGCGACACGATGAAGCAAGAGCGTGTCAGCGTTGATCTTTTGTTTTCGTATTTGAAAGAGCGTTTATAAAATTTATTTTTATTATCATTAACAGAAAGGCAGTTTGAAATGGCAAAGAAACACGTGTTTTCGTACGGCGCCGGTAAAGCGGAGGCCAAAGGCAGTGATTTGACAAAAAATGTTTTAGGCGGCAAGGG
>CAZWOH010000095.1:0-7990 GCA_964635405.1 uncultured Planctomycetales bacterium | reverse complement strand
TGCTTTTGGGGGTTATCGATTCAATTTTAGCCAGGGCTTCATCGCCTTGGCCGTTGAAAATTGTAATTTCATTTTCTTTCTGCAAACGCAAAACGTTTGTCAGATGATGGATCTCTTTTGTATCGGTAATGGTCAGATATTTGGATTGTAAATCAGCATTTGGGGAAATAAAACGGTGCATGTTATTTTTTGTTTTGTAGGGAACGGTCGCGACCGTTCCCTACGACATCTACTTAATTGTGGCGCTGAGGTTCTTCTTGGTGATTTTTGAGAAAAGTACTTGGTCAGGTACTTTTTTTATTACTACCTCGTGGCGCCGCAACTCATCTAAATTAGGGGAAGTTGCGGCATCCACTTCATTTTCTTAAACGTTGTGTAAGAAAATAAAGTGGACCGAGGGGGAGTTGAACCCCCGGCCTCCTGCTTGCGGAGCAGGCGCTCTCCCAACTGAGCTATCGGCCCATAAAATTTGGGTTATCATAGCAGAAGATATTTGCTCTGACAAGTTCGAAACACATTTCATTGAATAAAAAATTAATGCAAATGTTTCATCTAAATCTAATAACGTGTTATAATCCGCACAACATTTCATTCAAAACCATATGAAATCATCCAGAATTTGTCCCTCTTCTTCATCTAATTTTCGTTTCAATTTTCTTGTCCTGCTATTATTCTTTTCTTTTACCTGGATGGCTTTTTGTGTTTTTTCTGCGGATACGCAAGTTTTTTGGATGGCCGTTGGTTTATTGCTCAGCGCAGGCGTTCTGTGGATCAATGACCTTTATTTTTTGAAAGCTTATCGTCGCCAATCTTGCGGGTTAACCGAGCCCGGGGCATTTAACCAGCAGCGGTTCGTTACAAAGTTGATTGGATTATTCGCGACGTTTTTAATTATTTTGGGATTGTACTGGTTAAATCCCTTTTATAGGGAATCTCCGCAGGGCATTGTCTTTTATGGATATTTTTTTAATTTTTTAAAGTATGCAGGCCCGTGGATTATTTTTTTAAGTTTGTTCTACTTCCATTATATTGATCGCCGGCAAAAAAATCCGTATGATAGTTATTGGCATTTGGGGTGTCTTATAACTGGCCGGCACAAACAGGTCAAGTGGATTTTTCTTTTGGAACATTCAAGGGTTTGGTTTATTAAAGCGTTTTTTCTTCCCTTTATGTTCAGTCTTCTCGTTGAATACTTGCATTTGATTTTTTCATTTGATTGGAAAAGTGGTCATACGTTTATTGGTCTCTATAACCATTTATTGAATATTTTTTATACAGCGGACGTTTTTTATGGTGTGCTGGGATATCTTTTGACTTTGCGGATCCTTGATACACATATCCAGTCAACGGAACCGACAATTTTAGGTTGGTGGGTCTGTTTGGCGTGTTATGAGCCGTTTTATCATTGGATTGGGATTGGCCGATTGCATTATGAAAGCGGTTTTACATGGGACCAGTGGCTAATGTTTACACCGCATTTTTATTATTTATGCGGAGCAAGTATTATTGCATTGTCTGCTGTTTATGGTTTGGCAACGGTCGCCTTCGGGTATCGGATGTCTAATCTCACCTATCGGGGGATTATTACCGACGGTCCGTATCGTTTTACGAAACATCCGGCGTATCTGGCAAAAGTAACAAGCTGGTGGCTGATTTCACTGCCATTCTTTTCAATTGCAGGAACAGCGGTTGCGATAAAACAAACGCTGGCTTTGGTTGCGATCAGCTTTGTATATTATTTGCGGGCGCGTACGGAAGAAAACCATCTTTCCAATTATCCTGAATATGTCGAGTATGCACTTTGGATCAATGAAAACGGTGGTTTTAGGACATTTAAGAAGTGGTTCCCTTTTCTTCGTTATTCTCCTGAGAAATCCCGACGATGGAACAGTATCGTGTGGTTTAAACTAATAAAATAAAACTTTATGAAAACTCTTTTTAATAAACAATCGATTTTGGGCCAATTGGTTAGGCGCACTTTTGATTCGAAGTTTTTCCCAGCCTTTTTTTTACTCGCTGTTTGCTTGGTGACGTATTTACCTACACTGCATAATGGTTTCAAGTATGATGATTTTACGCATATGAATCTTAAGGCCCCTTCGTGGGCGTCTGTATTTGCCGAATTTTCAAAAACTTCAACACAACATTACTGTCCGCTGAATGGTTTGCTTAATAATTATGTTTTTTATTTATGGGGAGAGAATGTCGTCCCATTTCGTATTTTGAACATAACGTTGTTTTATTTTAATGTTTTTTGTCTGTTTAGGATTGCTTTGATATTCACACAGGCACGGCGGGTTTCATTGCTAGCAGCACTTCTTTTTTGTTTGCATCCGATTAATGCCGAGATTGTAAATCAAATTACTTTTAGTGCTGTGTTGCTTTCGGCGCTTTTTTTTCAACTGAGCTTCATTTTTTATGATCGATATATTTACAATAAAAAACTCCACAATATTTTATTTTCATTTCTTTCTGCGTTAATTTCGTTTTTGTTGCTTGAGACATCATGGCTTCTTTCAGCGTATCTGTTTTGTTGGGCATATTTTTATCGACGGGAAAGTTTTAAAAGTGCATTCTTTTCAACCCTTCCTTTTGCTGTGATTACAATCGTTCTATTCATGCTATGGCGTTCTTTATGCGCCGATGGGTCTGTTTCGCTTAGGATAACAACAAAATTTGAATATTTAGGGCTAACAACTCTAACTTTTTTTGGATCACTTTGTCAATTGGGGCTCTGGTACTTTGAAAAATTGTTTATCCCTATAAACCACATTTGGATTTACTCCATTTCTCCTCTTGCTCCGACCCAAGCTTTGTTAAATTTTTTGATATTGCTCATTGTTCTAGGATTGTTCGTTGAGTGGGTTCGACGATTTAAAATTTTTCGCCAGGTTTCATTTGTTTGTTTTTGGTTTTTCATGGGCTTCTTGTTTTTATTGCCAGGAAGCTTAGGACATTTAGAAGTCGGACTCGTAATTGAACCCTATTGGTTTTTTATTAGTTCGATGGGATTTTTTATTTTGATATCGATTTGTTTCGATTATTTTAAACCGTTTCTTCCTCGGACTTTTTTTGCGTTATTAGTTTTTACTATATGTATAACATTGTTTTATGTTACGCAAAGATTTAACGTGATAGCCAAAAGTGAAAAAACTTATAGTGAATATTGGTTGAATATCGTCTTAAATCCTATGCCGTTAAACGCCGTTGGAAATCATGCTTTTCAGTCGAAAGAGTATAATAAAGCTATAAATTATTATAAAATTTATTTGAAGCGTTTTGCGATTTCACCGTACGCCCAGTATTCCTTGGCGGACATTTATGCAAAATTAGGACTTATTTATTCTGAAATGGGAGATATTAAAATTGCAAGTTCGATGATCGCAAAAGCTTTAAAAATAAACAAAAATCATATCGATGCGAGAATAACTGCAGGGCTTATTTCATTAAAAGAGTTGGATTATCGCCAGGCAGAAGTTAATTTCTTGGAAGCCATTAAGGTTGATCCTAATAGTACAATAAGCCGTTTAAACCTTGTAGATATTTATCATTTAACGCAACAGGATCAGAAGGCGATTGACATCCTTAAGTTTTTAACTCGGCAAGATTTAAGCCCTGACGATCGCCGAAATGTTTATTCACGGCTTGCGGTTTTACAATTTATTCATGAAGGATTTGAGCATTCTTTTGAGACTGTTTCTAAGTTGTTGCTGGATGATCAATCTGCGCAAGTTTACTCGGCGGTGGCTAAAAATTTTGAAATCTTTGGTTTTTATGAGCCCGCGATAATGTTTTTGCAGCAAGGGATTCGTCTTTACCCTAAAGATAAAGAACTTAATTTGCTTTTAGAAAAGACTTTAAAGAAACAAAGTAATTCTGCTCTCCAGAGCCAACCGCTTTTAAATAAAAAATAATTTAAAATATTTTTCGTAAGTTTATCGACTTAACCCGACCGGGCTAAATCGTGAGGTCAGCGTATACTCAGGGTTTTCGATAGGATGGCTGGCAACGGCGGGATTAAAGCGTGATTTAAGTTGAATGTCGATGTACGAAATTTTTCTTCCCGTAATTATCGCGGATGCAGGCGCAATGACGGCTGCGGAATCATCAAGCACAGAAAAAAATGTGGTGTAAGTCCCATCAAATGTGAGTGTTGCCCAATCGATTTTAGTAGGTGCCAATGAAAGACGACAATCACTTGTGGGAAGAGCTAAGTTACGGCAAGCAGATAATAATCCGCTGTCCGTGTCCGTATTAGCTGTCCAGCAACTCCAGCGATCATCGCTGTAAATATTAGGATCCCCTTGCGCATAACGAAAGCATACACTAAGATTATTTCCAACGGCATATTGATAAATTCCCGTATCGCTAGCATCTCCAACTGTAGAATTTATATCTTTGCTTAACGCTGTCATCGCTGCTTGCAGTTGTGCCGAAATTTGGGAATCACGATTAGACGATTGACGCGACATGCGAATGGCTTGTTCAGCCGCAATAAGCCCCAAGGTAACAATTCCAACTAAAATCGAGGCCACAATAAGCTCAATTAAGGTCATCGCATGATTAGAAAGAGAGCAGATACGCATCTTTTAATCACCAAAAAATATTAATTGTCACTTGGCGTGCATTTGTTCCTGGGTCACTTGTGACAATGTAATTGTAGAAATAAGTTTGATTGCCAACCTTCGCCGCCTCAATCGGGCCGTAGCTGCCTATTGCAAGATTTCCGCTGTTCCATGTCGCCGCGCTGACTTCTTTTCGTAAGTCTTCAAGGACCCTTTTCCCAATAAAAGCTGCGGTGACCTCTTGAGTTGATTCAATGGCAGGCTGACGCAGATTAGAAATACTCGCAAAAACACCAGCCATTGCCAATGAAAAAATAAGGGTGGCAATGACAACTTCCGTCATTGTAAATGCTTTGAGTTTATTTTTTTTTCGAAGTGTTCGTAGAATTTTCATAAATCACTCAGATTAAGGACAAGTTCCCCCTGTACATTGTGGATTAGTTGTACTTAAAGGATTTTCGTTGACAGTAGCGGTAAAAGTGTCGCTACCAGTAGCATTATAAACAGCTGTACAGGTAAATGTTGTTCCTATAGTGGTTCCCGGACTACACGTATATGTTTTTCGATTTTCAATAATGTTAAGGCTCAAATTTGCATTAATAGCAGCAATAGTTTGACCAGGGGTATTCGGCCAGTAGGCTCCTGTCCGTGCAAAGTAAATTTGGTTAGCAGTACGGATTGCTGAAAGCTGCATGACGGCATCTTGATAATGACTTTGGGCGACGGATCTACCATAATTTGGAATTGCAAAAGCGGCAATAATGCCGACAATAATGACGACGATGAGGATTTCCATGATCGTAAATGCTTTTTTGTCGACAAAAGTTTTCATACAGTTTTAGGTGAGAGCATTTTAAATCAGTATCGAAGCAGCATCAGAGGATAAATCTTTGCGTTTTCCCCGATACTGCTTCGATACTATTAAACTGTAACGTTTAAGTCCTAGTTAATACCTGCAAATGCTGTCGTCCCAGAACGAGTAATCCCGCCAACAGTTTGTGTAAGGACAACCGTGTCAGTTGCAACCCCGCCATCTAGCGTATTGCGAGTCGCCGTGATTGTATATGCACTAATACTTGTCGTGCCAACTGTAAGTGCAAAGTGCGCGTTGGGTTGACCAGCTAAGGGATCGCCGGTATCAATATTAGCTGTTGTGGCTGCTACGTAAGTGTTCCCTTTGGAGACATAATAGCGTTCCAAACCACCGCGAATGGTTGCAATGGCTGATAAGGCTTCTTGAGCGCGTGAAAATTCAACCGTGCTAAAGAATCTTGGCAAAGCCAAACTAGCTAAAACACCGACGATAATAACAACGATGATAATTTCAAGCAAAGTAAAACCACTTCTATTTTTGATAAGTTTCATTGAATTTCTCCTTTATGTATGTTTATGCTGACTTTTAAATTTTACGGTTTTATTTTTATCTAAAAATTAGGACTGACCACTTTTTGTCGCGTCATCACTCCTTTCATAGGTTATCAGGTTAAATAAAAAAGCCCATTCTTTTTTGTTACATTCTACCGTAAGAATAGGCACATTGACCAAAATTTTTTTGTTTTTGTTGGTAACTGGCTATCCCTGTCATGGCTTTAATTTGTGATCTGGATTTTCAGGGACCCTTTAGTTTTGTGCCCTACCCTTGCGGATAGTTTACCGTTTTCAACAAATATTACTTGTTGCATAGGGTGTAACATATTAATCAGTCAATGGCAAGGGTGCCCCGCTTATTTTTTTCTATTTTTTCAATTTCAGTTAATATCATGGGAAATCGCGGATCGCTGGGATTTGAATTTAAAATGGCCCTTGCTTCTTTGAAATGGGTTTGGTTTGCGAAAGTGACAGCTTTGAATAAAGTCAAGTCAGGGTCGTTGGGATAATATATAAGTCCCTGGTTTAAGATTTCGATGGATTTCTCTCTAAGTTCAAGGCGTTCAAGATCTTTTGCCAATATCAAATAATTTTCGCGAGGAAGTTTTTGTTGCGCGAATTTTATAAGCCGATCTTTGGCAAGGCTGTTCTCATTCGTTTTGACATATAGCGCAGTCAGGCGGTGATCCCAAAATCGCCGTTTTGAATGAAGCGGCGCTGAGATAATAAGTTTTTCAAGCAATCTGGTCGATTGAGAATAAAGACCGGTTTTAATGAAAAAATCACTTTGTAGGTCCATTTGATCAATGAGATCTTCTGCAATAGGCCAACTTTTATACGTTCCGTATAAATTGCCGAGCATAAGCGATGGAAGTAAATTTCCGGGACTATTTTTTAACCAATATTCAAGATATCCAATTTCTGTTTTTGCAATAACATGATGTCGGTAAGATGTTATTCCCCAAAATATTGCAATACTTAGTAGTAGACTTATGTAAAGTGCTGATTGAATATATTTGCGAAGATCATTGAGGATAAGCGCAAGAAGCATAAAAAAACCCATCGATGAAAAATAAAACCAGTGTGGCTCAATGACGATACCCATCGAGTAGGCATGGACAAGGCTCGCAGGCAGCATAAAGGCAAAGCCAAAGAGAAACCAGCCTAAAGCAAAACTTTTTGCTGTTGTCCGCCATTTCCAGAATAAAAAGATAAGCAATCCAATGATGATAATTAATCCACTATTCCAAAAATATACGAATTCGGATATCAGTTGGGCATTTTTAATAAAGACAAAACTTTCGGGAAAAAACATGTTTTTGCTAAACCATTTCAGGAGAAAACTTAATGTTGCCGTGTATTGGGAGAATGAGATTCCAAGATGCTGGATTTTATCATGCCATTGTCCGGAATGTCCTGCCATAAAGACCCAGAGTAAAAAATATATACATGCCGTACCCCAGAAGGGTATCGTTGAGCGCAATGCATTTAACCTTTTGTCGGCTGAAACGATTGTGCACACTAAACAAAGATAGGCTGGGAACAGTAAGGAAGTCTCTATCGATAATATCGCAAATATAAATAACAAAAGGCTGAAAAAAAACCACTGGCCTACCCTATTGGAAGAGTGAATGTGCTGCCAAAAACAAATCATGCTTCCCTGCAGAAATCCTCCGGCGGCAAATACACTATTAAAGGTAATATGGCTGAGCATTTCTGCATTGATTGGATGCACTGCGAATAATATTGCTGTCAACGCACCAATTTTTTCATTTTGTGTTAACTTTTTAACAAGAATAAAAAGCAAGAAGGTTTCAAAATAAAAAAGCAAAAGATTAAAGCCATAAAGCAGATTTGGCGTGGAAAACATTTTAAATAATAAAATATTAATCAGAATATCAAAAGGTTTGTAGTGGTGAGTGTCGGCTTTAAGGAAAAAGTCTGAAAAATTCTTGTAAACAGAAGGGATTTGGGTCGTATCGACATACCTAAAATCATCCACCATAAACTGTGCTTTTAAGGACAGGCCGTGACAAAGAAAAACAAGCACTAATAAA
>CAZWOH010000094.1:0-8095 GCA_964635405.1 uncultured Planctomycetales bacterium | reverse complement strand
TGTGTTTTTGCAAACAAAAGCGGCTTGCCCGGCTTTTGGCTGACCTTATGAAACAGGGTCTTCACCTGAAGTTCGTTTAAAACTCCGGGGACAAAATCAAATTTTCCCATCGACACTCCCCCGCTTAAAATCACGACGTCAAAGTCCCGAAGGACACGGCCTAAATTCTTTTTTATTACAGAAAAATTGTCTTGAAAATGAAACTTTTTCACGTCGCTAAAACCTTGCGAACACAATAAAGCTTCAAGGGCATACGTATTGGACCGACGCGACTGGTACGATTTCGGTTTCTTGTCAACAGCAATTAATTCGTCGCCTGTCCCGATGAGGGCGATTTTGGGTGAAAAAACTTTGAGCTGACTTTTTCCTACCGACGCACAAAGAGCCATATGCGTAGAATTGATTTTTGTCCCGCAGGTTAAAAGCCGTTCATTTTTTTTGTATTCACTGGCTTGCCGGCGGATAAATTGCCACTGGGCAAGTTGTACTTGAGGTTTGAGGGTTGCACAGCCGTTTGCAATTTTGACATCTTCAATAGGAACAACACAGTCGCAATTCTTAGGCACAACTGCGCCCGTCATCATTTCAAAACAATGTTGTGGTTTTAACAAGACTTTCGCGGCAATCCCAGCCTTCTGCATACCTTTAATTAAAAATTGAAGTCTTCCCTTTTTCCATGCGTTAAAGGAAATCGCAATCCCGTCAACCGCGCTTTTGTCCGCTGACGGCTGGTCAGAATCCGCAAAAATATTTTCAGCGATAATTTTTCCGAGCGATTGCGTTAAAGCCACGCTGGCTATTCTTGCCGGTGTGGCCTTTTGGAGAATGATGCGTTTTGCGCTTTTTGACGTAATCGGTTTCATGACCGGCATTATAGCGTGCGAAACAAAAAGCTCCAATTTTTTTTAAACGTGCTAATATACGAAAAATTATTAATCCGAAAGGAGAACCTATGTCAATTGTCAAAGAGTTTCAGGAATTTGCCGTCAAAGGCAATGCGGTGGACATGGCGGTGGGGATTGTGATCGGTGCGGCCTTCGGGGGTGTTGTCAATTCGCTGGTTAACGATGTTTTTATGCCGCCCTTGGGTTTTATTATTGGCGGAGTTGACTTTGCAAATCTTGAAATCGTGCTGAAGCCTGCAGTCGAAGCTATCCCTGCCGTGACCATTAAATACGGGATGTTTATTAACAAAATCATCAATTTTATGGTCGTCGCTTTTTGTATGTTTATCGTCGTTAAAGCGATGAACCATTTAAAGCAAAGCGTCGAAGCAAAAGCAAAAAAATAATTGACCAAAGAAAAGGAGTCCCAATCATGAGTTTGAAATTATGGAAATTGGCCTTTGCAAGCCTGATGTTGATTTTTACCGCAGTTGGCACGAATGCCTTTGCGAATGATGCGATGAGTAACGAAGGTTTTCTTTCCGGCTGGACGGGTGATATTTTTGCCGGTTACAGCAAATCCGTCGGGAATACTCAAAAAAGCGCCGGGAACCTCAGCGCGAGTGCTTTAAAAAAGTTTGATAAGTCTCAATTTTTGCTTAAGGGAAACTTGTTTTATTCGGAATCCAACAAAAGCATGGACACCCAGAAGTGGGATATTTTAGCAAAATTATCCCATGACTTTGGAACAGATGATAATTGGTTTAGCTTTGGACAGCTTTTGGTTGACCACGATTATTTTTCGGACATTGACTATCGGATTACCCCAAGCGCCGGTCTTGGGTACCACATTTTTAAGGGTGAAGATTTTACGTGGGATGCCGACGCTGGTTTAGGTTACCGGATTACCCGTCATCGTGTCAATCAAGCAGCGGATGATGAAGCGTTGACAGCACTCTTGCACACCTTTGCCAAAAAACAAATCTTTGACAAAGCTTTTCTTTCCGAAGATTTGACCGTTTATCCCGGGCTAAAGAGTGATTCGGGCGTTCTTTTGCGCTCCGAAACAGCGTTTACCAATCCATTGAGCAAAAATATGGACTTGGAGTTGAAATATATTTTGGATTACAATTCCGAACCTGCGGCAGGAAAAAAGAAAACCGACGGACAATTTATCGCCGGTTTGAAATATAAGTTCTAAGATGCGGATTAAAAAAGTAGGCAGGGCCAGAACAATCGGCCTTGCCTATTTTTTTGTGTTAAACAGGCATTCCCTTTTTGCCTAAAATAATGACGCTTGCGCCAAGAAATGCCACCTCAAGGGCAACATAAATGGCAAGGTTTGCCGCAATGCCCGACGTAAATCCATACGAATGCAAGCCGATACTCAAAAGATTAACGCCAAACCAGGCCCACATCACAACAATAAATCCCATCGCAGCCCCGACGGCAACGCCCAGCGGATTTATCATGCGGCCGACTTTGGCATGAAAAATAATCGACGTCCACAGGACAATCAAAAGCGCCCCATTCTCCTTGGGATCCCAGCCCCAGAATCTTCCCCACGATTGATCCGCCCAAATTCCGCCTAACATCGTTCCTAAAAACGCCATCGTCAGCCCAAAGCCGAGAATCCCCAGAATATAGCGATACGTTGAATTTAAAAGTTCTTTATTCTTTGGCTTAAATAAGGCCTGCAAAATATAAACATGACCCATAATGCCAGCCACACAACAACCCGCATAGCCGATCGTGATCGACAAAACGTGCGTTGTCAGCCAAAAGTTGGAGTCCAAGACAGCGACGAGCATTTTTAGCGTGTCTCCCTCGGCGCTAAATTTATCGGCAATCGCCAGGAATATAAAACCGCATATGCTTCCAACGACAATGCCAAGCCATTTTTTATTAAAAACTTCCGTGAGTAAACTCAACAAAACAGTGACCACACCGACAAAAACAAACGTTTCATACAGATTGGTGACCGGCGGGCGCGACATGATGATCATGCGAAGGACCAGCGCAATCAGATGCGGCAAAAATCCTAAGCCAAGCAAAAGAAACCCGACGGTGTGCAAGAGCGGCCGCGGCCAAACCAGCGAAAATAGAAACGCAAAAAATGCGAGCAAATAAAAAATCCAAGCGAAAAGAAACAGGCTTGTGTGATTATAAAAGATTTCAATAGGGATTTTGTTGTACGCGCGTTTTTGTATACCGTTGATGCGCTTGGAAATTTCCAGGTTAAACGCTTTGGCGGCTAAATGAAATTCCAATTGATGCCCCGATGTGTAAGCATTGTGCATCTCTAAAAGCAAACCCAATTCTTTTTGTGTCTGGGGATCCGAAAAATCGTGTTTAGCCATTTCCCAAGCGCTGTGCCATGTTTCACTCTGGGGATTGACCGACGGAAAAATCGCCAATGATTCCTCTGTCGCATTTTGCGACCACTGATAGAGATTGCGCAACAGCCGCATAAAATCTTTTTCTTCCGACGACCATTGCTCGGATTTTTTGCTCCCTAAGTCCTTTGTCTCATTATTAATAACGTCAGCTTTAAGGGCAATATCCAAAAAACTAAAATTGTTTTTTGAGGACGGAAAGTCCAGCAGAGTTTTAGCACTTTGATCAGAAAGCGCAAAATCCGCATGCGGCATTGCCAGCGAGAAGGCACTGCGGATTTTTAAATACAGGCTCACATTATTATAAACGCGCAAAATTTCGGTTTCGACCAAACTACGCTGTTTTTCATCAATCGCATCGGCCGCGATAGCCAACTGGCGAAACTTGTTTAAATTTGGTTCGAGTTGCGAAAAACTGTAACGCCTGTGTGTATCCGGTTTAAATCCTAAGGCCATCGGGATTTCGGGACTGTTGATCAAAAAGACTTTGTCATCAGCCGTCTGCCACGGCACAAACAGCAGTTTTGCCAGCCAATCGATGGCCGGCTTTTTGTCAAAAGTTCTCTTGCCTGAAAATTGCAATAAGACACTGCGGGCATATGTGTCGAGCGGTTTAAGGCGTCCCTCATGCAAAATGGCGATGCGACTAAAACTTTCTAAATTTTGTGGATGGGAAATAGCGTTGTTATCCGCGGCAAAACTTAAACCATTACTTAGCAAGATCAAAAATGCGAGCAAGCATATTTTTTTTACATTACTTCCCAAAGTGACGTCATTGCGAGCCACGGAGAGCGCGAGTCCTTTAGGACGAGCCACGAAGGGGCGAAGCAATCTCATATGAGATTGCTTCGTCGCTACGCTCCTCGCAATGACAATCTTGCACCATGCTTTTAATTTTTTTAACAATTTCATTTCTTTGCTCTTTGAAAGTTAAAAGCCGCCAAAAGAAAATGTAAGGCCAGCCCCAAAAATGTGACAAACGTCGCAATATACGGCAGCAGACGTCCCGAATTTTTGACAACCGCAAGCGTCGAGAATTCGCGCCCCATCGAATCGATATTATAGGAAGACTGATAAAACGTATAATCTTTAAAGCGAAGCGGTTCATTCATCGAAATCATCATTTCCCGTTTAACGTCGTCGTGCTGGATTTCAACTTTGCTCTTGTAGCTGCGCGCCATTTGCGTCCCCGGATGCTTGTCCATCATAAAATCCAGAAGTTTTACGGTAATAGGAAGCGGAAATCGTTTAAAGCGCAAACTGACATTAAATTCTTTATCGCCGACACTAATCTTCGTCGGTCCTTCGTCGGCGCCATACAAAAGGACCAGCGGCTTTTCGTCGGTTGACAACAGTTTTAAAATGATTCCCGGAGTATTTTTTTCGGGTTCTTTCTGGAGGTTTTCGGGTTTGAGAACATTGATGTTGGACGCATTGAGGTATTTTTCTTTAATCCCCGCAAACGGCGCAGAAAAAGCTTCGGCGTTTTTGTAGTACGTGACAACCGAAAAACTCACTGGCCGATCATTAAACTTTATAACACCGCCCTCTTTTAAATCTTTAACATCGACGGCGCTGACTGTTTTTTGTTTATCTGATTTGGACCAAACCGCAATTTCCCACTCACTGTACGCTAAGGAAACATTCGACGCTTGGCCTTCTCTTAAAGTCAGATGCGATTCGCGCGCAGCATGCAGGGTCACAAACGCAGCGACGAGAAACAGAACAAGCCCGAAGTGAACAATGATAAGCCCCGAATTTTCCCACGCATAAATAACGCGGGTAAAAAATGCGCAGATTAAATTGACGAACAAGACCCAAAGGACCAGTTGGGCGCCGGGAAACGGCAAAAATCCCATCGCCAAAAAATAAAACGAACTAAAGTAGCGTTCCTGTGAAGCGTAAAGCCCGTTTTCAACCTGCGCGACGGTGCCCCAAAAGGTCAGGATAAAAAGAAGCAACAGTCCGACCACAGTAATTTGCAGCGAGGAAAGAAACAAAAAAAGTTTATTGCCTTTAAGGGCTTTTCGTCGGGACATTAATTTTTAAACTTTAGGGATTTTACAAGCGCTTTAAAGGCTTTGGACTGTTCCAAAACCTTCTCTCGACTGCCGGTCATTTTGACAAAAATCCGTTGATTGTTCGCTTCGATAATAGCGGCCAGCATACTTGGCGCTGCCGGCGCTGATTTTTTTTGTAACCCTGTAAAGTCAATGACAAGCGCCGAAACATTCGCGTCAAGTGTCAGCGTTTCCTGTTTGGCGATAAAAGCCTGAAGTTCGGCAGGAGGAGGAACGTCAAGATTTAACTGCCCTAACCAGCGGATAATATTCGGTTCAATGCCGCCGGCCCCGGCGCCAAGCGAAACAATCGAACAATCGACAGCGCTTTCGTTATTTTTGAGACCAAAGGTCGCAATCCGCATTCCCGTCGCTGGTTTTTGCTGCCAGCCTTCGGGCAAAGTCCAGCTTAGAGGACTTTCAGAAACGTTTTGCACCCCGCTTTCGGCGAGCATTTGGGCCAATTGTTCTTTGGTAAAGCCGGCATGCGGATCGTTTTGACCGTCCATCTGATCCATTGGCGCATGAAAATCCATGTTTAACCCTGCGTGCGGGTCGCTTGCCGGCACGGCAGTTTCGGAAGAATCCTCGGTTACTTCAGAATACGTGCGGGCGGTTTCCTTTTTTTCGCAGGACGACAAAAATAAAATTGCAGCAAAAACAAAGAAAAAATTTAAAAATATTTTATTCATGTGATCTCCTAATAAAATGGCTGCTGAAAAAATTTTTTAATCTGTCATTGCGAGCGTTAGCGAGTCCTTTTTAGGACGAGCGTTAGCGAAGCAATCTCGTTTTTAATGTATGTCTCAAAACGGGATTGCTTCGTCGCTTTTTAAAAGTTTTACTGCTCCTCGCAATGACAAGACGGATAAATATAGCAAACTACGTACACCTACGCAATTTAAAGTTTTTAGATTTGTATTCTTTCTGCCAGCTCTTTGGCATTGGCCGTACAATCATTAAGCGAAATGCCGTCGATATAATTCGCCAACAGATACAGATGCGGCATATCGGCCATGGCTTTTTTAATTTCTAAATAAGTTTGTGGATACTCGCGGTTGTATTGGGGAATCGCCTTGCCCCAGCGCAGCAAAAATTGATCTTGCGGATCTCCTCTGCCACCAAGAATCTTGGCGAGTTCTTCTTTGGCTAAAGCCAGAAGTTCTTCGTCGCTTTTTCGCACTGTGTCCGGGTTACACGCCCCAGCTAACATAATTTGAAAAAGTATTTTGCCCTCCGGGCAACGGCTTGGAAAAATATTGCTGCTAAACAAAACGCCCAAAACCTCCCTGCCCTCATGCGTCGGGCGCAAATAGCCAAAGCCCTGCGGCAGACGGTCAAATTTCGGGGCATCATACACAAGCCCCACGACGACAATCGAGGCGTAAGGAATTTTACCAAGTGCGTCCGCCAAATTTTTATTAACGCCCTTAAGCGTATCCGCGGCCGCGGGCGCAGGCGTCGACAAAATCACTTCATCCGCAAAATATTTTTTATCTAACGCCTGAATTTCATAACCTTGGGCATGTTTTGTAATCTGCTTAACACAAACGCCCGTTTCAATAACATCCGTATTTATTTCGACGAGCTTCTGGGTCAATTGGCCCATTCCTTTTTTAAACGACCATAACACGCCTGTCGGCTGGCCTGCGGTCAGTGAATTTTTGGCACGTTGACGGCGTTTTTCAACACTTAAAGAAATCATGCCTTTAAAAAGCGAGCCATACTTCTGTTCGATCTGATGAATCCGTGGAAAAGCGTATTGCAAATTCAAGTCCTGCGCATTGCCGCCAAAAATTCCGCTGACCATCGGATCCAAAAAATATTTTGCAAAATTCTCGCCCAAGCGACGAGTGCCGAACTGATAAACCGTTTCGTTGGGATTTTGGCCTTTTGAAATAAAAATTTCCTGGGCCACACGTAATTTGCTTGCGAAAGACATCGGTTTGAATTTCAAAAATGAAATAGGACTTGAAGGCAGTGGATAAAGCACCTCCCCGACACAAATCGAACGGATTTTTGTCGCGGGACTTGCGGCAATCAGTTGATTTTCAAGTCCCAGTTCTTTGGAGAGCATTAACGTGCTGGGCTTGTTGTCCAAAAAACCGTTTGGCCCGGTTTCAAATTGACAGCCATTTCGCTCAACGGTATTGATGGTCCCTCCGCAGGTCGACTCCATTTCAAGAAGTTTAATCTTAACGTCGGGCCGCTGGGCATATTTTTGGCGCAAATAATAAAGGGCCGTTAAGCCGCTCACCCCGCCGCCTATAATGACAATATTTTTGCTCATGGAAACGATATTAACGTTTAAAGCTGTGGACCAGTTCGACAATCATTTTGACTTTTTGGACCGGAACATCTGGCTGTATCCCGTGGCTTAAATTGAAAATGTATTTTTTAAAACGCCGGCTGGCCTTAAGAATTTTTAGAACTTCCGCTTCGATGACTTTATCATCGGCATACAACAGCCCCTGAAACAAATTGCCCTGCACACCCTGCTTTAAGTTTGTTAAAATTTTGGGATTTGTCAAATCGACCGTTTCGCAAACACTCAAAAAATCACTGCCACACTTTTGCATCTGCGGCAAAAGATGGAAAGAGTTTTTTAAATAATAGATCGACGGCAAATCGACAGCGTTAAAAATTTCGCGGACATACGGCAGAATAAAAGTCTGGTAATCTTTCGCGCGCAAGATGCCCCCCCACGAGTCAAAAAGCTGAAAGACTTTGATGCCAGCGTCCTTCTGCAAATTCA
>CAZWOH010000093.1:5936-8209 GCA_964635405.1 uncultured Planctomycetales bacterium | reverse complement strand
AAGCGCGGGTTCTTTCGAACGCCTACGGCAAAGATCCGCAAATGCTCAAAGAATACGGTCAGCGCCTTAAGTGGATCCAGCAGCGTGTGCGCGAGATAGCGACGAAAATCAAGGAATTGAGTGAAGAGCGCGACCAGATAAATAATTGACGTCGTGTGTAAGTTTTATTTACCGTCGTCATTCTGAGGCCGAAGGCCGAAGAATCTGCATCGAGACCCTTCGCTTTGCTCAGGATGACATTTTCTAAAATAAATATTGATGAACTTTTGAAGCGGGGTATATAATGCCGGCAATGAAAAAACGTAATCCTTTTCTTTTTGTGCTTCTCTTAAGTGTTTTAGCTTTCTCTGGTTGCGCGAAGCTTGCCCATATGCAGGAGTTGTTGCGCCTTAAAGGGTATTCGCAGGAAAAAGATCGTCAGGGTATTTTGGTTGAAAAGCAGAATAAAAGTTTTGAACGCTTGTTGAGCGCGGCTAAGAGCGGGGCGCTTAAGCAATATTCGGATGATAAAAGCATTTGGGCCGCGTTTGGACGGCCGGTTTTTGAGAAAAAAGTCACCATTGACGGGGCGACGTATAACGTTTGGATGTATCGCTATTCAACGAAGTTTTTTGGTTCAGATAAGGTTTATCTTTATTTTGATCCGCAAGGCTATCTTCAAATTTATGATTTCTCGCCGGGTGGGACGATGACGGCGGTAAATGCAGCGTCACTTAAAAAGCGCTAAATCTCGCCTTTGAACAGTTCATTCGGTTTTTGGTTTCTAAAGTGATATACTTTCAGCAGATAAATTCATTATTAAAAGGACGCCTAGAATATGAAGAATCGAGCAAGTGGTTTTACTTTGATGGAAGTCATTATTACCACGATCTTAGTCGGGGTGATTGCTACCCTTGCACTTGTTAGCTATGGCGGGGTGATTGAAAAGCAGAGAGCCAAAGAGGGCGAGCAAATATTGCAGGCTATTTTTGCTAATGTGTTAAGAGTAAGAGTTGAAACTGGTAGTATTGCAAATGTCATTTTGGGTGGTGTAGATCCCTTCGTAGTAAATATGCAGCCGTCACAAAACTTTCAGCCTGTCGTTGTAACGAATAATATATTAACGACAGGAGACCTCACGTATTCTATTACCCGCAATGCTCCGATTGCTTATACGTTACAGATAATTATCTCAAATACGACAACCACTCCTGTCATTACTTGTGCGGGCGGACCAGCAGGCATATGCGCTCGAATTAGGGATTAATTTTTTTGTAAATGATTAAAACAATTTTGCACGTCGATCTCGACGCATTTTTTGCGGCTGTCGAGCAAAGGGATAATCCGCAGTGGCTTGGGCAACCGGTTGTCGTCGGCGCGGATCCCAAAGCGGGCAAAGGCCGCGGCGTTGTATCCACCTGTTCGTATGAAGCGCGTAAATTCGGTATCCATTCGGCCATGCCGGTTTCTAAAGCGTATCAGTTGTGCCCGTCAGCGATTTTTGTTCCTCCCAATTTTAAGAAATATAGCGAAGCTTCCCGAGCTGTTTTCAAAATCTTTTATGACTTTACGCCGCATATCGAAGCTTTAAGTATCGATGAAGCGTTTTTGGATATGACGACGAGCGCTCATCTTTTTGGTGGCGTTCTGCCTGCAGCCAAACGTTTAAAAGAGAAAGTGTGCCAAGACGTTGGACTGACGGCGTCGGTAGGCATTGCGCCGGTTAAGTTTGTTGCCAAAATCGCGTCTGATTTATCCAAGCCCGATGGGCTTTTAGAAATTGGAGAAGGTCAAGTTGTCGAATTTTTAAAGCCGCTTAAAATTGAGCGGCTCTGGGGCGTGGGGCCCAAGACAGCGGAAATTTTGCATCGATTAGGTATACAAACAATCGGAGAGTTGGCCCAGATTTCTCTTGAAGATTTGCGCGATAACTTTGGCGAAAGTGGGGAACATTTGTTTAATTTATCGCACGGCATCGATGCCCGCGACGTCGTCGAAGAAACAGACATCAAATCGGTCAGCCACGAGCATACGTTTGATCGGGATAGCGGCAATATCGAAGAGATTTTGGCTATCATGCTTTCATTGTCCGAACAAGTTTCGCGCCGGCTTCGAAAGTACAGCTTGAAAGGTAGGACAATCACCGTTAAAATACGTCTGCATGGATTTCAGACGTATACTCGCGCTCAGACTTTGGCGGAACGGACGAATTTTACCGACGTGATTTTTGGGACAGCAAAAGAAATATTGCAAAAGTTTTTCAAATCGGGAATGAAGGTCCGCTTGATTGGGGT
>CAZWOH010000093.1:3497-5836 GCA_964635405.1 uncultured Planctomycetales bacterium | reverse complement strand
AAGAAATATTGCAAAAGTTTTTCAAATCGGGAATGAAGGTCCGCTTGATTGGGGTCAAGGTCAATAATTTTGACGATGCTTATGTTCAGGAAAGTTTATTTAGCGATCCGGTTGATCAAAGGCGGGAAAAGATTCATAGCGTCGTCGACGTGATTAAAAATAAGTTCGGGGAAGGGGCGATTGGACGGGGGAAGTAAGAATTAGTTAAGAGAGTTGCGTCATTGCGAGAACGACGAGTGAAACGAGGAGGACGAAGCAATCCCGATAAAATTAAATTTTGTAGAGATTGCTTCGGCCTAACGGCCTCGCAATGACACATATTTTGTCGGTTTCGCAGTGACATTAATAAGAGGAAATTTATCATGCCATTTCTGATTTTAGCTATCGTCGCAATATTAGTTGTTTTAGCTGCGTTTGTGTTTGTTTTGCAAAAGGTTTTAAACGCACAGGCCCAGGCGCAAGTTGTTTTTTTTGAAAAAAAAATTGCGCAGCAGATGAAAGACAGCCAGGAGCAGTTTTTGCTTCTGGCCCGCGAGCAGTTTAAGACAGAACAGAGCAAAGCCGCCGGCGAGCTGGAAATCCGCAAACAGGCTGTCGAGACGTGGGTTGTCCAATTAAAGGAAGAATTGTCGCAATACCAAAATTTGGTCCGTGATTTTGAACAAGACCGCTCCGTCAAATACGGCAAGCTGGAGAATGAGTTGAAAAACGCTTCGCTGGCGACGACGCGGCTGCAGGAGTCAACAAATCATTTGAATAATATTTTGGGCAATGTGAAGCTACGCGGGCAATGGGGCGAGCGTATGGCCGAGGATATTATCCGTTACGCGGGTTTGATTGAGGGCGTTAATTATGAGAAGCAAAAGAAAATCGAAAGTAGCGCGACCAAGCCGGATTTTGCGTTTTTTTTACCCGACAATCATCGCGTGAATATGGACGCGAAGTTCCCGCTGGACAATTACATTAAAATGATCAACTTGCCAGAAGGGCTTGATCGTGCGGCGGCGCTCAAAGAATTTTTAAAAAACGTGAAGGAGCGGATCAAGGAAATCCAGAACCGCGAATATATCAATCCGTCCGAAAACACGCTGGATTTTGTGCTTTTGTTTATTCCCAATGAACAGGTCTTTGGGTTTATCCAGGAGAATTTGCCGGAACTCATGACCCAGGCATTGCAGCAGAAGGTCGTGCTCTGCTCGCCGTTTACGCTTTATGCGATGTTGTCCGTTATTCGTCAAGCGCACGAAAATTTTCGCTACGAAAACGATATCCGCAAAATCATCGGGCTTATGGAGCAGTTTATTGGCCTGTATGACCGTTTTAAAGGGCGATTTGACGACGAGCTTGGCAAGCAAGTCGAAAAACTTAATTCTTTGTATGCGGACATTAAAACAAAGAATTTTGTGCAGATGGATACAAAAATCCGGCAAATTGAAGCCTATAAACAAGGCAATCCCGGTGTTGCGCAGGCGGATATTCCCGTAATCGACTTAAAATCAGAGTTTGCCCGTGAATTGTAGAATGTTCGAGAATTTTCTCTCCTTACAAGTTAAAGCGGTTTTTACCGATACAACGTGTGACTTTATTCTGCCGGCTGATGCCCAGGGACTTTCCGACGGGCAAAAAGAATTTTTAAAGAAGACGTATCAGATCAGTGCAGAAAAAGTTTTTACGATCCGCCAAGTTCACGGGGATAAAGTTTTGACGGTCACCCACAAGGATTTTCCGCAACAAGGAACCCTTCCCGAAGCTGATGGCGTCGTGACAAATGTCGCCGGGATTGTCCTTTCTATCCGAACGGCCGATTGTGTGCCGGTTTTTTTATGGGATCCTAATAAGAAATGTATTGGGCTTGCGCATGCCGGATGGAAAAGCTCTGCGCAATCGATTGCCCGAAAAACCGTTGAAACTTTGGTGCAAAATTATGGCAGTGCCCCTTCTGACATTTTGGCTGCTTTGGGGCCCTCGATTGGCCGATGTTGTTATCAGGTCGGGGAGGAATTTGAAAAAACTTTTCCCGATGAGATTTCATATATTTCCAATAACCGTTTTTTGGATTTACCTCTGGTTAACAAAAATCAATTGCTCAAAGCCGGTGTAAAACCTGAAAATATCTTTGAGCCCGCCGCCTGTACGGTGTGCGGCCAAGATTTCTTTTCTTTTCGTCGGGATAAAGAAAAGGCCGGTCGGCATTTGTCGTGGATGAGAATATTTTAAAAAAGGGGTTAGGGGTTGGTGGTTAGGGGTTAGTTTTTTAAGGAGGAATTTATTATGTCATTTATCATTGTGTATGTTACGGCTCGTGATTTGGCAGAGGGGCGCAAAATTGCGCAACATCT
>CAZWOH010000093.1:0-3397 GCA_964635405.1 uncultured Planctomycetales bacterium | reverse complement strand
TTGTGTATGTTACGGCTCGTGATTTGGCAGAGGGGCGCAAAATTGCGCAACATCTTTTAGCGCAAAATGTGGTCGCGTGTGTTAATATCGTTTCCGGGGTTGAGTCGCACTATCGCTGGGAAGGCAAACTTGAACAGTCGTCGGAAGTGCTGCTGGTGATCAAGACACGCAAGGCCCTTTTTGAAAGGTTGTCAAAAGCGGTTAAGGATGTTCACAGTTACAGCGTTCCCGAAATTATCGCTTTGCCGATTGTCGACGGAGAGAAGAAATATTTAGCGTGGCTTGGGCAGGAAACCCAATAGGAGGATGGGATGAAAAGTTTTTTAAAGATTTTTTTTATAGCTGCGGCCGTTATGTTTTGTTTCTCGCCATTGTCCGCGCAGGGACAATTTGTTTTTGACGAAAATCCCTTGATCGGGAAGCAGGCGCCGGACTTTACACTTAATCTGACCTCGGGGGAATCGACGAGTTTAAACAAATATCGCGGCAGTGATGCGGCGATTATCTTCTTTTGGGCGACGTGGTGTCCCCATTGTCGCGAAGAATTGCGGACTTTAACTCGTGAGTCAGAGCGTTTTGCCAAAAGCGGCATTAAAATCATTTTGGTCAACGTCGAGGAAAATCCGCGGCTTGTGAAATCATTTATTGATAAAATCAAATTGCCGTATCCGGTTTTTCTTGATGAGACATCAGAAGTCGCCGGCCAGTATAGTATTATCGGTTTGCCGAGCCTGTTTTTTGTCGATAAAAATGGTGTTGTCAGCGCGATGGACCACGGCTTGCCGGAAGATTATCTGGAAATGTTAAAAGGGCCGCTGGACAAGAAAAAATAATACAGAAAAATTTTTGTAATAAAAAACCCCGTGCTTAAAGAAAGCGCGGGGTTTTTTATTTGGTGTCGAAGTTTAGCGAAAAAGTTTTTTGTCCTCGGGCAAATAAGACTCGAGATTCGACTTAAGCCGAAGGTGAGTTAAAAAGTCATTGACGGCTTTGGTCTTTTTTTCCATCAGAATCGCATTGGTGTATTTCGCTTTTTCTTTTTCAAAATCTGTCATGTCCGCGTCGGTCCGATTGTCCAGATAAAGGATACAAAAGCCCTTGGAGGTTTGGGCCACTTCGCTTAAACGAGCTTCTTTCGTCAGCATAAAGGCTTTTTCCATAAAGTCCGGTGCGGGCCCCAGCTTTGGCAAATAATTTTCTTTGCGTCCAAAGACCGGCGTCTGCGAAAGTTCCAGACCTAAATCTTTGGCGGTTTTTGCCAAATCAAAGGCGGGGGTTTTGTCTGAGATCTGGCGTAATTTTGTTAGGACATCCTCAGCTTTCGCCTTCGCTAGTTTAGAGGCTTCGAGCGTTTTCCACTCGTCGGTGACTCTGGTTTTGATTTCTTCCAATGACGGCATTGCGGCATCCTTGGTCGCTTTAACGCGCAAAATTTGAAATCCCGTTGCGGTTTCGACCGGCTGGCTGATATCGTTGGGCTTCATCTCAAAGATTTTTTGGATCAATTCAAAGGACCAGCCGGCTTTGAGATTCGGCTGTTCGAGGCTAAAAAAGCCGCTCTCTTCGACCTTTGTGTTATTTTTTGCGGCGATCGCGTTAAAATCGGGGTTTGTGGCAAGTTCCTGACGGGCGTCATACGCTTTGTGCCAGGCCAAGTCTTTGTCGGCTTCACTAATACTGTCTGCGTCTTTGGTTTTTTCGGATTTGTTGGGCGAAACCGGAAAATCAAAGCGTACAAATTCCACATTGACCATAGGCGGTGTGGCAAAGTCGGCTTTATGCTCTTCGTAATATTTCTTTATCGCACTCTCGTCGGGTGTCACTTGATTTTTAAAGCTCTCATTGGCAAAAAAGAAATAACTGACCTGTACTTTTTCGTTGTATTTGCGAAAAGCGTCTTTGACCTCACTAGCCGTTGTGGTAATGTCCGCTGTTTCCTGCTGGGTCACTTTGTCGATTTTGAGTTTGTCGCGCAGGCACTCTTCGAAAGTTCTGGGGCTAACGCCTAAGAAATTTTTGAGGATATCCTGATAAAGCATTTTGTTAAATTTGTCTGCAACTTGGAAAGGCGGATAGGTTTCGATAAATTTAATGACCTCGTCATCCGAAATCTGGATATTGCGTTTGTTCGCTTCTTGCAGGAGCAGAATTCTTACCCAGGTCCGCTGGACGCGGTCTTCGTCGAGCTGATGTTTGAATTTGTTGAAATTATTGCCGAAATTGATTTGGTCAACAATGATTGTCTGTTCGAGCTGATTGATAAAGTCGGGATAACGGATTTTTTGGCCGAAGACTTTGCCGGCGTACTTTTGTTTTTTTTCGGCATTGGAATCCATCCGGTAGACGGAGCCAAAGACCCCGAAAGCAAATATGATAATGACTGCCAAGACCCAGAGAATGATTTTTGAAACACCTTTTCTGCGCAGAACTTTAAGCATGAGAGCTTTTCTCCTTAAAAAATAAATTGCTTTAGATAAATTCGGGGTAGCTTGTTAAGTTGGGCATTATATCCGCGCACTTTGGCTTTGACAAGAAAATTTCTTTACAAACAGCCATAGGCATGGTTATAATGTCGCCTTACTTAAAAAGGAATATTGCTTATGCCAAAATTAAAATTAGGTTTACCCAAGGGAAGTTTGCAGGATGCCACCGTCAAAGTTTTTGAACGGGCCGGCTATAAGGTTTATGTCTCGGGACGGTCTTATTTTCCGACGATCGATGATCAGGAAATTGAACTTGTGCTTTTGCGCGCTCAGGAAATGTCGCGTTATGTCGAGCAGGGGGTTTTGGATTGCGGGATTACCGGCGCTGACTGGATTCTCGAAAACGAATCGAAAGTCCATACGATCGCTGATCTGGTTTATGCCAAAACATCGTCTGTCAAAGTCCGCTGGGTGTTGGCTGTTCCCGAAGCGTCGAATATCAAATCCGTCAAAGATTTGGAAGGCAAGCGTTTGGCAACGGAACTGGTTAACGTCACGCGTAACTATTTGAAAGACAATAAAATCAAAGCGGATGTCGAATTTAGCTGGGGCGCGACAGAAGCAAAAGTTGCCACAGGGCTGGTGGATGCGATTGTGGAATTGACCGAAACCGGCAGCAGTTTAAAAGCGCACAATCTGCGGATTGTCACAACTCTCTGTGAATCGACAACGCAGTTTATTGCTAACAAATCAGCCGTCAAAGATTCGTGGAAAAAAGCTAAAATGGAACAAGTTGCCATGCTTTTGCATGGGGCTATTGCCGCTGAAGGCATGGTTTGTTTAAAGCTTAATGTCGAAGAAAAAAACCTGAAAAAAGTTTTGAGCCTTTTGACGTCGCTGAAGAATCCGACGATTTCAAATCTAAGCCAAAATGGTTGGCTGGCCGTTGAGACCGTGATTCATGAAAGCAAGGT
>CAZWOH010000092.1:6678-8221 GCA_964635405.1 uncultured Planctomycetales bacterium | reverse complement strand
ATCGGGAATATTCAAATAACAAATATTGCATTAACTTGGGCAATTCATCGCCACGGAAGAAAACCGGAACATTTCCAAATGTACCGGGTCTAATTTTGTTTTAGCAACGCCTCATCAACAATTTGCCTATACGGTTCTTCAACTGCTAAAAATTCACGATAACCTTGTTGACGCATTTGGTCATCAACACCGAGCGAATCATAGTAACTATTCGGCGTAATGAGCTGATCGGGTTGTCCCAAACAATAAAATCCTGCACTCGACCACTTATATTCCCATGCAACCTTAACCATCCCGACCTTAAGAGGATTGCGCTCAATATAACGACCGCATTGCAGATAATAACTTTCTTCGTTGATCAAAGGACTTCGAAAACGCTCTTGGAAGACATGCCCTACAAAACAGTATTTTTTCTTAAAATATCGTGCGTAACCTAATTGAAGCCGGTGCATGAACTTTATTAAATCACACCCCTTCGAAACACGCAGTAATAAATGAAAATGGTTATTCATTAAACAATAATGGATAACCTCAACGGATATATACTGCTCCCCATTAACAGAATCGGGGGTTTAAGTTAGAATAAGGCTCCAAAACAAGGAGGCTTATTCGATGGAAAAACGTAAATGGACCAGCCAAGACAAACTCAAAATCATTTTAGAAGGCTTATCCGGCCAGATCGAAATCAGCAAGCTCTGCGCCAAATATCAGATTGCCCAAACTCAATACTACAAATGGCGGGATCTGCTTTTAAAATACGGCAATCAGGCCTTTGAACTCAAAAACATCACCAAGAAAGAGCAGCACCTCGAAGCCGAAGTCACCAAACTCAAGCGCATCATCGGCGACTTAACAATGAAGAAAACCGGAACATTTCCAAATGTACCGGGTCTGGAAAACCGGAACATTTCCAAATGTACCGGGTCTAATTTTGTTTTAGCAACGCCTCATCAACAATTTGCCTATACGGTTCTTCAACTGCTAAAAATTCACGATAACCTTGTTGACGCATTTGGTCATCAACACCGAGCGAATCATAGTAACTATTCGGCGTAATGAGCTGATCGGGTTGTCCCAAACAATAAAATCCTGCACTCGACCACTTATATTCCCATGCAACCTTAACCATCCCGACCTTAAGAGGATTGCGCTCAATATAACGACCGCATTGCAGATAATAACTTTCTTCGTTGATCAAAGGACTTCGAAAACGCTCTTGGAAGACATGCCCTACAAAACAGTATTTTTTCTTAAAATATCGTGCGTAACCTAATTGAAGCCGGTGCATGAACTTTATTAAATCACACCCCTTCGAAACACGCAGTAATAAATGAAAATGGTTATTCATTAAACAATAATGGATAACCTCAACGGATAATTCCACCTTAAGACCAAGAATTCGATCTAAAAAGTCTTTAAAATCGCTGTGATCGCCAAATAATTGACGACGATCGTTCCCACGATTAAAAACGTGATAAATACCCCCATCACAAAGCTGTCGCACTTTTCGCGGCATATAGATTGTGGGGTAGACATTGCTAAA
>CAZWOH010000092.1:0-6578 GCA_964635405.1 uncultured Planctomycetales bacterium | reverse complement strand
TTTATCTAAAACTTATTCCAGACCCGGTACGTTTGGAAATGTTCCGTTTTTCTTTCCGTTTTTCTTTTTATAGATTGTGGGGTAGACATTGCTAAATTTATCTAAAACTTATTCCAGACCCGGTACGTTTGGAAATGTTCCGTTTTTCTTTTTCTTCTTTCTGAAGTGTTCCGTTTTCTTTCTTCATTTACTGATGTTATCGAACATTTCTTTAATCGTATTACGTCCATGGATAGAATCAAAGGAAGATATTCCTGTAGATACAAGCGATACCTGATACTGATTATTCTTAAACTTAATAATATGTGCCAAAAACATATTCTTGTCTAATAACGCTATCTCTTGTTGATTCTTTATATTGACAATAAAATTGTCTAGCTCCTGGTTTAAATTATCAAGATAAGGCTCAATTTCATGTATTTCTGCTGGCCAATGTTTGTTTGCTTTATGATAATCAATAATTGCTGTAATGTATTTTTGATGGTTTTTAATTTTCTCTTCCAATGATAGAGTTAAACCATTCCCGATATTCCCAGATTCCGTATATTTAATCTTACCGCTTTCCTTATCGACCACTACAAGAAGACCCGTACTAAGGCTGAAAGTTTTCGGCTTAAACATTACAAACCAGACATTTTCAAATTTTGCAGTGCCTTTATTATCAAAAACATTATAAACAAGCATATGGCTGTCCATTTGCTTATTTGAGTATGCAATTTCTGAGCTGTCATACACACGAGAAGGATGTTCTTTAATCCCTCTTTCCAACTTCATCCTCAACAACTCATGCGCAGCAATTTGCATTGCTTGTTGACGGCTAATGATGGAAGAAGATTCGCCACTTTGTCCTATAAAAATCGTTGAGCATCCGACAACACTCAAAATACCTAAAAACGGCAACAGTTGATGTAGATTGCTAAAAAGTCTTGAGCGCAAATATAAAATTATTTTTATCAAAATAATCCACTCCACATTGCAACATCTCGCCCTGAGAAATTATTTAAATTCGCTGAAAATCCATCTATTGCTGAAAATCGCATAGAAAAATCAGCGGTATAAATTGAGATACCATACACTTTGGCTTGGACAGGGAAAGTTCCAAACAATTCTCCGCTTATTCGCCCTGTAAAGATTTCATATCCCAAGTCACCGCCTATTGCAGATAAATCTTTAAACATGCCTACGCGGACACCAGAAAAATTGTTTCCTATATTTGCACCCACCATTGCACCAGATAACATGTTAATCGGCTTCCAGTCAGAAGATTTTCCCGCCATTACAGCTCCTGCTGTAACTCCAACTACGGTGGCAACTGGTCTGACCGATAAAGCTAGCTTTACCTTTTCTAACCCTTCTTTTAATTTTTGTAAATCCGAAATTTTCTTACTTACTTCGGGTGTAATTTCTTTTAAATTTTGTAACTTTTGGATTTCACTTCCAACCCGACTCTCAGCACCTCTGGCTGAATTCCATAGTTTTACAGAATCCTGTAAATTCTTTCCAATACTTACGAGACTTGCAGCCATAGAAATGGTACCGGGTACCGAGGGGACAGGTAACTCAAACATTCACCAATTGCCGATCCACCAACCCCTCATACAAGCGATCTTCCATCAAATATTCCCTATAAAGCTTCCTGCGGACCTCAACATTTGCGCTCAAACCCAAATATGCAGGTGAAAAATTAATAAATCTATTTTCTTCACCATAAGAATAAGCCCTATAACTTGAATACGGCCAGTCGTCCAAGTTTTTCACCATCTTCGCACGCAATGGATTTCTTTCAATATATCTCGCGCATTCTAATAAATACTTTTCGTCGTTAATTGCCAAACTTTTGTATCGCCCTTGAAATAAATGACCAGCCCAATTATATTTTTTTCTAAAATAATGGAAATACATTCGCTGTAATCCATGCATTGCTTTGCTTAAATCCATAGGTATTTGCGCAAAGACTAAAAAATGCAAATGATTAGACATTAAACAATAATGATGCAACGTAATTTTATATCTCAAAAAATAACTAGCAAAGGTCTCTTGGTAGAATTTAAAATCATCATCCCCTTGAAAAAGCCATTTCTTATTATTGCCACGTGCAAGAATATGATAGTATCCGTTTTTTGACGTGCCGCGTGGTTTTCGTCCCATTTTTCGTCACTTACCTGTCCCCTCGGTACCCGGTACGGTACTGTTATCTGCCCTGTTTCGAACTTTATTTGGGTGCTGAAAAATCTGGTAACCCTTGACTTAAAATATGTGAACTTTTCTGTTGCGATGGTAATTTCGATTCATCTTCCGGGAAAAAGTCGCTTTTAGACAATTGATAGGCCTGCGAACCGGTTGTCCCCAAAGTCACAGGCGTTGCGGTCAATTCAAAATCATCTTCACGTAAAACACAGCGGTATTGATAACCCGAAAAAACCTTATCGCAAAGCACTTTGTCGATATACGGCAGCTTTGCGTCAATCAACGATGCCGCTGCCAAAGGAAATTTTCCTCCATGATCTTGAGAATACGCCATCAGGGCATTGGCTAATGCATGAAGGTTTGTCTGAGCAACACTATCGTTGGCCGCTATCTTGGCCCGCAAAAAATTTGGTATCGCAATTGCCGCAAGCAACGCAATGATAGCTACAGTAACGAAAATATTTCCTGTTCCATTGCCGCCGCCCCCAAAAGTAAAAAACGCAAAAATATATGACAGCGGATGCCGGGAAGTTTTATGTACTGTACAATTATCTTTGATAGCAATAATATTGGCAACACGCTGTGATAGCGTCGGATATCCAGAAATAAGCTCATACCAAGACACAAAAAACCCGCGCTGTTTTTCGTGCTGTTCTGAAAATGCTTCGGGGCTCATTAAACGGCCGATTTCTTTTCCTCCGGAAAGTATCATCATCGCTGTTATAGCGCCGCTGGGATTATTGACAGCAAAAACACCAAAACGGTCACATGTTGCCTCACAGGCACGCGAATAAGCCGCCCCCAGCAATGGGATAATCAAAGTCGGACCCAAAAATAATAATTTTAAAATATGTTTTCTCTGGATGTGCCCGATCTCATGGCCAATAATAAAACGTATCTCATCGCTGTTCTGGCCGTAAGCTTCGACAATATCTGAATACAAGGCAACAAATTCACGGCCTGAATGACGAATTGCAAAAGCATTTAACATACCTTGTGATTGCACAATATAAAGCTCTGGTAATTTTGATAGCCCTAACTTGGCACAAACCTCGCGAAATGTACTATACAACTCGGGCATTTGCTTTTCGGCGATTAAAACACAATCCGCTTTAAGCCGGGCAATAAATAAACCGTTAGCTAGCCATCCTAAAAAAGCAATACCCAAAGCTATAGGAAGACCAACGATAGTCACAAGGACAAAAATCCAAAAAAGAACCGCAAAAATCGTTAAAATATTAAAATAAACTTTTTCCTTCCCAAGAACTAAATTTTGTTTTGTCAGGTCCATTAATTATCCTTATTTTAAGATTTTGTTAAAAAAATATGCTAACCATAACATGCTTGCCAATAAACTTTAAGCAAAAGTTATGAGAAATGAGAGGAAGAAAATTTAATATATAGAAAATCTTGGGGTAGATAAGTTTTTATACCACAGCTTAATTATTCGGGCAAGTATCTTATTTTTTGGCCAAGACAGCGGATTTGGTTTCAATGGAACTGATCAGTTCGGCAAAAGACTTTTCGAACGCGACAACACCGTCGGAAAGAAGCTTCGCACAAATCGCGTCCACATCGATCCCCTGCGTTTTAAGATCAATCATAACCAAACCCGCAGCGCCGGCTTCTTGGCCGTTGAGCGCCACTTTCGTTGCGCCATGATCCATAAAACTTTTGAGTGTTTTTTCGGGAACGGTATTGACCGTGTTTTTTGCAATCAACTCATCGATGTATTTGACATCGCTATAGGCGGGATTTTTTGTCGAAGTCGAGGCCCAGAGCACACGTTGAAAACGAGCGCCAGAGGCGGCAAGTTTTTTGAAACGATTGCTGTTGGCCAATTCACAAGCCTTGGCATAAACCAATTGGCAATTAGCCACAGCCGCTTTACCTTTGAGAAAGCTAAGTTTTTCTTTTTGCGAAACGGTTGGAATTTTTTTATCTAAAAGTTCATCGACGGTATTGTCAATGCGGCTGACAAAAACGCTGGCGACCGAAGCAATCTGGCTTAAATCGTTTTGGGTTTGGCTTAAACGTTCCAAGCCTTTGATAAACGCGTTGGCTGTGTTTTCATATTGTTTTAAAGAAAAAATAAGCGTCACATTGACATTGATTCCGTTGGCTAACAATTCTTCGATAACCGGAAAACCTGCCGGTGTCGCCGGAACCTTGATCATAATGTTTTTGCGATTGGCCTTAGCGTACAAGCGCTTGCCTTCTCTAATAGAAGCCGCCGTATCATTGGCTAGTTGCGGGTTGATCTCAAGGCTCACATAACCGTCTAATCCTTTGGTCGATTCATACACCGGCTTTAAAATATCGCACGCTTCCTGAATATCGCGAATGGTCAGCTCATCATAAATTTCAAAAGCTGTTTTGCCAGCAGCCTTAAGCTCAGTGATTTTTTCGTCGTAATCTTTGCTTTGGCTAATCGCCTGATTAAAAATGCTGGGGTTTGACGTCATGCCGCGCAGGCCATCATCGACCCATTTTTGTAAAACGCCGGTTTCCAGAAGCGGCCGGCTGATATAATCAAGCCAAAGGCTTTGGCCTAAATGGACAAGTTCATGCAATTTTGTTTGGGACATTATTTTTTCCTCTTAATGACTTTGCGAACCGCTTGTGCGATATCGACATCTTTCAAATGATACGCCTTCATCAATTCCGCCGGAGTTCCGCTTTCGCCAAAACTGTCTTTGACGCCGACCATCTCGACGGGGACAGGTGCATTTTGAGCCAAAACCTCCACAACCGCACTGCCCAATCCGCCATTTAACTGATGTTCTTCAGCCGTCACAACAGCACCGGTTTCTTTCGCAGACAAAATAATCGCATCGGCATCAATGGGCTTGATCGTGTGCATATTAATCACGCGAGCCTCTATCCCTTCGGCTTTTAAAATTTCGGCGGCCGACAAACTTTCCGAAACCATAATCCCGCAGGCGATAATGGCGACATCTTTTCCCTGCCGCATCAGATTCGCTTTGCCGATCACAAACGGATCGCTTTCTTTGGTAATAACAGGCAGAGGCGCACGGGACGTTCGCATATAAATCGGGCCTTTTTGATCAACAATCGCGCGGGTCGCTTTGCGGACTTCAATATTATCAACGGGACACAGGACGCGGATGTTGGGCAGAACGCGCATAATCGCCAAATCTTCCAAACACTGGGCTGAAGCGCCGTCTTCGCCGACGGTAAGTCCAGCATGCGAACAGACAACTTTCACATTGCAATTGTTGTAACAGACATCCATGCGGATCTGGTCATACGCGCGGTTGGTCAAAAAAACAGCAAAGCTCGTCGCAAATGTCACAAACCCGACGGTGCTGGCACCCGCGGCGGTTGAGACAACGTCCTGTTCGGTAATCCCCAAATTAAAAAAACGGTTAGGATACGCTTTTTTAAAATATTCCGCGCGGGTCGCGTCTTCCAAATCGCCGGAAAAAACCAGAATCTTGTCATTGGTCTTGCCCAGTTCCACAAGTTCATTCCCAAAACCGTCGCGTGTCGCAATCATTTCGGCCATATTTTATTTCTCCAAAATCTTAAGTGCATCTTGCAATTGCTGGGCATTAGGCGCTTTGCCGTGCCAGCTGGCTTGCAGTTCCATAAATTTAACGCCTTTGCCTTTGAGCGTGTTGGCAATAATCACCGTCGGTTTTCCCTTCGTCGTCTCGGCGCAATCCAAGGCTTTAAATAGTGCATTAAAATCGTGTCCGTCAACGCTTAGAACATTCCAGCCAAAACTTTGCCATTTATCCGTCAGAGGCTCCAAAGTTTTGATTTCATTGACGAGTCCGTTTTCTTGTACTTTGTTATAATCGACAATCGCGCAAACATTATCCAGCTTATGATGCGCCGCGGTCATCGCCGCTTCCCACACTGAGCCCTCCTGAATTTCGCCATCCCCCATCAGACAAAAGCTACGAAAATCTTTTTTGAGTAATTTTGCGCCAATCGCAATGCCGTTGGCAACAGCCAAGCCATGCCCCAATGACCCGGTGTTAAATTCAACACCCGGCGTTTTAAAATGGACATGGCCTTGCAAAAAACTGCCGAACTTACGAAAACGCTTTAATTCTTCTTTAGGAAAATATCCGGCGTTAGCGAGTGTCACATAGACAACCGGCGAAACATGGCCCTTGGAAACGATCAAGCGGTCCCGGTCTTCCCATTTGGGATCCGTCGGGCGATGTTTCATTTTATAAAAATAAAGCGCAATCATGATCTCAACGGCAGAAAGCGAACCGCCCGGATGGCCGGAGCCGGCGAGATTGAGAGTTTCTAAAATTTCTTTACGGAATTCAAAAGCTTTTTGTTTAAAAGACGCGATATCGAGGGGTTGTGGTGTCAAATCTTTACTCCGTGCAGGGTTAAAACAGGACATA
>CAZWOH010000091.1:3678-8226 GCA_964635405.1 uncultured Planctomycetales bacterium | reverse complement strand
TTTTGAATGGCTTGATGAATGGTGGAAAAATTACGAGCCGTTTTATCATGATAAAAATTCCGAAGCGATCGGTCCTTTTTTTGGTGGATATTATTTTGAGGAATGGTTTGGCATCAACGGACAAGGCAAGGGCACGCATAGTCCTTTTTTGCGCCAGCCCCGAAAGGCGTATGACCTTTATAAGGAAATATGGAAATCTAAGCCGTAACGATGTAGAATAGCAACACCCAAAAGTTCTTTGAAAAAGCTGCAATAAAGTTTTGGTTCCTGTGCCTGTTTGCGGATGTTTAATCCGTCTATGAAAAAATTTGTCAACAATGAGGCGAGGTGTATTAAAGCAGTGGATCGTTTTAGATTGAGAAACGTTTCGTTGCCATTGATCTCTGTCCTGTTGTTTGAAAATAAATCAGGGGATAAAATAAATAATTAACATTAAAAATGTAAAGTTGTTGAAATTAAGGAGGTATGATTGATGATCAAAAAAGTAATTCTAGTTTTTAGCATTCTTTGCGCCATTTTGATTGTTGGCCGTCCGACGAGTGCCAGCGCGTATAATTTTGGCGATATGAAATCCATGACGCTGGTTGGGAAAGCCTGGAACGCACTTAACCAGAGCGATTTGGAGGGAGTGTTAGCTTATACCAACAAATGTCTTGAGCTTTATAGCGATCCGGCTAAAGAAATGCAATCAAAGTTAACGGATTATTTGAAAGGGACCAACGAAGAAATTCATGCTTTATGGGCGCTCAATGATGTTTCGACGGCTCTTTTTATTCAAGGGGAAGCGTATCGTAAAGCTGATAAAAAGGATGAAGCCAAGGCGGCTTATGAAAAACTTATCAATGAGTATACTTATGGCCAATCTTGGGACCCGCAAGGTTGGTTCTGGAAACCTGCTGAAGCTGCAAAAGAAAAAATTGCCAGCCTGAATTCCCCCAATGCTCCGGATTTTGGTGATGTTTCTTCTGCGGCCCTGGTTGGAAAAATATGGAAAGCATCCAGCGATAATAATCAACAGGCTCTTGAGGCGTATGTCGGTAAAATCCTTGAGCTTTATGAAGAGAAAGCCAAGGAAATGCAAAAATCCTTGACCGAATATGCATGGGAATCGAAGGAAAAAATATTTTCCTATTGGGCCTTAAATGATGTGGGAACCGCGCTTTTTGCAAAGGGAGAATTTTATCGCAAGGCTGGCAATAATGATGAGGCCAAGAAAGCTTACCGCAAACTCATCGACGAATTCTCTTATGCTCAGTGCTGGGATACGCAAGGTTGGTTTTGGAAGCCTGCTGAAGCTGCCGCAGAAAAAATAGCAACACTTGATGTAAAAAAATAATTCGGTTTTTTTGATCCTCCCCTTTTTGTCAGACGAGATTAAGGCAAGAGGGGAGGATTGTTTTTGTCGAGAATTGACTCAGAAAAATGAAATGATATATGTATTGTATGCGAAAGGTCATTTGAGTTATGAGGCATTGTAATATTGTTATGATATTTTTAGCGGTTTTTTTGGTTGGATGTGACAAGCCGGATCAAGGAACAGCGGCATCGGACGCTTTGACGCAAGAGACGGCAGTGAGCTTTAAACCGTTTTTTGTTTATAAGGATAAGGCTGCGAGTGTAAACCATTTTGTTCCATCAGGTTTTATGCCCAATGGCAAATGTCTTAAATTTGACGATCATTGGAAAGACAGTTGCTATGAAGGGGCCAGTTGCATAAAGATTTTTTATGATGTTGCTTGTTCGCAAAATGACCAGAAATGGAGCGGAGTTTATTGGCTAAACCCGGCCAACAATTGGGGAAAACAAAAAGGCGGCTATAATTTGCAGGGCGCACAAAAATTGACATTTTGGGCAAAAGGCGAAAAGGGCGGGGAGCGTATTGAGGAATTTAAAGTCGGGGGGATCGGCGGGGACTTCCCGGATTCCGACAGTGCGGTTATGGGACCTGTGATACTGACAAATCAATGGCGCCAATATACACTTGATTTGAGGGGCAAGGATTTGTCTTATATGAGCGGTGGGTTCTCATGGTCGACGAGTGTTGATGTCAATCCGGAAAGTTGTTTGTTTTACCTGGACAACATTCAATACGAATAAATAAAAAAAGTTTAGACATTTTTTCCGCTGGTTTTGCATGAGCTCATTTCTCGCCGAGAAAAATAGAGAAATCCGATTCTGATTTTTAAAAATTTCCTAATTTTTCTTGTATTGATTTTTTTCATTTGCTATAGTCTATTCAAGTTTATAAATTTTTTAAAGGAGATCATATGTCGCAAGCCGCAAAACAAGTTCTGGGAATTCTTGTAGGTGTCCTGCTGTGTTGCGCACTTGCTTTTTGCGGGTTTCTCGCCTTTAGCAATAACACTCTTCTCAAAGAAAAAAGTAATTTAACTAAACAGCTTGATGAGTCGCGTGCTCGCGAAACAAATCAGGCTGTTGAACACAAGAATTTGCAGGAAAAATTCGAAAAGATCGAAAAAGAAAAGAATGATCTGCAGGCCAAAATCAATAATGCCGGCGGTAATGTCGATGAGATTTCCGCTAAACTCAAGGAAATTAGCCACGAACGCGATGAACTAAAACTGCGTTTTGAAACAATACAAAAAGAACGGGATGATTTGACGGCGAAGCTCGCTGAAAAGTCTAAAGCAGCCGAAGATAACCAAAGGGCGGCACAAAATCAAAATGCTGCCAGTGATAATTCCCAACAAGTTTCTGCCGATCAAAATGCCAAACCAGGCTCGCCGGATGATGAAGATTATTGGGCCAAAATTCTTAAAGCCAAAGCGGCTTTGCAGATGGATTTGGATAAGGTCAAAGAAGATTTGTCCAAGAGCGCTTTGGAGATTAGTGAGCTAAAGAAACAAAATTCGGACCTTCAACTGGAAATCAGCAAGCTCAATACCGACAAAGAATCGATTGCCCGCGAAATTAAATATGGCAATGACCTGGCCAAAAATCTTTCTCTTGAATTGGCCCGTTCTCAGGGTGAGAAGCAATTTATGGCTGACCGGATGAACAAGATTGCCGAGGAGAATACGAACCTTCACGAACAACTTAAAAGTTTGACCTCAACGAAGGTTGCTTTGGAAAGAAGTATCGTCAAGCTTCAGGGCGACAAAAAGCAGATTGAAGGAAAACTTTTTGAAACGGAAGGTGTGATCCAAAATCGCGTCGAACAAATCTATCAGCTTAAAGATAGTTTAGAAAAAGATTTCAAACCTGCCGTTAAAAATCCTAAAACCGGTGAAGTCGATTTGTCTCCGATTATCGTAAGTTCCAACAAGAATGCTACCGAGATCAAATCACAGGCTGCTGAAATTAACGGTTCGGTTGTGAGTATCAATGATGAAAATAATTTTGTCATTGTTAATTTAGGCGAAGACTCGGGAATTAAAGTCGGCGAA
Organism: uncultured Planctomycetales bacterium; assembly: GCA_964635405.1. Taxonomy (GTDB): domain Bacteria; phylum Omnitrophota; class Gorgyraeia; order Zapsychrales; family JANLHA01; genus JADLGJ01. The sequence continues at coordinate 4,819 of CAZWOH010000091.1, read as the reverse complement.
AAACTTAATGTTTATCGCGGCGCGGATTTTATTGCTGGCCTTGAAGTCATTCAGGTCAGAAAAGATATTTTAGCGGCTGATATCAAAAACAAGATGATGGCCATCCAAGTCGGCGATAGTGTTAAATAATTTAACTTTTCCTTTTTAGTGTCTGCAAACCGCAAAGCCAGTATTGATGATGTCGCCCGTCGGGCGAAGGTTTCTATAACGACGGTTTCGCGTGTTATCAATAAAGTCCCTACTGTAAGTAAAAAAAATCAAATCAAGGTTGAAGAGGCGATCGCCGCTTTAAAATACAAGCCGGATATCAGTGCCCAGCGTTTGGCGCGCGGCTTAAACAATGCGGTCGGCCTTGTAATGCCCGGATATCCTGGCATTTTTTATTCGTTTTATGCCATTGAAATTATTCGCGGCGTTGGTCATGCATGTGAAATTTTAAAACAAGACCTCGTTTTTCATATTACCAATGGATACAACGATTTGAATGCTAATAGTGTCGGCGGCATTATTTTTGCGGACGTTATTGAAAATCGCAAACAAGTTATCTGTGCTATTGAAGCTGGTATTCCGTCGATTGTGATTAATAATATTGCCGCTGATCTTGGCGCTAATTATATTGCGGTTGATAATGTCGCCGGCGGCGCAATGGCTGGGGAATATTTGGTGAATTTGGGACACAAGAAAATAGCGACGATTACCGGGAATTTGCAAACGCAGGCCGGAGTCCATCGTCTTGAAGGGTTTAAAAAAATTTTAGCAAAAAGCAATATTGACCTTCCCAACGAATACGTTCTTGAAGGCGATTATTCTCGCCGAAGCGCTCGCATTGCGGGTGAAAAATTATTGGCCTTAAAAAATCCGCCTACCGCAATTTTTGCGGCCAGCGACGATATGGCCCTCGAAGTGATTACGGTAGCGATGGAAAAAGGCCTGAAAGTCCCGCAAGATCTTTCTATCATCGGTTTTGATGATAACCCGGCTGCGATTTTTGGGTCGGTTGCTTTGACGACAATCAAACAGCCGTTATTTTTGATGGCCCAGCAAGCGGTCAAATTTCTCAATCTTCTGGCCACCGGCAAAAAAAAATCGCCGGTCCAAATCATGATGCCACCGGAGCTGATCGTACGCGATTCCTGTGCTG
>CAZWOH010000091.1:0-3578 GCA_964635405.1 uncultured Planctomycetales bacterium | reverse complement strand
CGAAGCTAAAAAGGAGGACGGCGTGGAACGTTTTCTTTCAATTGTGATGTATTTTCTCTGGAGTGCGACGATTATCGCAGTTTTGTCGACGACTTTTACAAATTTTCAGTACGAGGATCTTAATATCCTTGCCGGAGTTTTGCTGTTTTTTTCGATTGTTAATTCAATCTTTGTGACGATGAAGAAAAAATGAAAAATCTTGAATTCCAATGTGTTGTTATAGGCGGCGGGCATGCCGGTGTTGAAGCTGCGCTGGCTTCTAGCCGCATGGGCGTTAAGACGGCTATGGTCAGTCTTTTTGTCGAAACGATCGGCCAGATGAGCTGCAACCCTGCTATCGGCGGCGTGGGCAAAGGACAGATCGTCAAGGAAATCGATGCATTAGGCGGGCAAATGGGTTTGGCCGCCGATTGCACCGCAATTCAATTTCGTCAACTCAATGCCTCCAAAGGTCAGGCGGTGCGCTCTTCGCGCTGCCAGTCGGACCGCAAACGCTATAAGCTTTACATGCAGCAAATTGTCTTAAATCAGAAAAATCTGACGGTCATCCCCGACGAAGTCAGTGAAATCTTGGTTTACGGCGGCAAGGTCACCGGCCTTAAAACGCTATCAGGGGTGGACATTAAAACGCAAACGATTGTGATTACCGCCGGGACTTTTTTAAAGGGCCGGATTCACATGGGAACAGAGATTGTCTCCGGCGGGCGCATTGGCGAGCCTGCGTCGATACGCCTGGCGGACAATATCCGTGATTTGGGCTTTCCGGTCGTGTTTTTTAAAACCGGCACACCGCCGCGTCTCGACGGAAAAACGATCGATTTTTCTTCTCTTCAAGCGCAGGAGTCGGACCAGCCGCCGATCCCGTTTTCCTTTCGCACTTCTCAAATTCCGAAGGAACAAAAATTAGTCGCCTGCCACATTACGCATACCAGCGAAGCAACGCATGATATTATCCGGCGTAATATGCATTTGTCGCCGATGTATTCCGGCCAAATCCAGGCGACCGGCGTGCGCTATTGTCCGTCGATTGAAGACAAAATCAAAAGATTTTCGGACCGTAAAAGTCACCATGTTTTTTTAGAACCTGAAGGTCTGGACACGGACGAATATTATCCTAACGGGATTTCGACCGGTTTGCCGCTTGCCGTGCAAGAACAGATGGTCCACTCGATTGCCGGATTAGAAAATGCAAAAATTGTCAAAGCCGGTTATTCGATTGAACATGGCGTTATTCCGCCGACCGAGCTTTTTCCGACGCTGGAGACTAAAAAAGTGCAAGGGTTGTTTTTGGCCGGTCAGATCAATGGCACAACAGGGTATGAAGAGGCCGCAGGCCAGGGCATTGTTGCCGGTATTAACGCCGCTTTGCAAGTCCAGCGTCAGTCGCCGTTTGTTCTGCGGCGCGATGAAGCGTACTTGGGCGTTTTGATTGATGATTTGACGACCAAAGGGACAGAGGAGCCGTATCGGATGTTTACCTCGCGCGTCGAGTATCGACTTATTATCCGAGAAGACAATGCGGACCGGCGTTTGAGCGCCTATGGCCATCGCTTTGGGCTATTAAGCGACGAAGATTACGCGAAAGTCGTCCAAAAATATGAATCGATTGATGAGGAAATCGCCCATTTGCGCAACACCCGTATTATGCCTGGCACAGATTTAGACAGAATTCTGGCGGACAATAACAGCTCCCCGTTAAAACAGCCGACGACGCTAAGCGCACTTTTAAAACGACCCGAAGTTACGTATCAGATGATTGCGCCATTCGACGGGAAATTGAAAGATTTTCCACAGCAGGTCATTGACCAGGTTGAGTATCAGATCAAATACGAAGGCTTTATTGATCGCCAGCAAAAAAGTGTGCAGCGGTTTCGGCATATCGAAAATATTAAGATCCCGAAAGATTTTAATTATTTGCATTTGCCGGGTTTGTCCAATGAGATTCAACAAAAGCTAAAAGCCGCTACCCCTTTGACTTTAGGGCAGGCCAATCGTATCAGTGGTGTTACACCGGCGGCGATCACAATTTTGATGGTCCATTTGCGCAAACAAAGCTTGGAACGCAGTACTTCAAAAAATTCTCAAAATCATCCATGAAATTTTCTTTGTCCAGCCCGACAAAACAGTTTCTTTTGCTCGTCGGACTTATTAGTTTATGCTGGTTTTTGGGGCGCACGCTCGATATTGACCTTTTGCAAGTGCGCACAGAGCTTGCGCAATATCCTCATTGGATTTCGGGATTATTGTTTGTCTTGATTTATGTCGGGTTGACAACCGTGCTTTGGTTTGGGACGATTGATCTTTTTCGGATTACCGGGGCGATGTTGTTTGGACCTTACTGGAGCACTCTTTTTGTGACGATTGCGGAAATCGGCAATGCCAGTATTCTGTTTTTTTTAAGCCGAAAATTAGGACGGGAATTTGTCGAAGAAAAATTTCACTTAAAGAAGAATGACAAAAAATATTCGCCGCAGAACGCTGGATTTTGGACAGCGTTTGTTCTGCGGATCAATCCGTTTGTGCCGTTTCGTTTTATGGACGTGGGTTTTGGGCTCACAAAATTGCCGTTTCGGAAATATTTTTATGCGGTTGTTTTGGGTTCCCCTTTGCGCATTTTTTGGCTGCAGTTTGTTATCGCATCCATCGGAGAAGCTGTGCTGAAAAATCCTTCGCTTATCATCGAATATCTGCAAAACAATAAACCAGCGATGGCTGTAAGTTTATTTTATATTTTTGCCGTTATCCTGGTAACGGTATCCGCTTTTGTCGTGACGATGATCAAAAGAAATGCGCTTTTGCATCAATTGTCAAATTCCAGATAATCTTGCTACATTCTGTTTTCGATCGGCCGCCAGTCGGTAAAGACAGGGTCAAAGTTTTTGTCTTTAAGCAGTTGGACAATCTCTTTGACGGACCGGGAATCCTCGATATCAAATTGCGGATCCTGCTCGTCGGGGTTCTTGATCGTGTATCCGCCGACGGAGGTGTTAGAGCCTGCCGACATACGAGTAAAGCCCAGTTCCAGGGCGTTGTCGCGAAGCATGGCGGTTTCGCGTGTTGATAAATTGATGCCGACACGGGGGAAAAGAATTCTTGTTAGACAAATGATTTTGATAAACATTTTGTCGTCGACGGTGCAAATGGCAAAATCGCGCCCCTTTATTTTGCGCAGCCGCGGAAATGAAACGCTATATTCAACACCGGGGAAATTCTTTTCCATAAATCTCAAATGTTCATAGAGCGCTAAAAGATCAGGCCCGACATCCGCAAGTCCCAGAAGAATGCCTAAAGAGATTTGCCGTATCCCGCCGTAGGCTGCGCGAAGTGGTGTGCCATAACGAAAATCATAATCGCTTTTTTTGCCGGAGACATGGACTTCGTGATAGCGCTTGCGATCGTATGTTTCCTGATAAACTGTAATCCCGTCGACACCGTTTTTAAAAAGTTCTGCATACTCGGCGGTTTCCATCGGATGGACCTCAAGGCTAATACCGGTGAAATATTGTTTGGCGATCTCAACAGCTTGTTTAAGATAGGAAAGCGGCGTTGCTTGATAAGATTCGCCGGTTAAAAGCAAA
>CAZWOH010000090.1:0-8227 GCA_964635405.1 uncultured Planctomycetales bacterium | reverse complement strand
ATGTTGCAGATTTGATTACAGGTCTCTCTGAAGATGAGAATTTCAAAAAAGATGCACTAAAACATCTTTCTGAGAATGGGCTTGGAAAGTTTCTTGCCTTTTTACGATGCGAACATAGGCTCACTCAACAAGAAATGGCTGATAAACTTGGGTGCACTCAGGGGCGTATTTCAAAGATTGAATCAGCAAAGGATGATAGCTTGTCCATTAAAGATTTTATTGATTATGGCAATGCTCTCGGGCTTGAGCTTGAAATTGGCTATCGTTCCAAGAAGATGACATGGGTGGAGATGGTCAAATACCATGCCTTCCAAATGCAGAAATACTTAAACCGTATGGTTGAAGTTGCAAAGGAAGACAAGGCAATTGAAGCCGGGGTTTTGGATTTTCATTTAGAGGCCTTGAAGAATGTTCCGCACATGATTCTTTCTAGCATGGTAAAGCTTCCCCAGTCTCCCTTTAATAAAGTCATCAAGGAGTCGAAGGCAAAGGTTCATATTTCCGGGCCAATTCAGCCTCAGCCAGATCCTAAAGCGAATAATGAGGCTGTTGTTTCGTAAAATAGGCCTGTTTGTTGATTAGCAACCTTTACAGATTGTAAATCCGATTTACAATTTGTAAGGACGCAGATTCGCAGTTTAGCAAGAAGCGCTCTGATAAAACAACGGATTAAACGGCGTCGGCTGGCTGATCATTAAGTTCCTGAATTCCAGAAGCCATCGACCCTTTGTCGCTGAATAATTGCAAAAGTTTTTTTGTTTGATAATTGGGCTGCGTCCCGATTTTTAGGGAGGCGTCCCGATTTTTAAATTCCACCTTAACGATCTTCGACGGGCCACTACCTTAATTGAGGCGTATAAAAAATTTTTAAAAAGGATAGATCATAAAATTTTCTGGTTAAGAGCTCAATTAGGTGGTATTATTTAGCTGTATCCTGATTCTTCAAAAGTTCTCGATTCCCATTTCTCAACCCGTATAGTTTTCATGCTTTTGAGCTCGACACTCTGTGTATAGCTTGAGGCGATACTGTGTATTTATATGATCGATAAATATAAAAATAAAATTGGATTTCGCAAAACCGTTAGCGGCTTAATTTTATTCGCGTTTTTGACAGGACAGGTATTTACGCCTTCCATTGTTAAAGCACAGCTTTTGCCTAATATCCCCGCGCCGGGGACGATGGTGGGCTTGAGCCAACCCTTCAATCCGCCAATTCTTAAGGGCGTAAAAGTTTATTCGGATAATCCATTCAGATTTGATTTTATCCTCGATAAGGGGGATGCTGTTGCGACAGACGATCAGCTCAAGACGGATTCTAGCCGGCTCATTAAATATTTTTTAGCTAGTTTGACGGTGCCCGAAAAAGATCTCTGGGTTAACCTGTCCCCTTATGAGAAGGACAGGATCGTACCGCAAGCGTTTGGCCAGACCCAGATGGGCCGCGATCTTCTCGTCCAAGACTACCTTCTCAAGCAGATCACAGCGTCGGTTATTTACCCTGAGGACGATGTCGGCAAGAAATTCTGGGATACGATCTATCGTAAGGCTCGAGAGCAATTTGGAACGACTGAGATCCCGGTAGACACCTTTAACAAGGTGTGGATTCTACCGCAAAAGGCGGTTGTTTACGAAAATGCCAAGGCTGGAGCGGCATACGTGGTGGAAAGCAAGCTCAAGGTCATGTTGGAGTCGGATTACCTCGCGTTGGATAAGTCTCAAGCTAAGGGTTTGCCGCAGAGCTCTAAAACGCAAGAATTAGGCAAGCAAGTTGTTCGGGAGATTGTCATTCCAGCTCTTGAGAAGGAGGTCAACGAGGGCAAGAACTTTGCTCAGTTAAGACAGGTCTATCAGTCATTGATTCTTGCCGCTTGGTACAAGAAGAAGATTAAGGAAAGCCTTTTGTCTAAAGCCTATGTCGACCAGAAGAAGGTCATTGGCGTTAATATTGATGATCCTAATGAGGCCGAGAAAATCTGGGCGCAGTATGTCGAAGCCTTCAAGAAAGGCGCGTTTAATTTCATCAAGGAAGAACAGGATGTTCGTACCAAAGAAACATTGCCGAGAAAATATTTTTCTGGAGGATTTGATCTAGATTTATTAAGTAATAAAACGAATTTGAAGCCGGCATTAGAAATTGTTTCTGATCCAACAATAGTTAAACAATTGGCATCTTCTCCTGTGGATCGAGAAGTAGTTGTAGTTGCAGAGGTAAATGTTTCTTCGCCTTCTGACACACCAAATATCAAGAGGAAACCCGCCCTCAAAGATCTTTCAGAGACCAACAAACCGCATGTTCAAGCAGTAGTAAGGCATGCTGGTTTAGAAGCTAACGGTCTTGGTGAATATCTTCCCTTATTTGATTTGTTTAGGAAGGCGTCAGATCATGAATCTGGAATAATTGACAGGGTAAAGAAAATTTTAAATAACCATTTTTCTCCTGAGCAATTAAAACAAAACGGCGATTTTCTTGATGTGGGGGCATCGGATGGTGTTATAGCGGAAGCTTTGATGCCGTATTTTAAGCATGGGGTGGCCGTAGAGATTGATGAAAATGCTTCGGGGAAATTGAAAGCAAAAGAAATCCCTAGGCTGTATGTGGATACTACTCCAATTCAGGAATATCTACCCAATCGCAAATTCGACGTCATTCTTGTATCGCATAGTCTCTACTACATTGAAGAAAAAGACCGGATCGATCAAATTAAAAGGATGGCCTCATGGCTTAAGCCGGGAGGGAAATTAATTCTTTTATATACTGTTCACGGAGACAGTCAAAAAGATCTTTTTAGGATGAAAAAAGCGTTGGGCGTCCCATCGCAGGCCATTGATGGCAGAGCCATCAAAGATAGTTTGATTTCAGAGGGTTTTGAGGCGTCCCTTGAGATTTTGGAATCCGCGGTCACGGCTGACCTCGATGGGATGCTTAAAATTGCGCCTTTTGTATTAAAAAAATCATCGCTGCAGGCAGAAACTATAAAATCTCAAATTCAAGAGTATGTAGAAAAAAACCTCTGGGACGAGACACAACACAATTATCGTTTAAATATCCCTCAGGAATTGTTGATTATTAGCAACGGGAGCGGCGGGCATAATAAGAACGCGTTGCATACGCCTCAATCAGATCAGTCGATGAGGGGGGATAAAGAGCATGTTGCTTTATATTCTTTCGAAAGCAGGGAGGCGATTTTTTCAAATCAAGAGGTGCCCCTTAGATATTCAGCATATAAATATGGCAGTCAAGAACAGTCGGATTATTTTTTGGGGATGCTTCAAACGGAAATCTTAAAGAAATTCGGGGATCAAATCAACAGTAACCCGGGTCAATGGGTGCTTGCCACTACTGGTTACAGTCTCAATAAGCCTTCCATAGTTCCTCTCGCAAGGAAGTTGTCAGCTAAACTTGGCATAGAATATGTTAGTGTGAGGGCTGTCCGCAAGAACAGGATATCTGGCAAGCCTCTTATTTATGCCGATCTAAAGACATCGCAGGCAAGAGAAGCAGTCCAAGAAATGTATGAATATTGTTTGGAATCTGATCAATCTTATGAGGGGAAGAATGTCATATTTATTGATGACTTTTTTGCCTCGGGCTCGGCATTAAAAAAAATAAATACGGTTTTAGTCAATAAATATCAAATGCGGCTCGCCGGCAACTTCGTCATCATTTCAATTGCATCGATGCAGACAAAAGACCCCGCCGTAGAAGAAGAGATTAATTCGTTCTTGATTCGGTCCAAGCCGCTGGAAGAAATCGCAAAATTGTTAAACCGCAAAGATACATTTGTTACCCGATATACCGTGGCAGCATTATTTACGATGGAAATGTCTAAGTTTAAGGCATTAGTGGCACTCTTAGATGATTTCTATGTGTCTAAATTATTTATCGCGGTGATGCAAAATTATCGGGATGCGGCTGACGCGGAAAAAATGAGGATTTTGAATGATCGAATAAGGGTTTCTTCGTTGAATCGCGAAACATTAATTAATCGTTTAAAGCAGCAGAACGGCGGCCTTGTTCTTTTAGGAGGGCCTTCAGGCGCAGGAAAAACGACGGTGGCGGATTTCTTGGCAGAGTCATTAGGATCTTCCGTATTGCCAGTCGATTTTTATCCATCGGATCAATGGGCTACAAAATATGGGATAAAAAGCCACGAACTTTTTATATCACATGATAATGATTTAGTATGGGCCCATATCTCCCAATTATTGCGAGGAAAAGAAGTAAACATAACCTCTCCTTATTATTATGCCCATCAATTTACCCGAAGAATTAATCCGCCTTTCAATAAGCCGCTTATTGTTGATGGATTGCACGCGGTTAACCCGGATTTTATAGAAGGTTTGCCAAAGTCAGTGCCTATAACTAAAGTTTTTGTTGATGCGCCAAAACAGATAAGGTTTATGCGCAGATTATTAACAAACAGTGATGACACCGACTATGTTGCTACTTTACTGAGATGGAGGAATGTCATTGAAGCAGAAGAGCAGTCCATTGATTTATCAAGAAATAATGTGGATCTTATTTTGGTTGAGCCTATGAGTGCAACGGAAATTTATAGATTAGCTCAAGCTACCAGCGCGATTAGGGCTTCATTAAGAGATCATTTAGTGGATTTAGATGAACGCTATGATTCTCGGATTGTGCTTAAAGGGATTTTAGATGACGTGGAATCTTTTATTGAAGAAAGGGGAGTTGATCATAATTTGAATACAGGCTTGGAAGATGAAGCTCAGATTATCAGATCAAAGAGAAAAGGGCTTAAGGTTGCGATAATAGGATCAGCGAAACCTTCGGAAAAATATGCCGTTGCCGATGGCGAAAGATTAGGGAGAGCTTTAGCCGACTATTTAAGGCCCTTTGAAGGCGTGGCTTTTACAGGGGGTGATTTAGGGGTTGGGGCTGATTTTTATAGGGGTTATTTTTCATCCCAGATGTCAAAGGATAGATTTTTCGTACTGCTCCCGACAAGATTTGGGCCAAATGAAGAATATGAAAAGGTGTCCTCGAATAATCTTAGTATTGAACGATTAGGGACAAGCTTTACGGTACGCAATATAGGCACGGCTCTGGTGGGAGATGTTTTTATTGTCATAAATGGCAATAATGGCACGACGCAAGAAGTGATTGAGGCCTTAAGGCGCGGCAAACCGGTTGTGGCGCTAAATTATGGAGGAGTAGGAGAAATTCTTTATCAAGCTAAAAAAAGCGGCAAAATTCCTCAAGATTTGCAAGATAAAGGGCTTGATGAGAACGCATTGAAATTTATTATACTAGGGGACATAACTAACATATCACAGGCTTTGGATCATGCGCGTGAGTTGGTGCCGGATGATGCTCAAATTATGGATAAAGGCGGCAGTGAATTAACCCAAGACAAAGTAATGCTTATTAGTACCGATGGTACAGCTGTAGCTAATGCGTCGTCTAGTTTACTCTCGAATATTGAAAGTTTTTTTAATCAAACAGTTGCTGATATGCAACAGAAGGCCAATCTAGAAGACGAGCTTCTTCTCGGGGAGATTAATGATCGGATTCAAAAAGATTTGCAAATATTAAAATTGAGAGCAGAAAAAGGATCCTTTGTTGTAGGAAATCTCGAGGACCTTTTGCGCGGACAAGAAAAATTAATCGAAGGGCTTAGAAAGGCTCCGCCTGTTATTTTAGAATTCCCGGGGACGTTTGATCCCCCGCATTTAAATCATGTCAATGTTATGCTGCAAGCGGTGGTTGGTGTTTCGGGTAGCGCTCAGCCTCGGACATATTACGCTGTTTTCGCTCCCATTAACGACCGATTTAGTGGCGAGGGAGATTCCGGGGCTATTTGGAAACCAAATAAATCATCTTTTGAACATCGATATCAAATGACTAAGTTGCTTTCCAAAATCTTTAGTCCGCTGTTTTCCGCAATCGATACAAGCCGCTATAAGGGGGCCATCGATATGCTGGCGTCTGTTTTGGATTCGGATTTAAAGCCCCTAACGGATTTTTATACTATTGCGGGAGCGGATAACTTGGAACATTTGGAAACCTACATTGCCAAGGATCTAAGCGCTGTCCCCCCGGGGATTAGAATGCATTTTGTAATACTGAATGATTTCGGTCATCCTGATGTCGTTGCTCGCTTAAGCAGGGACTACCCTGACAATGTTATTGTTGTTAATGATTATTCGCAAGGACTTAGATCAACGCAGATAAGAACCCAGAAGCGCATCGGTGTTTTGCCTATTTCTCTTCAGAAATATATTCAGGAAAAATCACTTTATGGCACAGCAGATCAAGAAATAAAAACTACGAGTACCCCAGTTAAAGAAGCGCAGGCGGGGAATACAAAAACCGAAAGATCTTTGGATGATAATTTCATGAATGCTCAAGAGCAATTGAGAAAAGGCGGTATTGACCTGACCGGCTACGCAAAGGGTCTTCAAGTCCACAGCGCAGGGCAAGGCATTGAGTTTAACTTCGATGCCGATATGGTTAAGCAGTTGCAGAATGCTTCTGGCCTTACGCCTGTAATTATAGACATCCAGCCTATGACAACGACCGTACCAATGTTTTTGGAGCTTGAAAAACCAGAAATGGCTTTTGCTTCTGGTTAGGCATCCCTCAAGCAGGCTCTAATCTTTTTGAGCCATCGGCCCCACATTGCAGAAGTAAAGCAAAAGACCTCCATAAGTACATGGGGGTCTTTGTTTTTTTAGGGGGAAGCTCGATCTGATTCCCAAATTTGTGCTACTTGTAATTAGAAAATCAATGTGATAAAACACTAACAATGTTTCATGTCGCGTTATGGTTTTGAAAATGACCAAGGTTGAATTATGCCACGACGTACAGTGACCTCGGAATATAATCTGCAAGCGATCAATCCTTCTTTGGCCAAAGAATGGCATCCTGCCAAGAATGGCAAGTTAACCCCAAAGGATGTAGCGCCTAAATCCAACAAAAACATATGGTGGAAATGCATCAAAGGTCATGAGTGGAAAGCAAAAATTAGTAATCGTTCAGCTTTAGGGAGATGGTGTCCAGTCTGCGCGAATAAAATTGTCGTTGAAGGAGTAAATGATTTAGACACAACTCACCCACAACTTACAAAAGAATGGCATCCAATCAAAAATGGCAATTTAACTCCAGAAAATTTTACGCATGGAAGTGGTAGAAAAGTTTGGTGGTTATGTTCAGTAGGGCATGAATATCAAGCAACTATACTTCATAGGTCATCAGGCACGAACTGTCCTGTTTGTAACTCCGGGAGGCAGACATCTTTTGCAGAACAAGCTGTTTTTTATTATGTTAAAAAATTATATCCTGATGCCAGAAATCGATATACAGCAAGATTTCTAGGCAGAATGGAATTGGATGTTTATATTCCTTCTATAAGATATGCAATTGAATATGACGGTGAGGCATGGCACAAAGAAGGAACAATTGAACGAGAACAATTAAAATACAAAAAGTGTCAGGAAAACGGAATAAAATTAATAAGATTGAGAGAAAAAATGCCTGAACTTGGTTCCATGATTGCTGATTTTCAGTTTGGAGCTGATAAATTATATGAGCACAAAAATCTTGAAAACTTAATAAAAGAGATTCTCAGACGTATGAATTTTTCTAATGGCTGGATGATGAAATGTCCCATAGATGTAAATATAAAACGTGATAGATTTAAAATACAAAATTACAGATTTAATTTAAAAAAAGATTCTCTCTTAGACAAATTTCCTCAAATTGCAAAAGAATGGCATTCAACCAAAAATGGCAATTTGATACCTAGTATGTTTAAACCTCGTTCAGATACAAAAATCTGGTGGAAATGCTTTAGTTGTGGTTATGAATATGAATCAACAATTGGGCATAGAACATATGGCACAGGGTGTCCAAAATGTGCAATTGAAAAAGTTACACAAATAAAACGAAAACCAGTGAGCATGATTGACCCGAATACAGGTAAAGTTGTATCAAAATTTATTTCAATTTCAGATGCATCAAGGAAAATGAAAATTAATAGTTCAAATATTTCAATGGTATGTAAAGGGCAAAGGTCCAAGGCTGGTGGGTATTATTGGTCGTACGATAAAAATGATGAATAAAAAACAAATAAGTGCGAAGGAAAAAGGTGCTAGGCATATTTTAGGTGGCAGGCAAAAGCATCAAACAGGTTCGGAAATGTTTCGGTCCCGGGTACCGAGGGGACAGGTAAGCTTAATAAGTTAAGTGGCACCTGAGTACCCG
>CAZWOH010000089.1:6057-8334 GCA_964635405.1 uncultured Planctomycetales bacterium | reverse complement strand
TGTTGTTTTTAAACCGCCGAGGATTTAGCACGATGACCAAGTGCAATCAATGCGGGTTTGTTTTGCGCTGCGAGCGCTGCGAGACGATTTTAAATTTTATGTATTCAAAAAAAAAGATGGTTTGCCATCGCTGTGGTTTTTCAACAGGGCTGGCAAAAATTTGTCCGCAATGCCAAGGCTCGTATTTGCGTTCGATGGGTGTGGGGATTGAAAAATTGGAAAGTGATTTGTCCCGGATTTATCCGCAAGCTTTGATGGCCACCTTTGACAGCGGTTCCAAGACATTTTCGAATGACGCTCATCTTATGATCGCCACATCCGCAGTGATGCCGTTTTTGCATCGGGCGCATTTTTCACTCATTGCGGTTTTGGATTTTGACGGGGAAATTAACCGTATTGACTTTAGGGCCGCTAGTCGTGCGTTTTCGCTTTTAGTCCGTTTACGGCAAGCGGCGAAAGAAAAGTTGATTGTCCAGACGCGAAACCCTAGTCATCCGGCAATCATGTGTGGCTCATCGATGAATGCTCGAGGATTTTATCAGTCAGAGCTTAAGACCCGTCGGGAATTAAAGCTGCCGCCCTATGCGCAAATTATTGCCCTGTCTTTGCGTTCTATATCTGAAGAACAAGTGTCCGCAGAAGCGGTTAAACTTTATCAGCAGCTTGCATCTCTCGCAGATAAGGATTTTGAAATCGCGCTCCCCCAACCGGACTTGATACCAAAATTGCGCGATAAGTATCGCTACACTATAATGCTCAAAGGCAAAACGGTTAAAGCAATGCTTAAAGCCGTTGAGCGGGTTTTGGGAGATTTTCATAAACATAAAGGCGTTATTTTAACGATTGATGTGAATCCATGAAAATAATTTTCTTCGGTAGTGATGATTTTGCGGCAGAAAATTTGCGTCAGCTTTTGGCGCAAGGATTTTGTGTTGTCGGCTGCGTGACCCAGCCGGATCGTCCCAGCGGACGGGGATTGCAGATTGTCGTGTCACCCATCAAACAGATCGCGCAAGAGAACCATATTCCTGTTTTTCAACCTGAAAATTTGAAAGACACAAAATTTTTGGAACATCTTCAAAGTCTTGCCGCGGATCTTTTTGTCGTGATCGCTTACGGAAAGATTTTACCGTCGAGTGTTCTTAAAATTCCAAAAATATTTTGCATCAATGTCCACGGCTCGCTTTTGCCAAAATATCGTGGGGCAGCCCCGGTCAATTGGGCGATCATAAGCGGTGAACGAGAAACAGGTTTTTCGCTCATCAAAATAAGTCCCCAAATGGATGCCGGCGAAATCATTGTGCAGGAGAAAATATCTATCCTGGATGATGAAACAGCCCAATCCTTGCGTTTGCGTATGGCCCAAGCGAGTGCTTTGTGTCTGTGCCGGACAATCCCGGAAATTGCCGACGGGAAGTTTTTGTTAACGCCGCAGGATGAAAATCAAGTTACGTTTGCACCCAAATTAAGCAAAGAGTTAGGACGTATCGATTGGCAAAAATCCGCAAAAGATATCCATAATCTTGTTCGCGGTCTTCTGCCGTGGCCCGGCGCTTTTGCGTCGTATCAGGGCAAGGTAGTTAAAATTTTAAAAACTGCTGTTGTGCCGCAAGAATTTTCGCAAACACCGGGAACCATTTTGTCGGTTACGAAAGACGGCATTGTGGTTGCCACAGGAAAAGACGGGCTTTTATTAAAAGAAGTCCATCCGCAGTCGGCCAAGCCTATGAGCGCCCACGCCTTTGCCGTCGGTCAGCGGCTTAAGGTGGCAGCCGTTTTCAAATAAATTTTTTTATTTTTTAACTCCCCTCTTCCCTTAACTTACCCCACATAAGAAAGGTGGGTCAAATGAAACAGTTAACGCCACAGGAAACAAAAATCGCAGTCTTTAAAGGGAAAAGGATTAGAAAGACGATTCATAATAACGAGTGGTGGTTTGTGATTAATGATGTTATCGAGTCATTGACAGATTCTAAAGATCCGGCGCAGTACTTTAAACGGCTTAAAGAAAGAGATGAAGAACTTGCAAAACTGACAGATAAAGGGGAGGTACAATTTGTACCACCCCTTATGCTTGAGGTTCAAACTGCGGGTGGGAAACAAAAAATGTACTGTTGGCATACGGAAGGTATCTTTCGGCTTATCCAATCGATTCCCTCTTCTAAAGCCGAACCTTTCAAACGTTGGCTGGCCAAAGTCGGCTATGAACGTGTGCAAGAAATAGAAAATCCGGAGCTGGCGACGAAACGCACGAGGCTTTTGTATAAACTTAAAGGT
>CAZWOH010000089.1:0-5957 GCA_964635405.1 uncultured Planctomycetales bacterium | reverse complement strand
CTTAAACGTGAAAATTTACGCGATCACATGGATGACTTTGAATTAATCTTTACGATGCTAGGGGAGCGTTCCACGACGGAAATTCATCGGACAGAAGACTCGCAAGGCGTTGGTAAACTTAAAGACGATGCCCGTGCCGGCGGGGCTATTGCAGGCAATGCGAGAAAAGCTTTGGAACAGCGGCTCAAGCGGCCGATTGTTTCAAAACATAATTATTTAAAACAGTCAGAGGCAAAAGTGCCCTTCGTGAAGTAATCCAGTTTTTTTTGTTGTAAGGCAATTGTACGCAAGTGTTTGCAATCCAGGCGAGCGTTTAAAAAGTTCAATCCCTCTTTTAGCATAAGTGTGCTAGAATCATTGGCAAATTTGTGGTTTATTGAAGAAAACTAACGAAGGAAAGACCATGCGTTTTAAAAATTGTATTTTTGTTTTGGCCGGGTGTATTTTTTTAACCTTGGCTATTGGCTGCGGGCCTAAAAAAGGCGGGGCCGCAGGGGCGATGGGCGGCTTTGCCACCAGCGTTGTGGGAGAGCCGGTGAAAGCGAAGAAAATCGAAGAAAAAATTTCTCTCGTCGGGAATTTACAAGCGGATGAGTCCATTGAGATCAAAAACCAGATTGCCGGCGTTATTGCGCAAATCGGTTTTTCGGAAGGAGAGCCTGTTAAACAGGGACAGACCCTGTTTGTGATTGACGCAGATAAACTTAAGGCTTCATTAGCTCAGGCCCAGGCGAATTTGGGGCTGGCCCAAACAACTTTTAGCCGGCTGTCTACTCTAATAAAGGCCAATGCGATTTCTCAACAGGAATTTGATCAGGCGAGTTCTGATTTAGAAGCGCGTAAAGCGCAAGTCGAGCTTATCAATGCCCAGCTTAAGGAAACGCAGATTACGGCAAGTTTTGACGGGGTAACCGGCGATCGAAAGGTGAGTATCGGCCAGTTTGTCAATCAAGGCACACTTTTGACGACCTTGATCAAACAAGACCCGATGAAAGCGGAATTTAATATCCCCGAACGTTTTTTAGGCCAGCTCAAAGAAGCTCAGGCGATTGAAGTGACTGTGGCCGCATACCCGGATGAAATTTTTAAAGGCGAAGTTTATTTTATTGACCCGCAAGTCGACGAATTAAACCGCACAGCTTTGATCAAGGCCAAAATTCCAAATCCCGACGGTAAACTCGTGCGCGGGATGTTTGCTAACCTTAATCTGATCGTAAGCATTCGCAGTGAAGCTTTGGTCGTGCCCGAGACAGCACTGATTATGAAAAGCGATGATGTGTTTGTTTTTACCGTCGATAGCGACAATAAGGCGCAGATGAAAAAAGTGAAGGTCGGCCTTCGCATGGTGGCAGAAGTCGAAATTTTAGAAGGGTTAACCGCAGGAGAGAATGTCATTGTCGAAGGTTATCAAAAAATCGGTCCCGGGTCCTTGGTTAAAATCAGTGAAACAAAAAGCGAAACGAATTCTGTTCAATGAAACTTTCTGATATCAGTATCCGGCGTCCGGTTTTGGCCACGATGATGAGCTTGGGGCTCATTTTGTTTGGCGTGATCGGGATTTCGCGTCTGCCTGTGCGTGAACTTCCCGATATCGACCCGCCGATTGTCAATGTCACGACGGTTTATCCGGGGGCCAACGCGAGTGTCGTTGAAACGCAAGTCACCGAAATCCTCGAAGAGTCGATCACGTCCGTCGAAGGCGTCAAAATTTTGACCAGCGAATCCCGCCAGCAAGTCAGTTCCATTACCGTCGAGTTTGATCTTTCGCGCAACATTGATTTAGCCGCACAGGATGTGCGCGATCGGGTCGCGCGGGTGCGCGGGCGTTTGCCGGAAGACATCAATGAACCGATTGTCGCCAAGCAGGATTCCAATGCCCAGCCGGTGTTGTGGATTGCCCTTTTTAGCGACCGGTATTCGACCCTCGAACTTACGACGATTGCGGAAAATACTTTTAAAGATCGTTTGCAGACATTAAGCGGGGTCAGTTCCGTTATCTTAGGCGGCCAGAAACGTTTTGCGATCCGTTTGTGGCTTGATAGTCAAAAAATGGCCAGCCGCAGCATTACAGTGTTAGACGTCGAACGTGCGCTTAAGACCCAGAACGTCGAGCTACCCAGCGGTTTGGTCGAAAGCTGGAACAGGGTTTTGTCCATCGAAACGCGCGGTGAATTAAAAACACCCGAAGAATATAACAAGCTTGTCATCAAACAGGATGGTGCCACGTTTGTGCGTTTGTCGGATATCGGTTACGCTGCCGTCGGTGTTGAGGATGAAAAAGCCATTGCCCGGTTTAATTCAAAGCCTGCTTTAGGAATCGGTATTATCCGACAATCCAAGGCTAACACCATCGATGTTACCCGTCGGGTCAAGGCGGAAGTTGCAAAAATCACGCCGAGTTTGCCGGCAGGCATCCAAACCGCTTTTCCGTATGATGAATCGATTTATGTCGATCGCGCGATCAAAGAAGTTTGGGAAACCCTGTTTTTGGCTTTTGGCCTCGTCGTGCTTTCGATTTATCTTTTTCTGCACGACGGCCGCTCGACGCTTATTCCGACGGTCACAATCCCTGTTTCGATTATCGCAACGTTCGGTGTTTTGTATATGTTAGGGTATTCGATTAATATCGTCAGCATGCTTGCTTTTGTTCTGGCGATCGGACTTGTCGTCGATGATTCAATCATTGTGCTTGAGAATATTTATCGGCATATTGAAGCCGGGGAAAAACCGAAGGAAGCGGCGTTTAAGGGAATGAAAGAAATCGGTTTTGTTGTCATTGCCACGACGATTGCGTTGGCAGCCGTTTTTTTGCCCATGGCTTTTCAGACGAGTGTGACCGGCCGGCTGTTTGTTGAGTTTTCTGTGGCCCTTTGCGTTTCTGTTATTATTTCCGCATTTGTTGCGTTGACCTTAAGTCCAATGCTCTCTTCACGGATTTTAAAGCCGATCGGCCATGCGCCCAAGGCCAGTATTTTGGGAATGTTTGAACGGCATATGACGATGACGAGCGAACGTTACGCTAAAGGTTTGCGCTGGGCGCTGGAACATCCCAAAACAATGGGAGCGGTTGTCATTGTCGCGATTGGTTTGACGGGGTTCTTTTTTACGCAACTGGAAAAAGAGTTTTTACCCGACGAGGACAAGGGGCGGCTTTTGTGTTTTGCTTTGGCACCCGAGGGATCGACGAGCGAATATACTGATCGGATGATCAAAAAAATGGAAGAGATCATTTCAAAAGTGCCGGAGGTAGAAGGTTATTTTTCGGCCGTTGCTTTAGCGCGCGGCAGTCCCGGGCAAACTTCGCAGGGCTTGGCGTTTATCCGTTTAAAAGACAAGCGCAGTCGGCATTTGCGCGATATTATCGGTGGGCCCACGGGTTTGGGCGCGCAGTTTTTTAGCAATGTGCAAGGCGCTTTTGTCATTCCGATTGTCCCGAAAGCCATCGGGCGGGGATTTAATCAGCCGTTTCAGCTGGTTGTTCAAAGTCAGGATTTAAATGCCCTTAATGAATATGCCCAGAGTTTGACCAACAAACTGCGCAGTGAAGGGTTTTTGATGAATGTGCGCACGACGTTTGAAATGAACAAGCCGGAGCTTCGTGTGGATATTAACCGTGATCGTGCGGCGGCGTTGGGAGTTAATGTGGCGGATATTTCGCGTACGATGCAAATCCTTTTTGGGGGGCTTGATCTTTCAAAGGTCAATATCAACGGAAAAGAGTACGATGTTATGGTCCAACTCGAGCGCAAATCGCGTTTGACCCCGTCGGACTTGGAAAAAATTTATATCCGCAACAATCGCGGGCAGTTGATCGGGCTTAATAACGTTATCGATTCTAAAACAGGTGCCGGGCCCAGTTCGATTAATCACTACAATCGCTGGCGCAGTGCAACGATCGAAGGCACGCCGATGGGCCTTCCTTTGGGAACCGCCATGGATAAAGCGGATGCACTTTTAAAAACCGATTTACCCGACAATTTTCGTTACGAGTGGGCCGGGGATGCGCGTGACCTTAATGAATCAAGTAGCGGCATCTATTTTATTATGCTCTTGTCAATTCTTGTCATTTATATGGTTTTGGCCGCCCAGTTTGAAAGCCTTGTTCATCCTTTGACGGTTATGTTTACGCTGCCTTTGGCGACCTTTGGCGCTTTGGGCGGTTTGTGGGCGATGAGCTTGATTAGCAAGACAGGCGTTTTGGGCGTTTTACCGGGGATGAACATTAACCTTTACAGTCAGATCGGGATGATTTTGCTTTTTGGTCTGGTGACAAAAAACGGGATTTTGCTCGTCGATTTTGCCAATCAGCAAATGGCGCAAGGAAAATCCGCTACACAGGCGATGATCGCCGCCGGGCTTATCCGCCTGCGTCCGATTTTGATGACTGCAACGGCCACCGTCGTTGGTATTTTGCCGATTGCCATCGGTTTTGGGGCCAGCGGCGAGGCCCGCCGGCCTTTAGGGATTGCGGCGGTCTTTGGTATGTTGACGAGTACATTTTTGACGCTGTTTGTTATTCCGGTCGTTTATGTTTTTTTTAGCAAATTAGCGCAGAAAGAACAGAAAGACTTGAGTATAAAAAATCCAACGGCTTTAAGCGTGACGGCGGTTTTTCTTTTGCTCACTTTAAACGGCTGCAGCGTCGGGCCGAGCTATCAAAAGCCCCAAATAGATTATAAAAACAATTGGAAAAATCCTGCCGAGCTTGCCGGCGGTGTCGAAATAACCGACAAGTGGTGGGAACTTTTTGGCGACAGCGCTCTTAACGATTTGCAACAAAAGGCTTTTGTGAATAATCAGGACTTGGCCATTGCCATGGCGAATGTCGAAAAGGCGCGGGCTTTGGCGAGAGTCGATAGCGCGCAGTTATTCCCGCAGCTTGAAGCTAACCCTTCGTTTGAACGTTCACGTTCGGAGGCCAGCAGCGTTTTTCCGTCGAGGATTTCTAATTCTTATAAATTGCCGTTGGACTTAAGTTATGAAATTGATATGTGGGGAAAGGTGCGCAAAGCGTTTGCCGCCGGGCGTGCGGATGCCCAGGCTCAAGAGGCCGCTTGGGCGACAGTTTATTTGACGTTAACAACGGATGTAGCGCGGACGTATTTTCAAATCGCTGCGGTGGATGCCGAGATCGATGCTTTGCAGCAAGCTGTTGAGTTGCGCCGTCGAGCAGTTGAAATGCTTAAGCTGCGTTTTGAACAGGGGATAAACAGCGAATTGACGTTTTTTCAGGCAGAGACCCAGCTTTCACAGGCCGAGTCGGATTTGGTCGACGGCCGTCGCAGGCGGGAAAATTTGGTCAATGTTCTAGCCGTTTTGTGCGGCCAAAACGCCAGCGAATTTACTCTGCCGGTTTTGTCTTTGCAAAATGTCACTCCCCAGATTCCTGTCAAGTTGCCGTCGAGCGTTTTGATGGGCCGGCCGGATATTAGTGAAGCGGAACGTTTGCTCTCTGCCGCCAGCGACCGGATTGGTGTCGCTTATGCGGCGTTTTTTCCCGCGGTGACTTTAAATGCCAGTGCAGGCTATGCGAGCGTTTCTTCGGGCGATCTTTTGGATTGGGAAAGCCGCGTCTGGTCTTTTGGCCCGTCGGTCAATTTGCCTTTGTTTAATGGCGGTAAACTTAACGCAAAATTAAAAGTCCAGCAAGCCGAGTACAAAAAAGCGCAGGCGCTGTATAAAAAACGTGTCTTGACCGCTTTTAGCGAAGTTGAAAACGCTTTGGCGGACCTTCGTTTGCGCAAGGAAGAATATGAAGCGCAAGCCCGCGTGCGTGATTCAGCGGCGCAGGCGGCAGACCTTTCGATAAAACGCTATAAAGAAGGCTTGGTGAGTTTTTTGGAAGTCATCGATGCTGAACGCTCGCGCTTAGACTCGCAGAGAAGTGCCATCAAAATCCAATCTGAAACACTGATTGCCGCAGTGTCCCTCATCAAATCCTTAGGCGGCGGCTGGAC
>CAZWOH010000088.1:0-8357 GCA_964635405.1 uncultured Planctomycetales bacterium | reverse complement strand
AAATTACAAATCTGACCAAGACTTATGCCAACGGCACGCAGGCTTTGAAGAACATTAATCTGCACGTCGAGGACGGGGACTTTTTTGCCCTTTTAGGTGCTAATGGCGCGGGCAAGACGACGATTATCGGAATTTTGACCGACTTGGTCAAGAAGACCAGCGGCGAGGTTAAGGTTTTAGGGCATGACATCGATCATGATTTTTCGAAAGTCAAAAAATTTATCGGCGTTGTCCCGCAAGAAATCAATTTGAATATTTTTGAAAAAGTCATGGATATTCTTGTTACGCAGGCGGGATATTTTGGCATTCCACGCAATGAGGCCATTGTTCAAGCTGAAATGTTGACTAAGCGTTTAGGTTTGTGGGAAAAACGTTTTAGCGTTTCGCGAACCCTTTCTGGCGGGATGAAGCGACGGCTGATGATCGCCCGCGCGCTTATGCATAACCCCAAGATTTTGTTTCTCGATGAACCGACGGCTGGTGTGGACGTTGAGATCCGCCATGAAATGTGGCAATATCTGCGGGAACTTAATGCGGCGGGCATGACAATCCTTTTGACGACGCATTACCTTGAAGAGGTCGAGCAAATGTGCCGCAACGCCGCGATTATCAAGGGCGGGGAAATCATTATGCACGATTCGGTCAAGAAGCTGGTTTCTTTGATGGAAAAAGAAATTTATATTGTCAGCGTCCAACATGTTACCGACAGTGCTTCTTTAGCGCATTTTGAGCCCAAGATTATCGACGAGACAACGCTTGAAGTGGAACTCAGTCGTAAAGAAACTTTGCATGATTTTGTCGCGGCTTTAGCGCAAACAGGAATGATTTTAACCGACATCCGGCCTAAGGGCCATCGGCTGGAAAAACTTTTTTTGGAAGTGTTGAGTGGATAAATACACGATTTGCAGATTAACCGAATTAAGAGGAGCCCTTTTAAGGCGAATAGCGTTATAGAGGCGCCAAACAATTGAGCCGAAAAGGGATCCTCTTAATTCGGCGAGTATAGTAAATATGCGTACCTCCTTTGAAGAACAGCTTATAGCTTTTGAAACCATTGTCCGTCGTGAAATCACGCGTTTTACGCGTATTTGGACGCAGACGCTTTTGCCGCCTGTTATCACGCAGACTTTGTATTTTGTTATTTTTGGAAAATTTATCGGCAGCCGTATCGGGGACATTCAAGGGGTCAGCTATATTGCCTTTATTGTCCCGGGATTGGTCATGATGGCGGTTATCAATAGCGCGTTTGCCAATGTGGTGAGTTCTTTTTTTAGCGTAAAATTCCAGCGCAGTATTGAGGAGCTTCTGGTTTCTCCGACGTCCAACACCGCTATCATTGCCGGCTATGTGGCCGGCGGGGTCATCCGGGGAATTTTAGTGGGGTTGATTGTTTTTGTGGTGTCGATCTTTTTTACGCGGCCGGTGATACAGCATGGCGGAATTATTTTTATTTTTATTGTCCTTACCGCCTTGGTGTTTTCATTGGCTGGACTTATCAATGCAATTTTTGCCAAAAAGTTTGACGACGTTTCCATTTTTCCGACGTTCGTTTTAACACCGCTGACGTATCTGGGCGGGGTTTTTTACTCGGTACACAGCTTGCCGGGAGTTTGGCAAAAGGTGTCTATGCTTAACCCGATTCTTTATATGGTCAACGGCTTTCGCTATGGATTTTATGGGCTCTCCGATGTGAGTGTAGCGGGAAGCATTCTGTTTCTTTTAGCTTTGACCGGGATTTTAACGTATGCCAATTTTTATCTTCTGCAAAAAGGGACAGGAATTAAGAGCTAGATCATGAAAATTTTTACTGCCAACCATCCTTTAGTTGAAATTCTCAAGTCGCGCATTGTCTTGATCGACGGGGCAATGGGCACAATGATTCAGCGCTATAAGTTGACTGAAAACGATTACCGTGGGAAACGTTTTGCCGATTACGGCCAGGATCTTAAAGGGAATAATGACCTGTTGTCTTTGACCAAACCCGAAATTATCGAAGCGATCCATCGTGAATATCTTGCGGCCGGCGCAGACATTATTGAGACCAACACGTTTAATTCAAATGCCGTGAGTATGGCCGATTACGGGATGGAGAATTTGGTTTATGAATTAAATCTTGCTTCTGCCAAAATTGCCCGTAAGGCTGCGGACGATTTTTCTAAACAAACTGTGCAAAAGCCGCGTTTTGTCGCCGGAGCTTTGGGGCCGACGACCAAAACAACTTCGCTTTCCCCGGATGTCAATGACCCGGGATACCGCGCGATCAATTTTGACCAGCTCGTTAGCGCTTATACCGAACAATTGCGTGGCCTTATCGACGGCGGGGTGGATCTTGTTTTGATTGAAACGATTTTTGATACGCTCAATGCAAAAGCCGCGATTTTTGCTTTTTTGACTTACTGTGAAAAGGCGGGAAAGAATTTGCCGCTGATGATCTCCGGCACAATCACCGACGCTAGCGGACGGACGTTGTCGGGGCAGACGACAGAAGCATTTTGGATTTCTGTCGCCCACGGGAAACCTTTATCGATTGGACTTAACTGCGCTTTGGGGGCAGAAGATATGCGCCCTTATCTTGCACAGCTTTCTCGCAGTGCGGATTGTTATGTCAGCTGTTATCCGAATGCCGGTTTGCCCAATGCGTTTGGTGAATACGACCAGACGCCAGAGCAAATGGCACAAATCATTAAAGGTTTTGCGAAGGATGGTTTTTTAAATATTGTTGGCGGTTGTTGCGGGAGCACGCCGTCGCATATCAGAGCGATTGCGCAAGCCGTCGAGGGGATTGCTCCGCGAAAAATTCCAAGTCTTCCAGACTATACGATGTTAAGCGGTTTGGAGCCTTTGGTGCTCCGTCCGGATACGAATTTTGTCAACATCGGCGAACGGACCAATGTGACGGGTTCCAAAAAATTTGCGAAGCTTATTCTCGCCGGAAATTATGACGAAGCCTTGTCCATCGCTCGCCAACAGGTCGAATCGGGCGCGCAAATTATTGATGTGAACATGGACGAGGCGATGCTTGATTCCGAAAAAGCGATGACCAAATTTTTAAACCTCGCCTCATCCGAACCGGACATCGCACGGGTGCCGTTTATGATTGACTCATCGAAGTGGGCGGTCATTGAAGCGGGACTTAAATGTGTGCAAGGCAAGGCGATTGTTAATTCGATCAGCCTTAAAGAGGGGGAAGCGGTTTTTAAAGAGCAAGCGTCGAAAGTCTGTCGCTATGGTGCCGCTGCGGTCGTTATGGCTTTTGACGAACAAGGGCAAGCGGACACACTTAAGCGGCGTGTGGATATTTGTCAGCGCGCGTATAAAATTTTGACAGAAGAAATCGGTTTCTTGCCGCAGGACATTATTTTTGACCCGAATATTTTTGCGATTGCTACAGGCATTGAAGAGCACAATAATTATGCGCTGGATTTTTTTGCGGCGACCCGAGAGATTAAAGAACGTATGCCTTTGGTCAAAGTCAGCGGCGGGGTAAGCAATGTGTCGTTTTCGTTTCGGGGCAATGATCCGGTGCGGGAAACGATGCATAGCGTGTTTTTATTCCATGCGGTCAAGGCTGGGATGGATATGGGCATCGTTAATGCGGGCATGATTGCCGTGTATGACGAAATTCCCAAACAGCTTTTAGAACTCGTCGAAGATGTTATTTTAAATCGCAAAAAAAATGCGACCGAAAAGCTTACTGCTTATGCCGAAAATTTCAAAGGCGCCGGAAAGCAGATTGTCGAAGATTTGGCGTGGCGTAAAACTGCAGTTGAAGAGCGTCTGGCGCATGCCTTGGTGCGCGGGATTGTTGAATTTATCGACGAGGATGTTGAAGAGGCGCGTCAGAAATTTTCACGTCCCATAGAGATTATCGAGGGGCCCCTGATGAAAGGCATGAACATTGTCGGGGATCTTTTTGGCGAGGGCAAAATGTTTTTGCCACAGGTCGTCAAAAGCGCGCGCGTGATGAAAAAAGCGGTGGCGTATCTGACACCTTTTATTGAAAAAGAAAAGGTGAGCGGGCAGGCCCAAAATGCGGGAACGATTGTGATGGCGACCGTCAAGGGCGATGTGCATGATATCGGCAAAAACATCGTCGGTGTTGTTTTAGGCTGCAACAATTTTAAAATTATTGATTTGGGTGTTATGGTGCCTTGCCAGAAGATTCTTGATACAGCTCGCGCACAAAATGCGGATATGATCGGTTTAAGCGGGCTCATCACCCCTTCGCTTGAGGAAATGGTCAATGTCGCCCAGGAAATGCAACGTCAGGGTTTTGACTTGCCGCTTATGATTGGAGGAGCGACGACCTCTGCCAACCACACCGCCGTAAAAATTTCTCCATGTTATCAGCAGATTGTCGTCCATGTTAAAGATGCTTCACGCAGTGTGGGCGTTTGCCGCGCTTTGATGGACAAGGACCATCGTCAGGATTTTGGCGTGAAAATCAAAACGGAATATGACGCATTAAGGACGGAACATTTAAACCGCCAGAGCGTGCAAAATTTTTTAAGCTTGTCCCAAGCCCGCCGACAGCGAATGCAAAGCGACTGGAAATCTATGGCCCAAGGCGCGCCGTCATTTTTTGGAACAAAAAACTTTTTGCAAGTCCCGATTGCTGAATTGGTGAATTTTATCGACTGGTCGCCGTTTTTTGTTGTTTGGGGACTAAAGGGGAAGTTTCCTAATATTTTGAAAGATGTTAAAGTTGGTCAACAGGCTCAGGAAGTCTATACGGTTGCGCAGGAATTTTTAAAGAAAGTCATAGCGCAAAAGTCATTGACGGCTAATGCGGTCGTTGGTTTTTATCCGGCCAACAGCGTCGGGGATGATATTGAGCTTTATACGGATGAAAGCCGTCAAACTGTTTTGACGAAGTTCTGTACTTTGCGTCAACAGAATGAAAAACATGACGCAGAACCATATTACGCACTTTCCGATTTTGTCGCCCCTAAAGACAGCGGCGTCAAAGATTACTTGGGCGCTTTTGCACTCACGGCCGGTTTAGGAATAGAAAAACTCATTTCCAACGCCGAGAAAGACCACAATGATTTTGAAATCATTATGGCCAAGGCGATCGCTGATCGTTTAGCCGAAGCGCTGGCTGAATGGTTGCATCAAAAGGTGCGCAAAGAGCTCTGGGGCTATGCTTATGATGAAAACCTGGATAATGAAGAATTAATTCAGGGCAAATATCGCGGAATTCGTCCGGCGCCCGGCTATCCGGCGCAACCGGACCACACCGAAAAGCCAGTCCTTTTTAAATTGCTCGATGCCGAAAAAAATGCCGGCTTAAGTTTGACAGAAAATTATGCGATGTGGCCGGCCTCCTCGATTTGCGGCCTGTATTTTTCTCATCCGCAATCAAAATATTTTAATGTCGGCAAAATCGCTAAAGATCAGGTTGAGGATTACGCTCGTCGTAAGAATATGTCTATTGTCGAAATTGAAAAGTGGCTCGCTCCAAATTTAGGATATTAGAGTAGACGTTAGACGATAATTTAACTTTTTCTTGTCATGTTAAAATTTCCTTCGTAGAATGTCGTCACTATGAGTACTTCACCTAATGTACGTGTTCTGATTATTGATGATGATGCAACACTCGTCAAACTCGCCGGATCAATCTTAAGTTCGAACGGTTATGAGGTGATCAGTTCCACCGATGCTCCGACCGGCTTGGAAATGGCGATGAAAGAGAAGATTGATCTGATTGTCCTTGATGTTATGCTGCCGGTTATCAATGGCTTTAACATTTGCCGCCTTTTAAAGTCGCAGGAAAAATACAAAAAAATTCCGATTGTCCTATTAACTTCTCGTGATGAAGAAGAAGACCGCAAGATCGGACTTCAAGTCGGGGCTGATGCGTATATCGCCAAGCCCTTAAATCGCGAAAATTTTCTTAACATCATTAAAGACCTTTTGAACAAAAGCAGTCACGCATAATTTCTTATGATGTTATTCTTTGAAACACTCGGCAAACACATCCTTTCGTGGCTAAAAATTCTGCAGGAATTCCTTTCGCTTGCTGCCCAGACGATGTATTGGATATTTTTTGGTTTTAAAAAAGGCAAGCCTGTTAAACGCCAACCGGTTTTTGAACAAATGGTGTTTATGGGCGCGCGGTCAATTATCATTGTTTTTTTTGTTACGTTTTTTACCGGTATTGTGCTGGCCATGCAAAGCGCTCAGCAGCTCTCAAAGCTGGGTGGAACGATTTATGTTGCTAGTTTGGTTTCGATTTCGATTTGTCGTGAGTTGGGTCCGGTCTTAACGGCGCTGGTTATCGCCGGACGCATCGGTGCGGCGATTACCGCCGAAATCGGCTCGATGAAGGTCAATGAACAGATTGAAGCGCTCGAAACGATGGCGATTAATCCGGTGCGGTTTTTGGTGGCGCCCAAGGTTGTGGCCTTGTTTTTTATGTTGCCGTGTCTGACGGTGATTGGCGATCTTTCGGGGATGTTTGGCGGGTATTTGATTGGCGTCAACAATCTTGGCATCAATTCTTATTTGTATTTGCAAACAGCGTTTAATTATTTGACACCCAAAGATATTTACACGGGACTTTGTAAGTCGTTTGTTTTTGCGCT
Organism: uncultured Planctomycetales bacterium; assembly: GCA_964635405.1. GTDB lineage: Bacteria > Omnitrophota > Gorgyraeia > Zapsychrales > JANLHA01 > JADLGJ01. The sequence goes on along the minus strand of CAZWOH010000088.1, from coordinate 1,770 downwards.
GATTATCGCTTTAGTCGGAAGTTATCAGGGTTTGCAAACCAAAGGCGGAGCGGTTGGCGTTGGCCGCGCTACAACGGTGAGTGTTGTGACCAGTTTTATTATGATAATTATCGCTGATTGTATTGTTACCGGAATCTTTTACTTTTCAAACGTATGAGAGAAAAAAAAGTTGCCATATCCGTTGAGAATTTGGTCAAATATTTTGACGGCCGCAAGGTCTTAGACGGGATCAGCCTTGAAGTTTATCAGGGAGAGACGTTTGTGATTATGGGCGGGTCGGGTTGCGGTAAAAGTACCTTATTGCGCCACATGACCGGTGCCATGAAGCCTGATTCGGGCAAAGTTTTTTTTGGCGATAAGGATTTAACGACGCTGAGTGTTGAAGAGACCGAAAACGTCAAACGCCGTTTTGGAATGTGTTTCCAGTCCTCGGCGCTTCTCGATTATTTGAATGTTGAAGAAAACGTCAGTTTGCCGCTCTGTGAACACACCAATTTGGACCCTAAGATCGTCAGTATGCTGGTTAAAATGAAACTGAGTCTCGTCGGACTTTCGGGCTTTGAAAACCTGATGCCCAGCATGCTCTCGGGTGGAATGAAAAAACGCGTTGGTCTAGCCCGCGCAATTTCGATGGATCCGGAGGCGGTTTTTTATGATGAGCCGACGGCTGGACTCGACCCGATTGTTTGCGCTGTCGTCGATAAACTGATCCTGGATTTGAATAAAAAACTTCTTTTGACCTCGATTGTCGTCACGCACAATATGGAAAGCGTGTTTCGTATTGCGGATCGTGTGGCGATGCTACATAAGGGAAAAGTTTTGCAAATCGGAACGCCGGATGAGATTAAGAATTCTAAGGACGAAATTGTCCAGCAATTTATCAACGGCCGTTTAGAGGGGCCGATTAATTTTTCGGAAAACCTCGAGGACGTCAATTTTGCCGCAGAAGGATAACCACAGGAGCGCAACCTTATGAAATTTACAAATGAAGCAAAGATTGGAGTGATGGTTTTTGTCGTCATCGTCATTTTGAGTGTTTTGACGTGGAAAACCGGAAATTACAGTTTTGTGCCTGACGGGTACATGATCAAAGCCCGGTTTTCGGATGTGCAGGGCCTTGCCAAAAACGCTCCGGTAACACTCAATGGTTTGGAAGAAGGCCGGGTTGAGAATGTGAAAGTGATTTATGGGGATATTCCGCAAATCGAGTTGTCGCTTTGGCTTAAGTCCGAGGCTAAAATTCCTCAAAACGCCAAAGCTTCAATTCGGACGATGGGTTTTATGGGCGAAAAGTATGTGGCCATTGAAATGAAGGACGCCAAGAGCGGTTTTCTTTCATCCGGTGCGATGATTATCGGCGAAGAGCCGGCGAGCATGGAAAAGCTTTTGTCCGAGGGCGTTGTCATGGCCAAGAATTTGAGCGTTATTTCAGAAGAAGTCAAAAGTCATTTGCAAAATCATCATGCGGATATCGATGAAATGATCTCGGACTTGCACGGCATGTCCAAGAACCTTAAATCAATCACAACAAATGTCGACGAGCGGCTATCGGTCAATAGCAAAAGTATCGATGATATGATCCAAAATCTCGATTCTGCCAGCGTTAATTTGGAAGAAATGAGCTACGATCTTAAAATCAACCCCTGGAAGCTACTCTATAAAGCCAAAGAACAAAAGAAAGCGCCTGAAAAGAAGCTTCCTCAATAAGATTGTCCCTTTACAGCAGATTTTGTGTATGGTATATTTAAATCGTCCGTCCTAAGGTTTTTT
>CAZWOH010000087.1:0-8366 GCA_964635405.1 uncultured Planctomycetales bacterium | reverse complement strand
ACAAAAGGGGAGGCAGAAATGGCTAAGGAAAAATTCGTAAGAAATAAACCGCACGTTAATATCGGAACGATTGGTCACGTTGACCATGGTAAGACGACGTTAAGCGCCGCCATTGCCACCGTCCTTTTTAAGAGAGGCTTTGCTAAGGAAGCTCGTTCTTATGATTCTATCGATAATGCTCCTGAAGAAAAGGAACGCGGTGTTACGATTAATATTTCTCACCTTGAATACGAAACTGAAAAGCGCCATTATGCGCACATTGATTGCCCGGGCCACGCCGACTTTATCAAGAATATGATCACCGGGGCCGCGCAAATGGATGGGGCTATTCTCGTCGTGTCTGCTGCGGATGGTCCTATGCCTCAAACTCGCGAACACATCTTGTTGGCCCGTCAGGTCAACGTTCCGCGTTTAGTTGTTTTCTTGAACAAGGTTGATCAGGTTTCTGACCCGGAGTTGTTAGAGCTCGTCGAAGTTGAAGTTCGTGACCTTTTGTCAAAATATAAATTTGATGGCGATAATACTCCGGTTATCAAGGGTAGCGGGTTGGAAGCTTTGAATAATCCAGATGACCCTGTGAAAACCAAACCGATCATGGATTTGATGAATGCGGTTGATAGCTGGATCCCTGAACCGGTCCGTGAACTTGAAAAATCGTTTTCGATGGCTGTCGAAGACGTCTTTTCGATCTCTGGTCGCGGGACGGTTGCGACGGGTCGTATTGAGCGCGGAAAGTGCCATGTCGGCGAGGAAGTTGACGTCGTAGGGCTTCGCGATCAGATCCAAAAAACAGTTATCACCGGTGTTGAAATGTTCCGCAAGGAACTGGATGAAGGTATTGCTGGTGATAACGTTGGACTTTTGTTGCGCGGTATGGATAAAGAAAAAATGGAACGCGGCATGGTTTTGGCTAAAGCCGGTTCTATTAAGCCGCACAAAAAGTTTAAGGCTCAGATTTACGTTTTGACAAAGGAAGAAGGCGGACGTCATACACCGTTCTTCAAAGGATACCGCCCGCAATTTTATTTCCGGACAACTGACGTTACCGGTACGGCAGAACTTCCTGAAGGTATGGAAATGTGTATGCCTGGGGATAATGTTGCGATTACGGTTGAACTCATTACTCCGGTTGCTATGGAAAAGGAATTGCGCTTTGCTATCCGTGAAGGTGGTCGTACCGTCGGGGCAGGTGTCGTTTCAGAAATCATTGAATAAAAATAGGTCTTTATGCAAAAAATACGTCTAAAACTCAAAGCTTATGACCACCGCTTGATCGACCAATCAGCCCAGGAAATCGTTGATACAGCGATTCGTACTGGAGCTAAGGTCGCAGGGCCGGTGCCGCTCCCAACAAAAAAGGAGCTTTACACGGTTCTTCGTTCCCCAAATATTGACAAAAAGTCGCGGGAACAGTTTCACTTAGTGATTCATAAACGCCTGATTGACCTCGTCGAGCCAACCGCCAAAACAGTTGAGGCGCTTCGCAAACTCAACTTGCCGGCTGGTGTTGATGTGGAAATCAAACAATAACGGACAATAAAATGATACGCGGACTTCTTGGTAAAAAAATAGGTATGACGCAGGTTTTTGATACAGAAGGCAACACGGTTCCAGTAACCGTCGTCGAGGCTGGCCCTTGCCGAGTGCTTTCTCTGGTTGAAAAACCTGTCAAAATTAAACTCGGGTTTGAAGAAAAGCGGGAGTCGCGTGTCCGTAAACCAGAACTTGGAGTTTTTAAAAAAGCAAATGTTCCGGCTATGCGGTTGGTTCGCGAAATTTCCTCGACGGATAATGCAAATTATCAAGTTGGGCAAGAAATTAAAGCGGACATTTTTAAGCCGGGCGATTACGTCGATGTGTGCGGCATCTCGCGCGGAAAAGGTTTTCAGGGCGGTATGGTTCGCTGGAATTGGTCTGGTGGTGGGGCAGCGCATGGTTCGATGCATCATCGTCGCATTGGTTCCGCTGGGTCGAGCGCATGGCCTTCACGTACCTTTCGTGGACATCATATGCCTGGGCACACGGGGATGGATCGGGTGACTGTGCAAGGTTTGCGCGTAATCCAGGTCGACCCTGTGAATAATTTAGTTTTGATCAAAGGTGCTGTTCCCGGGCATCGCAACAGTTTTGTCACGATATTATTATCTAAGAAAAAAGTCTTTCGTCCGCTTGGCGAAGTTCGCGCTACTGCTGAAAAGAGCCGTAACCCGATGAAGCAAAGCAAGGCCAAGAGCGCAGGTAAAGGGAAATAATACCGCTTGAACATCTAGCTGCGGTATACATTGCAAATTAAACAGTATAAAGATAATCTTAAAAGGCAATGAAATGTTAACGTTATCCGTTTTAAATAAAAGTGGCAAAGAAGTTGGGACCGTGAATCTGCCAAAAGAAATTTTTGGTGTAGCTGTAAACACCGATGTGCTTCATCAAGCGATGGTCATGCACCAGGCTAGCCTTCGTCAGGGAAATGCCTCCACAAAAGAAAGAGGCGCAGTTTCTGGCGGCGGTAAAAAGCCATGGCGCCAAAAGGGAACCGGCCGGGCACGCGCTGGTTCCAGCCGTTCTCCGTTGTGGGCTGGCGGTGGTGTTGTTTTTGGACCGCATCCGCGTGATTTCGGATTTACAATTCCCAAAAAAATCAAGCGGGCTGCATTGCGTGAAAGTTTAAATGCTAAGTTCCAGGCTAAGAATCTAGTTTGTCTCGAAGAAATCCAGGAAAAATTAGGCAAGACAAAAGATTTTTCTGCGATCTTGACGAGTTTGAAACTTCAAGGTAAGATACTCGCCTTGTTGGATGGGTGTGATGATAGCGTCAAGTTAGTCAGCCGCAATATCCCCCGTTTTGAATTGCTCCGTTCTGACGATGTCAACGCTTACGATGTTCTTAGAAATAAAAATCTTCTTTTGACCAAAACGTCTTTAAGTAAGATATTGGAGCGGGTAAAATAATTTTAATTCCGTGGAATTGTCAATTCCCGACGGAGAGAATGAGGTTTTTTGAGTTATGCAAACAAGTTACGATATTATTCATACGTTGATCCGCACCGAAAAAGGGACTCGCTTAGAGCCGGTTGGGCAGTATCTTTTTGAAGTTGCGAAATTCGCCAATAAGGTTCAGATTAAAAAGGCGGTTGAAGAAATTTATAATGTTAAAGTTGCCGGTGTCAACACACAAATGATTCCTGGAAAACGTAAGCGCGTTCGCAAAGAGTTTGGACATACGCCGGATTGGAAAAAAGCGATTGTGACTTTGCGCAGTGGTTCTAAAATTGACGTAACGTAAAGATTTTCTTAATCATTAATTGAGGTTATTACAGTGGGCATTAAAAGATTTAAACCATTAACGGGCGGCTTGCGGTTTGCGGCGCTTTCCGACTTTAAAGAATTAACAAAAGGAAAACCGGAAAAATCGCTTCTAGAACCGTTGAAGAAAAGCGGTGGACGAAACTCTTATGGCCGGATTACTGTGCGTTTTCGCGGCGGCGGGCATAAGCGGATGTATCGTGTCATCGATTTTAAACGGGATCGTATTGATCAGCCGGCTGTTGTATTAGCGATAGAGTATGATCCTAATCGTTCTTGTCGGATTGCGCTCATTGAATATTCAGATAAAGTCAAATCGTACATTTTAGCTCCGCTTGACTTAAAAGTTGGTGACAAAATTGTCAGTACTAACACTTCCGATGTTGAAATCCGTTCGGGTAATGCTATGCCCATTAAACGCGTTCCGCTGGGAATCGCTGTTCATAACATTGAACTTAAACCTGGTAATGGTGGACAAATTGCCCGTTCTGCTGGAACCTCAGCGCAATTGATGGCTAAAGAAGGTGGTTTGGCACAGTTGCGCCTTCCATCGGGTGAAATGCGAAAAGTACATATTGATTGTCGCTGTACGATTGGTCAATTAGGCAATGTCGAACATGAAACCGTTTGCTGGGGGAAAGCGGGACGTGCGCGATGGTTAGGTTGGAGAGGCCGTGTTCGTGGCGTTGCGATGAATCCTGTCGACCATCCACATGGCGGTGGTGAAGGTAAGGCTCCCCAAGGAAATCCTCACCCCGTAACACCGTGGGGTATGAAGACCAAGGGTTTTAAGACACGTAAACCTAAAAAATATTCTAATCAATTTATTGTGAAACGAAGGACAAAGTAAAATGGGCCGTTCGCTCAAAAAAGGACCGTACGTCGAGGACAAGCTTGTTGCCAAGTTAAAAAAAATCATCGCATCAGGATCGAAACAGCCGATTAAAACATGGTCGCGCCGTTCAACGGTTCTTCCGGAATTTGTTGGCTATACCATCGCTGTGCATAATGGCAAATCGCATATCCCGGTTTATATTACCGAGAATATGGTAGGCTATAAATTTGGCGATTTTGCACCAACAAGAACTTTCCGTAAACACGGCGGCGTTAAAGCTAAAAAAGCAGCCGATAAAACTTAATTAAGTATTTAAATTTAGGAAATAGAAATGATTGCAAAAGCACAGGGAAATTTTTTAAGATTAAAACCGATGAACGTTCGTCAAGTCATTGACCTTATCCGTGGCAAGGATGTTGCCACATCTTTAGTGACACTTGCGCAAGTTGAAAAGGGTGCAACTGCAATGCTGACAAAGATTTTGAATTCTGCTGTAAGCAATGCCAAGCAGAAAGGGTTGACGGAAGATCAGCTTTATATTTCCAAAATCACCGCTGATCAAGGCCCGATGTGGAAGAGATTTCGCGCTGCAACCATGGGACGAGCAACGCCGATTTTGAAGCGCACGACACATATTACAATCGAATTAGATTTGATAACCAAATAAACTCTGCATCAGTTGGTGCAGGCTATAGAGAGGTCACTCGTGGGACAAAAAGTTAATCCATATGTTTTAAGACTCGGCATTAATCGTAACTGGCGCAGCCTTTGGTATGCTGACCGAAAAGATTTTCAAAATAATGTTATCGAGGATTCCAAAATTCGAGCGTATATAAAAAAGAAATTTGTGCAAGCTTCGGTTTCTTATGTCGTCATAGAGCGTGTTGCCGAAAAAATTAAAATTTTAATCGCCTCGGCCCGTCCCGGAATCATTATTGGCCGTCGTGGTGCTGATATCGAAAAACTTAAGGCTGATCTTGCATCGATTACCCCTCGTGAATTGGCGGTTGATGTTATTGAAATTAAGAATCCGGCTATCGAAGCAACTTTGATTGCACAAAATATTTGTTTTCAGCTTGAAAAACGTGTTGCTTTCCGTCGGGCCATGAAGAGAGCTGTTGAGCAGGCGATGCAGTCTGGTGCTAAGGGAATCAAGCTGGCTGTTGCAGGTCGTTTGGGTGGTGCGGAAATGGCCCGTCGTGAAGTTGCCCGCGAGGGTTCAGTCCCGTTGCAAACTCTTCGTGCGGATATTGATTTTGGAACAGCCGAAGCGCAAACGACTTATGGAATTATTGGCGTTAAGGTCTGGGTTTATAAAGGGGAAATTATTCCGACGAGAAATTCGCAAAATCGGCAGCAAGCTGTATCGTCTAAAGTCCCAGATCAAAAATAAGCAAGCAAGAAAGTAATTTATAAAAGGATTTAAAAATGCCCTTAAATTCTTGCAGAATTTAAGGACATGATTTAAATAAGGAAGCAAGAAAGTAATTTATAAAAGGATTTAAATCATGAAATTGTTGCCAAGTCGTGTTAAGTATCGCAAAGTTCAAAAAGGAAAAAATCGCGGCATTGCAGTGCGTGGTGCTCGGTTAACTCAGGGTGAGTTTGGCTTGAAAGCTTTAGATAACGGCCTTATTCGTTCTAATCACATGGAAGCTTCGCGCGTTGTCGTGGCCCGCAAATTGCATGGTGCTGGCAAACTATGGATTAAGATTTTTCCCAGCAAGCCGATTACAAAAAAACCTGCCGAAACCCGTATGGGTAAAGGAAAAGGTGATTTGGATCATTGGGCCGCTCCTGTTCAGCGTGGAAAAATCCTTTTTGAAATGGGTGGCGTTCCGGAAGAGCTCGCAAAATCTATTTTTCGGTTAGTCGCTTTTAAGCTCCCCGTTAGAACAAAATTTATTACACGCGAAACTCAGGGGCATTAAGGCTAAGTAAAAGTTATAGAAGGATTGAAAGAATGAAAACTAAAGAACTTCGTGAATTAGCTCCAGAAGAATTAAGAACCAAAGAAAAATCTTTGAAAAAGGAATTATTTGAACTTAAATATCAGCGCAAAATCGGCCGTGTTGAAAAACCTTCACGTTTCAAGTTGATCCGCCGTGATATTGCGAAAATTTCGACTATCATCAATGAGAGAGAAAAAGATGCAACCAAGAGTTAATACACGTAAGTTCCTTTCGGGTGAAGTTGTCAGCGACAAGATGAATAAGACCCGTGTTGTGGTCGTACGCTGGACCGCTAAACATCCTAAATATCTCAAAATTGTCCGTCAGGCGGCAAAATTCAAGGCTCATGACGAGAAGAATGCTTCCAAGCAAGGCGATGTTGTCCGCATCATGGAAACCCGTCCGCTTTCCAAAGAAAAGCGTTGGGTCATTACTGAGATTTTAAAAGCAAATACTGTGCAAGCTTAATGATGGAAGTTGACCACAGTATAAATGAAGAGGTTTTAATATGGTCTATTTAAAAACACTGTTGGATGTGGCCGATAATACAGGGGCGCGTAAAGCATCAATGATTGGTGTTTTAAATGCGAAAGGTCGTTTATGGGCACAGGTTGGCGACGTAATTAAGGTAAATATCAAAGAATCTGCTCCTGAAGCTGCTGTTAAAAAAGGTGACAAGGCCCGTGCGGTTATCGTTCGCACACGCTGTCCGATCAAGCGCCCGGATGGAACAACCGTGCGGTTTGATAGCAACGCGTTGGTCATCATTGATGAGGCTGGTAATCCTAAAGGGACGCGGGTTTTTGGGCCGGTGGCACGTGAGTTGAGAAATTTGGAGTTTATGAAAATTGTTTCTTTAGCGCCAGAGGTTGTCTAATGTTAACTATTAAAAAAGATGATATTGTAAAAGTTATAGCCGGAAAAGATAAGGGAAAAACCGGGAAGATCATTGCCGTTTTTCCAGACACCAACCGGGTTTTAGTTGAAAAAGTCAATCTTGTCAAAAAAGCACGTCGTAAAACGCAAGCTAATCCGCAGGGCGGTTTAGTCGACATTGAGGCTCCATTGCATCGTTCGAATGTGATGCTTATTGACAAAAAAACAAATAAAGTCAGCCGCTTTGGAGTCAAAATTCTCAAAGATGGTAGCAAGACGCGGATTAGCAAAAAAAGCGGCGAAGAAATTTAATAGATTTTGAATTTTCTGACGTTTTATTTAAGGAGTTAGTGATGGCTACAATAGCAGTTCCAAGATTATTGAAAAAATACCGTGATCAAGTCATCCCGGCTGTTCAAAAAAAGTTTGGTATTGATAATCCGATGGCTGTTCCGCGCCTTGAAAAAATTGTTATCAACATGGGTGTGGGTGCTGCGATTACGGATATGAAAATTATGGACGCAGCTGTCTCTGACCTTGCGACGATCAGTGGTCAAAAACCGATTATCCGTCGGGCAAAAGTTGCTATTTCGAATTTTAAATTGCGCAAAGATCTCCCGATTGGATGTATGGTGACTTTGCGTCGTTATAAAATGTATGAATTCATGGATCGACTAATCAGTGTTGCCTTGCCTCGTATTCGTGACTTTAATGGGGTTCCGACAAAATCTTTTGATAAACAGGGCAACTATAACTTAGGGATTGCCGAACAAACGATATTTGCTGAAATTGAAGTCGGTCGTTTAAGCCGTACGCAGGGGATGGATATTGCCTTTGTTTTTAGTCAGGGAAAGGCAGAAGAAAATGCAGAAGTTTTGCGACTTTTAGGAATGCCGTTTCGTAAAGCTAGTACGCAATCAAATTAATTTTTAACACGCGAGGAAATCTAAATCATATGGCAAGGAAAGCGTTAGTCTTAAAGTCAGTGCGTAAACCAAAATTTTCGACCCGTCAACACAACCGTTGTATTTTGTGCGGACGTCCGCGTGGATATTTAAGACGATTTGGAACTTGCCGTATATGTTTTCGTGAGCTTGCTTGGCGCGGCGAAATTCCCGGGGTTAAAAAAGCCAGCTGGTAAATTTATTTAAATTAATAGTTTCAAAGGAAATTAACATGTCTATCAGTGATCCGATTGCAAATGCTTTAACAAACATTCGAAATGCCATTCATGCCAAAAAGGAAACGCTCGATCTTCCAGCTTCAAAGCTTATTGGAAAAATTCTCGAGATCTTCAAGGCAGATGGTTATATCGAAGATTTTCGTTTGATGAAAAATACCAATCAAGGAACATTTAAGGTGTATTTGAAATACATTAATAAAGCTCCGGCGATTATTGG
>CAZWOH010000086.1:0-8395 GCA_964635405.1 uncultured Planctomycetales bacterium | reverse complement strand
AGCCCATCCGGTTGGATGCGCGGCTAATGTTCGTGAACAAATTGAGTATGTTAAAGCACAACCAAAGATTACGAATGGTCCTAAAAATGTTTTAGTCATTGGCGCATCCAACGGGTATGGCTTAGCGTCGAGGATTGTGGCCGCTTTTGGGTGTAATGCCAAAACGGTCGGCGTATTTTTTGAAAAGGAAAGCGAAAACGATAAGCGCACCGCAACGGCCGGATGGTATAACTCGCTGGCGTTTGACCATGAAGCTAAAGCTGCGGGATTGTTTTCAGAAAATATTAACGGCGATGCTTTTTCGGATGAAATAAAACTCCAGACCATAGCAACCATCAAAAAAAACATGGGGCCCATTGACCTTGTCATTTATAGCTTGGCCTCGCCGCGGCGGACGGATCCCAAAACCGGCGTTTTGTATAAATCAACACTTAAGCCGATTGGCGCGCCGTACACGAACAAATCGATTGACTTTGAAACCGACAAGGTGATTGAAGTGACATTGCCGTCGGCAACAGCTGACGAAGTTGCCCACACGGTCGCGGTTATGGGCGGGGAAGACTGGGAGCTTTGGATTGAGGCTTTAGAAAAGCAAGGTTTGCTTGCGCCTAACGCGATAAGCGTTGCGTATTCGTATGTCGGGCCAGCGGTAACCCATGCGGTTTATCGCAGCGGGACGATTGGTGCCGCCAAAGACCATCTGGAGGCGACTGCCAAAAAGCTCGACGAGCGTTTAAAGAAAAAGGGAGGACGGGCGTTTGTTTCGGTGAACAAAGCGCTTGTGACACAATCGAGTTCCGCGATTCCTTTTATCCCACTATATTTTGTGATCCTGATGAAAGTCATGATTCAAAAAGGATTGCATGAGGACTGTATTCATCAAATGGTGCGGCTTTTTAGCCAGAGGCTATACACCGGCAAACCTGTGGCTGTCGACAGCGAAGGCCGTATCCGTGTCGATGACTGGGAAATGCGCGAAGATGTCCAGAGGGAAGTCGCCGTAGCGTGGAGCAATGTCAATAGTGACAACGTCAAAGAAACCGCTGATGTGCAAGGATACCATCGGGATTTTTTGAAACTTTTTGGCTTTGGATTAAAGAATGTCGATTACAGCGCGGATGTTAAAATATAGGAGACAACTTACTATTTTTGTCATTGCGGGGAGCCGTTCAAATGTTCAGGGCGACGCGGCAATCTCGTTTTTTAAACTCTGCACATCATTTTCCAATTGATTTAAAATTTCATTTTGTTCTGCAATATTTTTCTTTTGGTCTTTGAGCACGGCCGTTAAGATGGCAGTCACAGGCATGGCTGTTAAACCTCGGTGTCCTTCTTCGGCGACTAAATCCGGCACATCTTCTGCAATAAATCCGACGTGATGTTCGGCTTTATTAGCTTTGTAGCTGTAAGTGACCGGATTTAATTTTTGAAAAGCTTCAAGTGCTGTTTGTGTATCCAGTGCTTTGATATTATCTTTAAATGTCCGGCTGGAGGTGCTAGTCCAAACGCCACCGACGGTCAAATACGCGCCGTTACCGTTGGTTATGCCAGTCCCGATTTGAAGGGGATATTGCGGGTTAGCATTGGCAATACCGACGTTCCCGTTACGGTTAATAATAAAAATGTCCCCGGCTGTTGCGCCGCTTGTTGAGGTTATCGCAAAAAAATCGCTGTTATTGCCTAGGGGTAAGCTGATGTTTAAAATTGCGCTGGGATTCGTTTGGTTGATGCCAAGTTTTGGATTATATACTGTTCCTTGTATTGTGCCAACTCCCGGGGCAAGGATAAAGGCATCAGGAGTTTGGATGCTAATGTTTGTATCCGTATAACCCCATAGAAAAGTCCGATCGGCTAGCGCACTTAGATTCATATACCGCCCGCCGGCCCAAGAATAATCGCCAGCCACGGTATTATGGTCACCTCCGGCGATCACCGAATAATCTCCGCTGATTGTATTGTATGAACCTCCGGCGATCAAAGAATACGCGCCATTTGTTAAATTAGTATATCCTCCCAGACTTACGGCATAATCCTTTGTAGCCTGATTAGATCTGCCGCCTGCGATAGCTGAATAATTTCCTGAAGCAGAATTGATAAATCCGCCACCAATAACGGAATACGACCCGGACGCAGTATTTCTATCTCCACCGCCGATATAACTATAAGTTCCGCTGGCAATATTTCTATATCCGCCACCTATTGTTGCATAATCCTTTGAAATACTGTTAGTATCGCCTCCACCCATTGAGGCATATTTAGCTGGCGATATTACGTTAAACTCCCCGCCGCAAATAGTTGAATAGCTATTTTGGCTTGGGTCAGGGTGTCCTGTCCCAGCATTGTTAAAATAACCACTGCTGATAGTACTGCCTGTCGCTTGAGCGTCAATATGGTCTCCAAAACCTGCTGTTACATAATCTGCGTAAGTACTGCCCGCATAACCTGCAGAAACATTATACGACCCAGCAACATTGGATCCACTGTATGGGCAGAGACTTGTTGTATAATCACCGCTGACAGCATAACCATAGCTATTGCCGAACATAACCGAATATTGTCCGTTAACAATATTTTCGCTTCCGATGGTTACCGAATAATTTCCTTTCGAAATTGAATCTTTACCAAGAGACATAGAATAATCGCCGATATTCGCATCATCCCATTGCGTATCAGACGCATAGCCCGCACGAAAAGCTGCTTTGCGCGGATACCAAAGTAAACCGCGTGCTGCCATGGGGGCAACCCAATTTGAAAGAATTGTTCCTGAACCAAATTCACCCATCGCCAAAATTCCGCCGTCATTGTCCAGCGTTAATTTAAAGCTTGGGATGGATGTCCCTATCCCGGCAAAGATAAGTGGTTTGGTGTCGGTATCCGTTGGGTAAACATCATTCCCGGATGCGGTCCAAATATTGCTTACATATCCCCATGTTCCGGTACCCGAAACATCACGGCAATAATAAATTTTTCCGCTGGCTTGATCGGTCATCAGTGTTCCGATAGTACAGGGGGATGGAAGATTCTCTTGCGGGATGAGGGTCAATCGGTCATACACGCCTTGCGGTGCGGGATAGTATGTTACCAATTGGAGGCTTCCAGCCGTGCTTATTTGTGGGAAGGCTAAGAGAGCGAATGTGAGCCAAAAGGCCAGTATTAATTCAGAACGTAAATTGTTAATATTTTTATCAAATTTTGTCATTGCGAGGAGTTCCGGAGGAACGACGCGGCAATCTTGAGAAGATTGCTTCGTCCTCCTCGTTTCACTCGTCGTCCTCGCAATGACACGGTTACTTCTGAAAGCGGAACGGTTGCTATTAATTTGAGTTTTTACCATTTAATTATCCAACATTTTTTTAAGCGTTTTAATTTCACTTTTTATTTTTTCAATCTTTTCTTTTTGTGTTTGAATGGTGCGTTCCTGGTCTTGCGCAACTTTTGTCAGAACAGCAAGAATATCCATTGCGCTTAAGGATTGCCGGCCTTTAAGTGCGACAATCTCCGGCACATCTTCCGCGATAAAGCCGGCATTGGTTTGGGAGCTGGCTTTGTAGTTAAAGGTTACGGGGGAAAGTTGTTCCAAAGTATTTTCGGCTGCTTCAAAAGTCAGCGAAGCGATATTGTCTTTGGATTTTCGTGAAGACGCGTTGGTCCAAACCCCGCCGGCAGTTAAATACGCGCCATTACCATTAGATCCGATAGTTCCGATTTGCATCGCATAAGTGTTATCTGAAGGAGTTGGTCTTGCGATGCCAATATAACCGTTATTTTTGACGATAAAAATACCGCCTGAACTGTGGTTGGGGGTTGTTACATTAATATAATCGTCAGTGGTCCCGTTGGCGTTGATTTCCATAACGCCACTTGGGCTTACGTCGCGGATACCGACTTTGGGGTTCCATGGTTGGCCGCTAATTGTTCCCGGGGCAATGATAAAAGCATCGGCTGTTGTGACAGAAATCGGAGTATCCGAATAGCCCCAAACAAACGTTCGATCTGCCACGGCGGTTAATTGCATATTTTTTCCGTCCGCCCATGAATAATCGCCAGCCGCCATATTATTGGCTCCACCCATGATTGTTGAATAATCGCCGCTGGCTGCGTTAACTGATCCACCACCTGCAACCGAATAGGCGCCGCTGGCATTGTTCCCAAATCCTCCGCCAATTACAGAAGCCGTTCCAGAACCATTGTTATATTTTCCACCCGAAACAGTCGAATAATTGCCATCTGAGGTATTTTCTTGACCACCTGAAATGCGTGAGTAGTCACCGACGGCATAAGCGTCTGGATTTACTAATAAAGACGCTGCCGCGATTAAAAGAGGAAGAATAAAATGTACGGATAAAATTTTCATTTTACATGCTTTGGTTATTGTTATTTTGACCTCCGCCAACGCTAGAATAAAGGCCTTTGGCCCAATTGCCTTGTCCGCCTGAAATCGTGCTGTAATCATTGGTAACCAGATTACTTCTTCCACCGCCGATAACAGAATATCCCTCTGTTCCGGAAATACTGTTGTCCTTTCCGCCATTGATATTTGAGTAAGGTGTCGAAACACTGTTGTTGACGCCGCCTCCAACGGTTGTGGCAATCGCTGTCGCCGAGTTATTGTAACCTCCAGAAATGGTTGTAAAGTCTGCTGTTGCCGAATTATTCCTACCGCCTAATATGGTTGCATATTGGCCGCTGGCAAGATTGCCTTGTCCGCCGCCAATGACCGAAGAAATTCCGCTTGCGGTATTGCTCTGTCCTCCGAGGACAAGCGAATATTGTCCACTTGCAACGTTGTTATCGCCGCCGCCAACCAGAGAATATGAACCGCTGGCTGTTGAATCTTTTCCAAAAGCAGCCGAATAAATGCCGATATTCGCATCATCCCATTGTGAGCCGCTGACGTAGCCGGCGCGAAAAGCGGCTTTGCGTGGATACCAGATAAGCCGGCTGCCGGCACCAATTCCGTCGGGTAAGGTTTCTCCGCTGCCAAAAGTTCCTTTGGCGATAATGCCCGAATCAGTGCTTATGCTTAATTTGAATTCCGGTGTTTTGGTCCCAATTCCAACTTTGAGTGTAGTGTCCGGTAAATAAATATCGTCAGAGTTTTGTTCCCAAACATCGCTGACAGATCCCCATTGCCCATTACCGCTATTATCATGACAATACTGCAGGGCATTGTTGGAGTTGACGTAGAGTGTCCCAATAGTGCAGGGATCAGTTAAATCAGAGCTGCGTGGTAAAAGACGCAGTTGATCATAATCACCGGACAAAGAAGGGTAATAAAGCGTCATCGTCATTTCTGCGGCATACAGGCTCGTCGGCAGAAATAGGAGAAGGGTTAAGGCCACAAGGAATATATATTTTGTCATTGCGAGCAAAGCGAGTCCCTTTGGGACGAGCGAAGCGAAGCAATCTCGTTTTTCTATGGGATTGCTTCGTCGCTCCTTCGGAGCTCCTCGCAATGACGCGTAATTTTTATTTAATTTTTTCATAAATTTTTTAAACGTAACTTAGACTGATTTTTAATCTGTGCTCTATTTTTTAACTCTTCAAATTCTTTTAATAATTTATCTGTTTCATTCTTTTGCTCTTTGAGAATCTCCTGTTGATGCGCCACGACTTTCGTCAGTACGGCCGCAATATCCATAGGCGATAAGCCGTCACGGTTTTTGCTTGCGACAATATCCGGCACATTTTCGGCGATAAATCCTATGTAGCGATGATCCGGTTCATTCTTATAATTGTATTGCACGGGTGCAAGTTTTGAAAAAGCGTCCAGTGCATCTGGCTCTTTAAGAGAGGTAATGTTTTCTTTATATGCACGGCTGGAGGCGTTGACAAAGTTACCGGCCGCAGAAACATAAGCACCGTTGCCAAAATGCAGCGGGTAGGCAGGAGCGCTTTGATTGACCCCGACAAAACCACTGTTTTTGATTGTCAAAACATTGCCGACGTATACGTTGGGTGTGCTGGTCAAATTCAAATAATTGTCGGCTGTAGCGTTGCCATTTATTTCCAGTAAAGCGGCCGGAGTTGTGTCGCGAATACCCATGGATCCGGAATAAATGATCATAGCATCAGAAGCCGTTATCGCTGCAATAGCCGCGTTGGAATAACCCCAAACAAAAGAGTGATTACCCGAAACATTCATGTTTTTTCCAGCGGCTAATGAATAAGCTCCGCTGGCGGTATTGCTTTGTCCGCCGGGAACAATAGCGTTTGTGCCGCTGGCTGTATTGGTGTCTCCTCCAACAACAGTTGAATAATTACCGGACACCGTGTTGCTTTTTCCACCGCCAACAGTACAACAAGTTGCTCCAGGACCTCCAGTTGCTTTATTGGTGTCTCCGCCGCTGATTGTGTTATAGTTGCCGGCGATTGTATTATTGGCCCCGCCGGAGATTGTTGTTGTAGAACCTGAAGTATAATTATTATATCCACCAGAAACAACTGAATATCCGTAACCCAGTTTATTTAATCGTCCTCCGGAAATCGTGTCATTCCAGCCTCCGGGAGTGATGGCTGTGTTTTCTCTGCCTCCGGCAATGGTGTCCCCATAAGACGACATCGAGTTTAGATATCCACCTGAGATAGCACCGTATTCACCAGCATTTGTATTAGAATCTCCTCCAGCGATATGGGCATGTTCTGCCCATGAATTAGATATCAAATTATTTTTACCACCTGCAATTGAACCATCGCCATTGGAAACTGTATTTTGATAACCTCCGAAAATAAGAGACCTCCAGCACCAACCGTCAGTAGCACAAGGGATGCTGTTTTCTTGTCCTCCAACAATACCCGAATTCCAGATTTCGTCTGAAACATTGTTGGGCGCAACTGTATTGCTATTGCCTCCCAAGATAAAGGATTCAAACCCTGAATTTAAATTATTAAATCCTCCGATACTTGTTGAGAATTCTTGAGAAGATGTATTTCCGTAACCCATCGCCATCGAGCTTTCCCCGATATTGGCATCATCCCATTGAGTGCCGTCAACATATCCGGCGCGAAAAGCCCCTTTGAGCGGATACCAAATCAATCGTGTCCCGGCCCCTGAAACAGTCAGCGCCGATGCTCCTGCTGCTGCTCCATCGGCCAGAATTCCGCCATCATTATTTAATGTTAATTTGAATATGGGTGTGATTGTTCCGATCCCGACTTTTTTATTTTCGGGAGTTGCGGTGTCGGTTAAATAAAGGTTGTTTTCATTCAAACTCCATGGCCCGGCAACTGGCGCAAAAGCCGGCAACCCAACGGTCGGACCGCAATAATAGAGAAGGCTATTGTCATCTGCGTTTGCATAAATTGTTCCCAGGGCACAATTGCTGGCTGCAAGGGCAGATTGAGGGGCCAAACGTATGCTTGTGTAATTTCCTGTGGGAGCTGGATAAAAAGAGGTCAAACTAAAGTCTTCGGCCTGGCTGTTTGAAACCAGGGTTAAATAAATTGCCAAAGCTAGTAAGAGCGGTTTCTTCATTTTCTACCTTTTTGATCGCAGATGACGAAAAGGTAACAGAGCTATATGTTAAGTAAAATATATTCCATAAACATTTTTTTAGCAAGGGAGAATGACAAAAATCGTCAAAGCGCTTTCTTTTGGGCAAAATTTTGAAAATCCGATTGACAAAAATAGAAGGTTTGATTAAAGTACGCTTGTAATCATACGTTTAGTCAAAATTACGTCAGAGAGGTGAAAATGGGAGACTCCGGCAAGAGCATTAACGTCGAAAAAGATATGCGCGCGCTCGTAGCTGAAATTCTTGAAACAGAACCTCAGGAGATTGACCTTTCTGCAAAATTTGTTAAAGATTTAGGCATGGACTCGATGATGGCTTTGGAGATTCTCGCCGGCATCGAAAAAAAATACCGCATCGTGATCCCCGAGGAAATGCTTTCAAAATTTACCGATCTTGCCGCAACGGTAGAGTTGGTTACCCAAATTCTTGTTAAAAATAAAAAACTTTAAACGGCTTATCTTAGAGGCGCGCTGTGTATTTTAAACGACTAGAAATTTTTGGTTTCAAATCTTTTGCAGATAAAACCACGCTTAATTTTGAGCCTGGCATTACCGCCGTCGTCGGGCCCAACGGATGCGGGAAGAGCAATGTTTTTGATGCGATCCGCTGGGTTTTAGGCGAGCAGAGTGTCAAAGAATTACGCGGTTCGGCGATGGAAGACGTGATCTTTAACGGGACGGATAAAAAACACGGTTTGGGTTTTGCCGAGGTCAGTGTCACGTTTTCGAATGAAACGCGCGTTTTGCCGATTGATTATAATGAAGTGACTGTCACTCGCCGGCTGTTTCGTTCCGGTGAAAGCGAATATCTGATGAACCGAACAGCGGTTCGGCTCAAGGATATTAATGAGCTTTTTATGGGGACCGGTGTTGGGGCAGAAG
>CAZWOH010000085.1:4400-8466 GCA_964635405.1 uncultured Planctomycetales bacterium | reverse complement strand
TTTCTCGACGGGATTTAAGAGATTAAGTTGTTGGGCTAATTTGACGTTTTGCTTGTGAAAAAATACCCCGCGCAAACCTTGTCTTGAAGCGACCAGATACAGCGGCCCGACTTTTGATTTTATCTGATATTGAATTTGATCCATCATCTTTAGGCAAAGTCCGTCAGGTCTTTAGGCGCAAAAGCCGCGCGCAAAGCATTAAGCACAGCAAACACGTCGATAATCTCTTGAGAAATCGCTCCGGCCACCGGCGTCAAATGCCCAAAAGCGGCCAAAAGCATCCCCGCGACGGACAAAGCCATGCCTCCGACAGCACTTTGCAAGGCAATCTTTCGCATCCGCCGGCTGATGTGCATTAACTCATCAACTTTTGTCAGGGAACTTTCCATAATAACCGCGCCAGCGGCCTCTGAAGTAATATCACTGTTTTGGCCCAAAGCAATTCCGACCGTGGCCGCTGTTAAAGCCGGGGCATCATTAATGCCGTCTCCTAAGTACATCGTCGCTGCCATCTGTGTCTCCCGCCGGACAATTTCAATCTTTTCCTCAGGACTTTTGCCGGCATGGATAATGTCAATCCCTACTTTTTGGGCCAAATATTTGACTTCGCTTTCGCGGTCACCCGAAACGATCATAACGCGGTTGATTTTATGCTGAGGACTTAAATGGTCGATAAATGATTTGCCTTCAACGCGCGGTTCGTCATGAAAACGAAAAAGCGCGGCCAGTTTTTCGTCGACAACCAGCACGCATTCCAAACCGCTGGTTTGCGCGATATCCTTAAACCACTCTTGTTTACCTTTGGCGATCAATTTTGCTCGGCTGGTAATCAATGCGCTGTGCCCGTCGACAGTGCCGCGCAAGCCCTCGCCTGCAGCTTCGCTAATCTGCCCGACATCTACAAGCCTGCAGCCGGATTTTTGCCCGGCCTTAACAATCGCGTGAGCTAAAGGATGTTTGGAATACTGCTCAAGGCTTGCGGCATACGTTAAAACTTCGTCTTTTTGAAAACCATTAGAACAACTGACTTCTGTTACCGTCGGGCGTCCGTAAGTCAATGTGCCTGTTTTATCCAGAATAACCGTGCGGCAATTGTCAATCTGTTCTAAGACCGCGGGGTTTTTAATAATAATCCCCCGTCGAGCGCTCAAGGAAATAGACCCGATGACAGCCACCGGAATCGCAATCAGAAGCGGACAAGGAGTCGCGATGACTAAAACAGAGAGAAACCTCATCGGATCATGACTTACGCCCCAAGCTCCAGCCGCCAAAACAAGAGCCAGCGGCGTGTAAACAGCACCCAACTGATCGCCAAGCCGCTGGATATTCGGGCGTTTCTCCTCGGCGGCGCGCATGACTTCCATGATCTTCGCATAACGCGAGTCGACCGCGCGCCTGGTTGCCGTAATCGTCAGCAACGCTTCCCCATTAATTGCGCCGGACAAAACATCGGATCCAACGACCTTTGAAATAATAAAAGGCTCCCCCGTCAGGTAGGATTCGTCCATCGCGCCATGGCCTTCCAAGACCTTGCCGTCGACCGGACAGATTTCGTGCGGAAAAATAACAAGTTCATCGCCAATCGAAATCTGGTCGATGGTGATATCCACGACACCTTGACTGCTTTTGCGGTGCGCCTTATTCGGCATGCGCTTGGCTAAAGCTGCGAGGACCGACGAAGCGCGAGAGACGGCAAAACTTTCCAACGCCTCCCCGCCTGAGAGCATAAGGACGACCAAACTGCCGGCCAAATATTCGCCTAAACAAACTGAAGCGACAATTGAAATACCCGCTAAAAGATCAGAGCCAAATTGCCGGCGGGAAAGTTTAATCAAAAGGTCCCAGACCAACGGCACGCCGCCGACCCCAAGGACAATCCACAACGGCCAATAAACACGCGGGGCAGAAACTTTGAGGACAAAATGCAAAACAAGATACGCGCTTATGCCCATAACAGCTAAAGCGGCAATATAAATTTCTTTGTCGTATTTGAATAATTTTTTAAACATCCGTCTTACCACACTGCATGTTTGTGAATGGGACTCGAATAAAACCACAAAACTACATGGGCGCCCAGATAAATCATTTATTGTTAAACTTCCAACTTTTTGACCAGTCTAAATGGACGTAATCGTTGGGGTCAGCGAACATAAGACTACGCTTACGCAGACTACTTAATTTGCCGAATTTTTTATCTTTTGATGGTTTTCTCATGGCTGATCCTTGCACTAAAATAGGTTCTGTCAAAATTTTTTACTCTGAACTCACATATCTTGAATATTGACAAAATGTTTAAACGATGAAATTTCCCTCCCCCTCAAAAATTGTGGGGAGGGGGGATTTCAATTGTTCAATGATTATTTGCAAGACCCCATCCCTATTCTTGAGCACATCATCATTCCAAAATCTTAAAACTTTAAATCCTTCTGACCTAAGCCATTGGTCACGAATTTTATCACTCAAATTATCTGCGTGTTGTCCACCATCAATTTCAATGACCAAACATTTTTCAAAACATACAAAGTCGACGATGTAGCGGCCAATAACCCCTTGCCTGCGAAATTTGACTCCAAGATTCTTCTGACGTAGCATATACCAAATTTGTTTTTCAACTTCTGTAGGATTGTTTCTTAACCCTCGCGCAGATCTTGTTAACCTTTCTTTCAACCTACCCCTCCCCTAACCCCTCCCACAAGGGGAGGGGAAAATTTCATGATGAGAAATTTCATATCTTTTATCCTATCCTAAAACATACCTTAAGTGGCGTACGTTTCTTAGTCCTAACTCTTTAAAATCTTTTTCGCGATAAGCATCCCTAACGCCATCGCGGGGACAAAAATGCCGGCTTGCGATAAACCGAGCCCTAAGCCGACAATGGCCGGCCCCGGGCAAAACCCGGCCAAGCCCCAGCCAACGCCAAAAATCACGGCACCCGTGATCAGCGGGGCATCAATTTTATTTTTTTTAGGCAAATCAAAACACTCGCACAATAACGGTTTGCCGCATCCGACGAGCCGAAACCCGATGCTGGCAACCAGCAAAGCGCCGGCCATCACAAAAGCCAGAGTCGGATCAAATTTTCCAAAGATGTCCAAAAACCCAATCACCTTTTGCGGGTTTGTCATCCCTGAAATAATAAGTCCAACCGACATCAAAAGCCCGCAGAAAAAAGCGACGAGACTTGTCATTTAACCTCCCAACATATTTTTAATCACCACCGTCAAAATCCCGGCTGCCATAAAGCTAAGTGTTGCGGCGATTGAACGTTTAGAAAACCTTGCCATGCCGCAAATCCCATGCCCGCTCGTGCAGCCGTTGCCCAGCACGGTTCCAAACCCGACAAGCAATCCCGCGATAATCAAAGTCCCCACATTGGCTTTAACAACGGCAACAACCGGAAATTTAAGCTGATATAAAAACCCGCCTACGACAAGCCCTAAAACAAAAGCCAACCGCCACAGGAAATCTTTGTCTGGTTTGCCCAGCAATTTTGAACTGATCCCGCTGACTCCCATAATCCGGCCGTTAAACCAAAACAGAACAACAGCAGCAGCCCCAATCAGCATTCCGCCTAAAAATCCGCATAAATAAACATTATTCATATCAAACACCTAAAGCAGATTTATACGTTTGATAGCCGCCCGAGAGATTTCGGCATTTAAAACCGTTTTGCATCAGGATCCGGCACGCCAAATAGCCGCGCAAACCCACCTGACAATACGTTAAATATTCTTTGTCCTTGGAAAGCTCTCTTAACTTGTCCCTCAAATCATCGACGGGAATATTCACGGCCCCTGCAATCATGCCGGCTTGCGCTTCTTTAGCTGACCTGACATCTAAAATAATTTGGTCCGGCTTTAATGATTTTATATCGTCGCTGTGGCACTGTTTGAAATCTCCTTTGAGCAAATTAGAGGCAACAAATCCCAAAAAGTTAACTGGGTCTTTGGCCGCGCCATACGGCGGAGCATAACAGAGCTCTAAATTTTCTAAATCATAAACCGTCATCCCCGCCCGCAGAGCCACCGCCAAAACGTCGATACGCTTGTCGACCCCAAAGGCACCG
>CAZWOH010000085.1:2088-4390 GCA_964635405.1 uncultured Planctomycetales bacterium | reverse complement strand
GCTAAAACATCAATACGCTTATCGACGCCTTGGCTTGCGACGGCTTGGGCCCCTAAAATTTTTCCGCTCTTAGGGTCAAAAAGTAACTTCATACTCATTGGCACAGCGCCCGGATAATAGCTGGCGTGATGGTTGGGATGGATATAAACTTTTTCGTAAAGGATATTCATCCGTTTTAAAATCTTTTCATTGACTCCCGTCATGCCGATCGTCAGATCAAATAATTTGCAAATGGCCGTGCCTTGAGTCTTTTTGTAAATTGAATTGCGGCCCAAAATATTGTCTGCCGCAATACGGCCTTGCCGGTTGGCCGGCCCCGCCAAAGGGATCAAGGCTTTTGTGCTGGTCACAAATTCCTCAACCTCAACCGCGTCCCCGACGGAAAAAATGCAGAGGTCATTGGTCTGCATCTTGTCATTGACAACAATGCCGCCGCGCTCACCGATTGTTAACCCTGCGTTTTTGGCTAGACTTACGTCGGGCTTAACGCCAATAGCTAAAATAACAAAATCACATGTGATCGACTGCCCATCGCTTAATTCTGCCAAAACACCATCGGAAGCTTGAGAAAAACTTTTGACCGAAACGCCGAATTTTAATTCAACTGCGTGTTTAGTCAGTTCTTGATGTAAATAATACGCCATCTCTGGATCGCAGGGCCCCATCACCTGCGAAGAAAGCTCAACAATCGTCACCCGAAGTCCGCGTTCGCACAAAGCCTCGGTCATTTCCAAACCAATGTATCCTCCGCCGACGACCAGCGCTTTTTGGGCCTTACTTTGCTCAACCCTCGCAATAATCTTATCCATATCCTCTATATTGCGCAAAGTCAAAACCTGCGGTAATCCTAAGCCGGGCATAGGCGGCTTGATCGGATCTGCGCCGGGACTTAAAATCAAAAAATCATACGCCTCTTTGGACTCTTGTCCTGTAAGTAAATCTTTGACGGTAATATTTTTTCGCGCACGGTCAATCGACAAAACTTCCGTTTTAACTTTTGTTGTGATACGAAACCGCCGATACAATGATTCGGGAGTTTGGACCAAAAGCTTTGCCCTTTGCTTAATGACCCCGCCGACATGATACGGCAAGCCGCAGTTGGCAAACGACACGTGTGCCCCGCGTTCAAAAATAATAATTTCAGCGTCTTCGGACAACCTGCGCGCCCGCGCCGCCGCAGATGCCCCGCCGGCAACACCACCGACAATCAAAATACGCATACGCTTTTCTCACTTTTATTTGTTAGATTACACTTTTTCGATAAATGGTTAAAAATTTTAACCCAATCCAAGCTTCATTCTTTCATCGTTTTTAAAGATAAAATATAAACGGTCACACAGACGGCAATACAGAGCATAAGGATTCTTCCAAACAGATTATGAACAAAGAATATCGATGCAAATAATATGCCCGACCATTGTAAAAGAATAAGAAAAACCTTCTCATGGAGCTTAATTCCGTTGTTCTGATGATACTCTTTAATCCGCGGACCGACCCATTTGTTTTCCAGCAACATGTCGTGAAATCTTTTAGAACTTTTGGAAAAACAAACCGACGCAATGATAAAAAAAGGAATACTCGGCATGACGGGCAAAAAAAATCCAATAATCCCTAAGACCACAAAGAGAAATCCTGCGCTCATCAATAAAACTTTTTTAATTTGCGTCTTCATAAACAACCGGACCGATTAAAAACGTTTATTTCGCTTGATAGCCTTTGATATTTCAACGGCCCAAAGAGGAAATGAAGAAATTGTCAGGACTAAAATCCAATCAAAAACGCCCAACGGTTCTGTCTTAAAAACTTTCTGACAAAATGGCAAATAAACGACCGCCATTTGAAGGACAAAAGAAATCCCCGTCGCATAAATCAAATTTTTATTTGTAAATATCCCTAATTTGAATAAAGACTCGGTTGTACTGCGGCAATTAAACGCGTGGAATAACTGCGAACAGGCAAGCACAATAAACGCAGCTGTCCGGGCACGGGCCAAACCTTCCTTTTCTATATAGAGAACAAACACAAACGCCAAAATGGTACAAAACGCGATAAAAGACCCCTGGGCAAGAATGACAATCGCGCGGGCCTTGCTGACCACCTTTTCGTCCGCAAGCCTTGGTGCGCGTTTCATAATATGCGGGTCAATCGGATCGACACCCAAAGCTAAGGCCGGCAATCCGTCGGTAACAAGATTGACCCACAAAATATGGATCGGCAATAGCGGCGCAGGCAATCCGACTAAGGTCGCGACAAACATGACTAAAATTTCTCCGGCATTGCACGAAAGCAAATATTGAATAAA
>CAZWOH010000085.1:0-1988 GCA_964635405.1 uncultured Planctomycetales bacterium | reverse complement strand
ATTTAAACGGTCAAGCTCCTCCCCGCTTAAGGCCAAGGAGTTTTCATTAAAAAATCCCAAGGCCCTGGCAATCGCGACGGCGGTGTTTTTGTGATCCCCTGTGATCATGACGGTTTTGATCCCGGCGGCTTTACAGTGGGTGATGGCTTCCTTGACTTCTGGGCGGGGCGGATCGATCATTGCTACCAAACCGACAAAGGTCAATTGGTTTTCTGTCAACTTGGCATCAAACTTTTTCAAATCTTTGTCTAACTCCCGGGTCGCGACAGCCAAAACCCGCATCGCTTGATTAGCGAGCTGATCGTTGACTCGCGCAATCGCTTCTTTGTCCGCGTCGGTCAACTTTCTGACAGTCCCATCGTGAAAAATATTGACGCAATCGGCAATCAAAATATCCGGCGCGCCTTTGACAAAGGCCAGAATATTATCTTTGTGTTTGCGAACCACCGTCATTTTTTTGCGGTCGGAATCAAAGGGAATTTCATCGACGAACAAAAATTCGCTTTCAGCTTTTTCCTTTAAAATGCCCGCTTTCGCCGCAAGAGTCAACAGGGCCCCTTCCGTCGGGTCGCCGACAATTTTATAAACACCGGCATTGTTGACTAATTGCGCCCCGTTGCACAAAACACTCGCCAAGAGAATATTTTGCAAATCCGGCTGATTAACATTCTGGAGATTTCCATCCACCAAAAACTCACCCGTCGGGGCATAGCCGATACCTGTGACCGTAAAAACTTTGTGCCCCACAAAAACTCTCTGCACGGTCATTTCATTCTTCGTCAGTGTTCCTGTCTTGTCCGAACAGATAACCGTCGCACAACCCAAAGTTTCGACCGACGGCAATTTACGGATAAGCGCATGACGCTTGACCATCCGGTGAACGCCCAGCGCCAAAGCAATCGTGACAACGGCTGGTAACCCTTCGGGAATCGCCGCAACGGCCAGACTCACCGACGTTAAAAAGACATCCACAATTTTTCCGCCGCGCAGCCAGCCTAGAAGAAAAACAATTCCCACCATCACAAAACACAAATAGACAATCCACTTGCCGAACTCTTCGAGTTTTTTCTGTAAAGGTGTGGTCTCATGCCTGACCGCCTGAACTAATCCTGCGATTTTTCCAAGTTCGGTTTGCATCCCTGTAAAAACGACCATCGCCCGGGCTTTGCCGAAAGATACCGACGTGCCCATATAAACCATGTTCGCCCGATCCGCCAGGGGGATATCTTTTTCTTCTAAAGCATGCGTCGTTTTGGTCACCGCTGTCGACTCGCCAGTCAGGCTTGCCTCTTGCACGCCAAAATTGGAACTCGTCCACACTAACCGGCTGTCGGCGGGGATGCTGTCGCCGGCCTCCACTTCAATCAAATCCCCGGGGACAAGGTTCAATGAAGCAATCGTTTGACGCTCGGCATTGCGGATGACTTTAGCTGTCGGGTTGGACAGTTTTCGAAGTGCTACTAATGACTTTTCGGCACGGTATTCCTGTATAAATCCTAAAATCGCGTTAATGATCACAATCGCAATAATCGCCCACGCATCGACCCATTCCTGCAAAAAGCCTGAAACGCACGCCGCGCCGATTAAAACCCAGACGATAAAATCTTTAAACTGGCCTAAAAAAAGCACAAACGGACTAACAGCTTTCTGCTCTTTAAGCTGATTAGCGCCGATTTCAGCGAAAACTTTTTGGGCCAACTCGTAGCTTAAACCATTTTTTAAATCACTGCCCAAATCCGCCGCCACCGCTTCGATGGGCATGCTATAAAATCTTTTCGTCGCCATACTAAAACAAACTCCCTTCCATTTCTTCCAAATGTTTCCCTGAAAAAGTTTTTATTATCTTTCAGGAGACTTTTTACTTTTTTAAGCCAATATTAGATAACAGCTGACCTATACTGAAAACATCATACGGATAACTAACCACCTGCCAGCTGATTTTTAACTGTTCTTTAAAGGATTCTTCCTTGAGAAGATGCTCATTAATC
>CAZWOH010000084.1:6562-8506 GCA_964635405.1 uncultured Planctomycetales bacterium | reverse complement strand
GCAAGATTATAGACGCCGGACAAATGCTGTTTTTCAATCACCTTCACAAACGCATCAACCGCGTCTTCAACAAATAAAAATTGCAAAACTGATCCGGCCGGGGCAAAAATATCAAGCGGCTCACCGGCATAAGCGTTTTTAAAAAGAACCGGGATGACCGCTTTCGCAGGTTGGCCTTGACCGACAATATTCACACAGCGAAAAATAATCAAACGGCTTTTGTCGAAATGCTGCGAACACATCTGCTCGGCTACTAATTTGCTTTTTTCATATTCCCGCAAAGGCAAAAGCGGACAGTCTTCATCAATGGGATTTCCATCGGCAAGATAGACCTTTGTCGTCGATAAAAATATAAAATGTTTTGTCTTGACGGCCTTTAACACATTTTCTGTCCCCACAACATTGACCCGATGATACAAATCCGCATCCTGACTTCCCACATGCGTAACATTATGGGCGGCCAAGTGAAAAACAAAATCAAAATTTTCTTTAAGATCAAAGGATTTTGTGATGTCCTGACAATAAAAATCCGCAAACCCCGCCATAGAGGGTTGATTGCGATCCAAGCCATAAACTTCGTATTCAAGGGCCATTAACCGTCGACAAAGCGCCTGTCCGACAAAACCATTTGAACCGGTGACAAGGATTTTAACGGACTTCATAATTTTTTCGACTGTTTATCTTCAAACTTTTTCATCAAAACCGTGGCATTGTAGAGCGATTCAAAACTGCCCGCATCTGTCCATGGGCCTTTGAGAATGGCATAAGACAAAACTTTCTCCCGGGCATAATGCGAAAGAACATCGGTCACTTCATATTCGCCGCGCGGACTTTTTTTAAGGTTTTTTAAAAGCGAAAAGACCTCCGGCAAAAACATCCACAGGCCCGTATTCACATATTGAGAAACAGGGTGCTGCGGTTTTTCGACGATATTCTTGATCCGTTTCCCGTCAAATTCAATAACACCATACTTCTGAGGGTCTTTGACTTTGGCAATCAAAATTTTGGCCTTATACTTTTGCTGTTGCTGTTTAAAATCCGAGACAAAGAGAGCGACATCTTCGCAAACCACATTATCGCCTAAAATCGCCATAAAAGCTTGGTCGCCAACAAAGTCCTCAGCCAAAAGCAAAGCCGCCGCGGTACCGGTATTTCCTTCTTGAATTTCATAACTAAAATGCGCCCCCCATTCCTTGCCTGAGCCAAGCAGCTGAAAAAAATCTCCGACATGCTCTGTGCCGGTAACAATTAAAATATCCTTGATGCCCGCCTTAAGCAAAGTTTCCAACGGATAATAAATCATCGGCTTTTTATAAACCGGCAACAGATGTTTATTGGTCACCTTCGTTAACGGCCGAAGGCGTACCGCACTGCCCCCAGCTAAAAGAACACCTTTCATTTTTTTGCCCCCCAAAATCCGCTGACAAAACGTTTGTCCAATTTATTTTTTAGCGGACGCCATAAGGCTTCGTTATTTTTGTACCAGTCAACCGTCACTTTAATTCCGTCGGCAAGATTGTATTTTGGCCGCCAGCCAAGGCGTTTTAGCTTCTGACAATTTAAGCTGTAGCGAAAATCATGACCGGGTCTGTCGGCCACAAACTTAATCCAAGACTCATCTTTCTGCATCAAATTTAAAATTCGCCTGGTCAACTGCAGGTTCGTGCACGGATTTCCCGCACCGACATTATACACTTCCCCGTCTTGTCCTTTATAAATCAAAAGATCAATGGCCGTGCAATGGTCTTCGACATAAAGCCAATCGCGCATCTGTTGACCATCGCCATACACCGGCACAGACAGCCCGTCATAAAGGTTCGTAATAAAAAGCGGGATCACTTTTTCCGGATAAGCCAAGGGCCCATAATTGTTGGCCGCGCGCGTGATAACGACGGGAAGATCATAGGTTTTAAAAAAACTGTACGCCAAACGCTCCCCGCCAAG
>CAZWOH010000084.1:0-6462 GCA_964635405.1 uncultured Planctomycetales bacterium | reverse complement strand
GCTGCAAATTCTTTATGTTCGAAGAATAAGCTAATTTGTCTAAGACACAGACTTCAATGTTTTGGTGCGTGCGGTACAAATAGTGCACAAAATGACTCCCGATAAACCCCGCCCCGCCGGTGATCAGATATTTTAGTTTTTTAGCCATCGTCTTTAACTTTTTACGTAAATTTTGTCGCTTCCGCAAATTTTTGCATAACGTTCTGCGGCATCCGCCAAGACCGTTTCTCGAGGCAAACCGGCATTAAGACCGTCGAGCAGCCACTTCAAATACGTTCCCATACGTTCTGCCGCGCGACCGTCACGAAACGGGTCTATTTCATTTAAAAAAGGCGCGCAATTTCCGATCAACTCTTTTGCCTCAGGCTTTTCAAAAAAATCTTCGCAAGCCTGCCATAAAGACGGCCAATCTTGGAATACAACTTTTCCTAAACCCCCTTGATAAAATGGACTAACCGGCCAGCCTTCGGTGTCCAAAAATAACGTCGGCGCCCCCGCAAGGGCGGCCTCAACACCCGCCGAGCCAGCGCTCAAACATTCGTGAATCGTTAGGTCAGCTGCCAGAGCCGCCAGCGCCGGCGGGTGCATATTCTGTAAACAACCGCCTCCCAAAATAACACTGCGCCCGCATTTTTGCAATTCATCAAACTGCTTTGCGACATCTCCCAGCCGACGGCGCAGATTCCACGGGACCTTGGGCTTAAAAATAATCCCGTAGAGGGGATCATTGAGAACTTTATCAATCAAATAGGCATAATTTTTTTGCGTAAATTCGTGCCCGGTAAACCAGCGTCCGTCATCGAGCGTGTTTTCATCCAAAAAAGCGATAATTCGTTTTACCCCTTTTTCACGCAAAGGACGGGCAATTTCAAGCGCTTTCTCTTTTAAATACAGGAAGCGAAAGTCTCCCAAAAATCCCGTGACGACCTGATACGCAATGTCGGAGCGATTTCCTTTTTCGACGGCAAAATTATTGTGGCTATAACAAAAAGCGACATCCGCCACAACGCTCACTTCTCTCGTCGGATAAGTTTCAAAGGCCCTCTGATAAATCGTGGATATCCCGTTTAAACTTTTAAGCGCATCAGCCAAAGGAATATGCTTGGCATCATATTTGTACCAATGCGTGTACAACCGAATATTGCTTTTTTCAAAAAGGTCTTTCCAATATCCCAGTTGACGATTATATTCAACTGTTTTCTTTCGCAAAACCGCATGCTCCAGTGAGTTACTGTGAGATTTCGGCAAGCGATCACTTAAATACCACGCATCTGGCACAGACCACCTATCATGCACGGACACTTGAGATAGCGGCAAATGACTGGCTCGAGGAAAACGGACCCATGCATTGATACGATGCTTTTGCAATTCTTGCCATTTTTTCTTATTGAGAGGATCCTGCGACAGACTAAAAAAAAGTGTAATGTCCTCTCCTTTTAATTGAGATTGAGGATAAAAAAACAAATCCGAGAACGCATCGTTTCTTTCTAGGTTCAAATGGCCGTAATATTCAACGCCTAATTGATATTGCAACTTTTCCAACGGAGTTTCCCTTTTAAGAAACAAGTCGTTTGCCGAAATTTTGTTAAAAAATGATCGTAAATTTCGCAGAATAAAAATCCCCCAATGGACATAGCGCGCCAAAAACTGACGGATAGCTTTTTTTGCGTCAAAAATGAAATTATAAAAAGGCGCAACAAAAATAAGCTCGACGTTAAAATCGCTGGCATATTCTTGCAAAATCTGCTGCCAATTTCTTTTTCGCAAAAACAATTTAATCGCACAGCTTTTGTCCTTGACATACCAGCGGCTGATATTAACAAGGGTAAGCGCATGCAAAATCTGCCGATGCCGGTCAAGTGAAGTAAAATCAAAAGCGATGAGGTCCTTAGCTAGGTAATCGGATAAGTGCTGTGGATTCTTGAAATAGCGGATGTAATTTTGAAAAACATCGCTGGCGCGGATCTTATCTTGTATAACACTTAAGTCCTGATAGGCCAAGCGCAGGCGCAATGAAAACCGGTTGTTATCCTTAATATCGGCAAGCTTAAAATCGACAACTTCTATCCGCCATTTTAAACAAGCACAAAGCCATCGGGCAATTTGCAAACTCACAGACGAAGCGTCAAAAATATGAACCGTCCTCGTCGATTCCGGCTGTCTTTTTGGATAGGCCAAACAAACCGGCAAAACATCGAAAAAGAAACTTTTTATATCCAAAAATTCAATAAACAAAACCTGCGGCTTGTCTTTTGGCATTTTAAACTTTCATCTAAAACGAAACACTAACCAGATCTTAATCTTAAAAATTTCTTTAGCGCCCTTTTTTCCGGGGCTTTAAATGCCGGCGGATATCCCTTATCCAGAAGCTTTTCAAGAAACATGACCAAATCCGATTTATCAAACTTGATGAGGTTGCACGTTCTTAAATCCGGCAACACTTTTTTTGAAGGGACAACATCTTTAAGATACCGGAATAAATCAGACGGCGGACTGCGATTTTCACCCACGGTCCACAAGTACAGACGATCCCGAAACTGATAATGGTCCGTATATAAATAGTAAATTTCCTGCGTCTGACTTTGAGAAACAACGCCAAGCAATGCCTGAATATCTTGTTTATTTTGCGTCGGATTAATGATATAAGCCCGACGGCATAAAGATTCTCCGCCATGCAATTGCAGCTGACTTGCGTAAACCAGCAAAAGATCATTGTGATTTAAGTTTTTATTAAGCCACGCGATAGGGACACGGATATTACTGCGTTCCCAATAAGCATTGACGGCAAAAAGCCCGATATTGACAAAAATAAAAACAGCGATGAGACATCGACGAGTTTTTAAAGAAACTTGTGACTGCAAAATCATCTGCGAAAATCCAAGCACAGTCATCACAACAGAAACATAAAAAAACCGTGAAAAAAATATATGGTTATGCGGGTTAAAAAGTCCGATTAAAATTCCTGAGACAACGCCAGTGAAAAAAAGCCAAGAATAAAAGTCCAATCTATTATTTTTTTTCAAGTCTTGCATCACCCATCCAACACCCCAACAACAAACATTAAGTGCTAAAATATAGCGGGTCAACCCCGCCAAATTGTCCCAATACGTCACATAGTTGCGGCCTAAAACAAGCTTTTTTGTGTTCATGATCAAATGCGCCATACTTACATCCAAAAAGAAAACAACAAACGGCGCAAATAAAATAATACTGCCTATCAAAAAAATCTTTACCCTTATGCTAAATTTCTCGTCGATCTTTAAAAAAAGATTCAAAAATACAGGCCATGTCAAAAGAAATCCCAAAAAATAAATTGCGACATGGGAGACCTGCCAATGATCTGCTGCCGGCAAGATAAGCAAAAACAGACTTCCCAGCAAAAACCAAACCCCTGACATAAAATTTCGCTTTCCAAAAGCAACGGCAGATTCCCAATAGAGGATTAAACTCATCACCATAAACCATCCCAAAGGCGCATAGACTCTGACATAAACTGACTGTTCAAAAATAAAGGCTTGCCCAAAAAAGAAAATCGCCGCATACGCCAATGCTTTATTGCTGGCCTGATGCCGTAAGCGAATGTAAAGTGCAAAAATAAGGAATGTTAACAAAACAAAGACTAGCGGGACCAAACGAAACGCTAAAAAAGACAAGCCGGCCATTTTATAAGCGAGGCTCGCAAGACACGTAATCACAAGCCCGCGCGTATACAGATTGGGACTTGCATATCCTTTATCAAATGCCCATGTTCTATACTCCCCGGTTTCAACAAGTCCCTTAGCCGTCGATAAATGGGTAATTTCATCCCCCCAGCCGGTAAAACTTTTAGCAGAAAAAAACCAGATTACCAGAAACAGGACAATAATGGCCCCCATCAAATACAGAAACTTCTTCTCAATTTTACTGTTTTGTGGCATACCTATTTTTCCTAATACAAAGATACATTTTTGTTAGCCTGTTGTTTAGACATATCCATCTTTGCGACACATAACAAACTTAAGCCAAACCCAAAATCAACCTGATTTTCAATATATTTAAACCAAAAATCCAATATCTTGCTTAAATAATTTTTAATCCCTTTGTTTGTCGCACTTTTGGTTCTAAGATCATACCCCAACGGTTTTTTAAGTATCTTTTCAAAAATAAAATAGGGAAAATATCCAAGCATATTCCAGTACCGAATAGATACTATTTCAAAACCACAACGGGTCAATTTTTCAATAAGCTCAGATTTTTGATAACGCCTGTAATGTCCTAAAGATTTATCACGAACACCGTATAAATGTGAGAAACACGGCACAAAAATGATGAGTTGTCCGTCAGGATTAAGCAGTTTAGGAATTTTCTTCAATAAACTGACATCGTCCTGAATATGTTCGAGAACATCAACCAAAGAAATATTATCGTAGCGGCCTTTGACTTCACCAATATCCTCCGCAAATAACTTTTGTATTTTAGGGCTCAAATCCCTGTACAATCTATCGGCAAGGTGGATCAACCCGTCATTGGGTTCAACTCCAGCAACTTCAAAGCTAGCTTGTTGCGCATAATGCAAAAAATGTCCTGATCCGCAACCGATATCCAACAGGGATTGTTTTTTTAAATACGAAACAAGCAGAGGATACATGTTCGCATTACGAAAATCGGACTGGACTTGATCAATCGAAAGACAGGCTTGTGTCAATTTTTCAAAAGAGGGGTCAACCATTTCACCAAAACCTTTCTTCAAGATCTTTTTCCAATGACCCGCGCTGGCACTCCGCCGACAATTGTCATCGCATCGACATCTTTGGTCACAACAGCACCCGCACCAATCACAGCACCGCGTCCTATTTTTTTGACATTCGGTAAAATGGTGACATTGGCAGCCAGCCAAGCGTCTTTCTCAATAACCAGAGCAGAAAATTCAATGCCCCATTCTTTTTTAGGCCTCGCCGTAATTTTGTGCTCATGCGTCTCAATGAGAACATTTTGGCTAATCCAAACGTCATCTTCGATAATGACCCCGCCGCTATAATCGATCTCGACATTACGATGGACTTTAACATTTTTACCAATCGTCAACTGTGCGCAATCTGACTTATGGGGAACAACAAAATAACAGCCCATCCCGATATCCATGCCTTGAGACCCATTAAACAAGACCCTGACAATCGCATGCCTAATCTGCCTAAGCGGTAGCACCTCAAAGAAAAAAGAAAAGATAATAATTTGCAAAAGCCGCAAACTAATCTCTCGGAAAAAATATTTATAATTTGAGTTTGGGACCATAGCTCTACCTATTAATTGAAAACTTTCGATGGACGACAAACTTATTCTTTTCTAATTGTCCTGCCGTAAAAACTTCCGGGGCTTGTTCAGCAAGATTCTCACGCTCAAAAATCCGCGAAGATGGAACATAAATAAACGACAACCTTGCTCCCACAATGATCCTTTTAAAAGTCTTTAGCCCTTTAAGTTCATCGCAAATACCTACGTCATTCTTTTCAAAAGAAATCGTCCGTTTTAAAACAACACTCGATGCTTTATGCTCTGTAATTAATTTTTTGCGCAGCACCTCTTTGATATACGCTCTTAATTCTGCAAAATTCCCGAGTAAAAGCTGGACCGTATGCAATAAAATTTGTTTACAGGGAGTCATTTTGTTTTCGTTTAAAAAACACAATTTGCCCTCGACGCTAAATCCACCCTCGTCAATCTGCAAAACATGGACATCGCTTTGCAAATATCCGCTATAGAGCTTCTGCTTGGCCTCAACTAAAACTCCGCTATCACAAATCCTTTGACTACCGACCATCGAAAAAAAAGCCCCCAATTTCTTTAAGTTAACAATAAGCTCAAGCTTATCTCTTCGCCAAATCGCGATCCCAGCTAAAGGATAGTGCAAAAAACTCGGACGGTTTAATTTTGCTACCGGCAATTCTTCACAACCCTCTAACCCGGCTTGTAAAAAAGTATAGCCATTATAAATAAGGTATCGGTCATCCAAACAAAAAGGCGTAACACCCCTATCTTCTGCAAGATTTTTTCGAATGACTGCGGCTATAAAAGCGGCATTGCTATTTTTTTCTGCGAGCAATTCAACGCCGTGCGCGATTAAAAACTCCGTCTCACGGCTTGCATAAGCGCCGCCGCAGGTGCCGTCGTGATGAATAAACTGGACCAAAAATTCCAGCGCTTTTGTCAGGATCTGCTCAATAAGAGCCGACCCGCTTTTTTGATAATATTTGGCCAAATAGTCGACCGTCAAAGACAAATACCCGATATCCGGTCCGCCATATTCTAAAAACCAGCCTTCGGAAGTTTGGCACGAAGAAATAAGCTGCTCATAGTTTTGAACAATTTTTTTAAGCTCATCGTTTTTCGTCAATAAATACGTATTATAAATTGCAATCAAAGCGCCGGACTGTTGATTATAGACCGACTTTTGACTGCGGCGCCCAAGCCAAAAACTTGCTTTAA
>CAZWOH010000083.1:0-8555 GCA_964635405.1 uncultured Planctomycetales bacterium | reverse complement strand
GAAGAATTGCGTTTGACGTATCGCTATTTGGATATCCGTCGGGACAAGGTGCGCGAGGCTTTGCTTTTGCGCCACCAGCTTTGCCAGATTATGCGAAAGGTTATGAATAGCGAAAATTTTGTTGAGGTCGAAACGCCGATTCTGACAAAGTCAACGCCCGAGGGTGCGCGGGATTTTTTGGTGCCGTCGCGTTTAAATCCGGGCACGTTTTATGCACTGCCGCAATCGCCGCAACTGTTTAAACAGCTTCTGATGGTTTCGGGCATGGACCGTTATTTTCAGATCGTTAAATGTTTTCGCGACGAGGATTTGCGCGCTGACCGCCAGCCGGAGTTTACACAGCTGGATATTGAAATGTCTTTTGTAACCCAGGAAGATATTTTTTCACTGACCGAGAATTTATTTAAACAAATTTTTAAGGAAATCAAAGGCATTGATTTGCCCACACCATTCCCACGCATGACGCATGCCGACGCTATGAAGAATTATCAAAGCGACAAGCCGGACATCCGTAAAGAGGGTGATAAATTTGCGTTTCTTTGGGTTGTGGATTTTCCAATGTTCAAATATAATAAGGACGAAAAAAGATGGGAAAGTGAACATCATCCGTTTACGTCATTGCATGAGGACGATGTCCATCTTTTGGAAGAGGGCAAGTTTGACCAGATCCGCGCCCGTTCGTATGATTTGGTATTAAACGGGACCGAGTTAGGCAGCGGATCTATCCGTATTCATCGACGGGAATTGCAAAGAAAGATTTTTGAAATTATCGGTCTTACGGATGAAGAAGCCGAAAAACGTTTTGGATTTTTGTTGCGTGCTTTTGAATACGGCGCGCCTCCGCACGCGGGTGTTGCTTACGGAGTTGATCGTTTGGTCAGTATTCTCGCAGGGTTGGATTCGATAAGAGATACGATGGCATTTCCAAAAACACAAAAGGGCAGCTGTCTTTTGACAGATGCTCCGTCAACAATTGACGAAAAGCAATTAACTGAGTTAGGACTCATGACGCTCAAAAAAGGAGAGAAGCATGTCTAGAAAATTTGTACTACAATCCCTCTTAGGTGTGTTGGCTTTGGCAGTCGCCGGATGTGCTGGCACAACCGGTTCAGGTGGCGGTGTTGAAACCCGCGCCTATATTGCAGAAAAAGATCGCGTGGACCAAAAGATGGAAGGCGGCAATTTCGGTTATGTGACTGGAACGCCCAAGCAGCCGGATTTGTCCAAGATGTCCAAATCACGCAAAGTTTACGTTTTGGAATTTACCAAAAATCCCGACGTAACTCCAGAGCAACTTCGCAAAGGCGCACCGCCTGCACAGCCTGTGACAATCAATGTCCCACAACGTCCTGCTCCTCAACCGGTTTCGTCCTATGAATCCCCGGGGCCAATTGTGATTGAACCCCCAGCTTCCCAAGTTCATGCCACAGAAAGCGCTGCTACGACTCCCAGCGAGTATGTCATTCAAAAAAATGACACGTTGCAGAAGATTTCGAAAAAAGTTTATGGCACCTATAGCAAATGGTACAAAATTTATGAAGCCAATAAGGACATCATTCCCGACGCTAATCGTATCAAGCCGGGAATAACGATCCGGATTCCTTAAATTTGAAAGGCAAAGGCCGTTAAATCAATGGATCGTATTATTTATCTGAATAATAACAAGAACCTGCAGGCGCTTTTTGGAAAATACGATCAGAATTTAAAGCTGATTGAAGAGGAACTCAAAGTCCGCGTTGTCCGCCATGAAAATGGGTTGAAAGTTTCGGGCGACGATGGGTCCGTCGAGAAGGTCAGCGATCTTGTCGATTATTTGATTTCAATTACCGACGATGGTCGTGAGGTCAAGCGGCAAGATATTGTTTATGCCATTGACCTGACGAAGCCGGGCAAAGGTTTTGATTTTAAGCGGCTGGCCAAAGAAAAGATTGAAGTTTATTTGCGCGGCGGGCTTGTCATTCCCAAAACCAAAGGGCAGATCGAATACGTTGAGGCGATCAAAAAATACGATATCGTTTTTGCCGTCGGGCCGGCTGGGACAGGAAAAACTTATCTGGCCATGGCGATGGCAGTCAATGCGCTTAAAAAGGGCATCGTCCGACGTATTATTTTGACGCGGCCGGCCATTGAAGCGGGGGAGAATTTGGGATTCTTGCCTGGAGATATGGTCGAAAAAGTTTTGCCGTACTTGCGTCCTTTGTATGATGCGCTTTATGACATGATGGAGCCGGACCAGGTTGAGCAGTATACCGAGCAGGGGATCATTGAAGTAGCTCCCTTGGCTTTTATGCGCGGCCGGACGCTTAATGATGCGTTTGTCATTCTTGACGAGGCGCAGAACTCAACACCTTTTCAGATGAAAATGTTTTTAACGCGTTTGGGCTTTGATTCTAAAACAGTCATAACAGGTGACATTACGCAAAGCGATTTGCCCAAAGGCTCTTTGATTGGGCTTGTGGATGCAGAAAATATTTTGCGTGAAACAGAGGGGATCAAGTTTGTTCATTTAAACGGCGATGATGTTGTCCGCCATGAGTTGGTCCAGCGGATCATCGAAGCTTACGGAAAATCTGACGAGCAGACTGGTAAAAATATCCTCTCTTAACCGAATCCTACGTATGAAGCCTCCCATAAAAATCAAACTGACCTATCGCGATTCCTTTTTATCGCTGGGCGTTGTTTTTTTTCTTACCATTTTTTGTAAATCTGTTGGCTTGCCGCTGATCATCCCGTTTTTGCTGCTTTTTTTGGGACTCCATTTATTTTTCTTTAACAAAAGTAGCATCAAATTGTTTTTAAGCCTTGGGCTTTTGTTGACCATCGTTGTTTTTGCGATGACGATGATGCAAACCTATTCGACGGCTTGCCCGCTTTATTTGCCGGTGGCCGGCATTGCGATGCTGACGATGCTTTTGTTCGATGATTTGCAGCTGGTTTTTATCATGTCGTTTTTAAGCAGTGTTTTTGCGGGATTGATGTTTAGCCCTCGCTGGCTTTTGAATTTGGGAGTCACTCCCCTGGATGTTATGCTCATTTTTTTTATTGGCGGCTTGGCGGGCGCTTATTCGGTACGGGATGCGCGTACCCGCGGGACTTTGATTGCAGCCGGGTTTTATGTCGGGATTATTCAGACGGTAGTGATGGTCCTGATTCATCGTGATTTTTTGTTGCAATGGACGCCGGATTCATTTAAATCGTATCTGTCGCCGGCTTTTTCCAGCGGGTTATTGTGCGTCGGGGTCGTTTCGTCCTTGAAAGTTTTTGAGTACTTATTCAGCGTGATTACCAATTTTAGTTTGCTTGAGCTCGCAGATTTTAATCAACCGCTTCTTAAGCGAATGATTTTGGAAGCTCCGGGGACGTATCATCATAGTTTGGTCGTGAGCAATATTGC
The DNA here is from genome assembly GCA_964635405.1 of uncultured Planctomycetales bacterium. Taxonomy (GTDB): domain Bacteria; phylum Omnitrophota; class Gorgyraeia; order Zapsychrales; family JANLHA01; genus JADLGJ01. The sequence continues at coordinate 5,161 of CAZWOH010000083.1, read as the reverse complement.
TGAAGCGGCCGCGGATGCTATTGGAGCGAATGCGCTTTTAACACGTGTCGGTGCGTATTATCATGATATCGGCAAATTGGTCAAACCGGACTATTTTACGGAAAATCAGATTTCGGTCGGCAACAAACACGATGATCTTGAGCCGTCGATTAGCCGGCTGGTTATTCTTAATCATGTCAAGGAAGGTATTGAAATGGCCAAGAAATATCGGTTAAATCCGATTATAGCCAATTTCATCCCTGAGCATCATGGGACAAGCCTTATGCATTATTTTTACCAAAGAGCGCTTACCAAAACGCCGGACACCGACGAGGTTGATGAAGAAAATTATCGTTATCCGGGCCCAAAACCGCAGCGTAAAGAAACAGCGATTGTGCTTTTGGCGGATTCTGCAGAAGCCGCGACGCGTTCTTTGGAAGATTTAACGCCTACCCGTATTGAAGAGGTTGTGCGCAAAGTCATCAATAATAAATTTATCGACGGACAGTTGGATGAAAGCAACCTGACTTTAAAGGAAATTGAAACAATCGCGGTGACTTTTACGCGCAGTTTAAGTGCCGCGTATCATGGCCGCGTCAAATATCCGGAACTCAAAAATGCCAGTGACTATCGAAATCCAAAATCTGCAGACGACAATCCCGCTCAAGCGCGCCCATCTGACGAAAACCATCCGTAAAGTTTTTAAAAGTTTGCAGCTAGCAAGCGGACAGGTTTCGTTTGTCTTTGTCAGCGATGCAAAAATGAAAACTTTAAACAAAAAGTTTTTGCGGCATGATTTTGCTACCGATGTTTTGACCTTTGACTGGAAAGAAAAATCCAGTGCCTTTGATATCGACGGCGAAATTATTATTTCTGTGCAAACCGCCAAGCGCAATGCGCTTAAGTATGATGCGAACGTCCACGGTGAGATTTTGCTTTATATGATTCACGGGATTTTACATCTGTGCGGGTTTAATGACAAAAGCCCGGCGCAGATTAAGAGAATGCGGGCAAAAGAAAAACAATTGATGGCGCTGTTATGATTCTTAAGACCGACGGCATTGTTTTAAAAACGTTTGACCTTCGTGAGACCAGCCGTATCGCAATATTTTTTACCAAAGAGTACGGTAAGGTCAGCGGCGTTCTAAAGGGGATTCGCAAAGACCATAAAAAGTTTGGCAGCAGCGTCGATCGGTTTTCCGAAAATTTTATTGTGTATTACCAGTATCGCAATTCGGATCTGCATTTGATCAGCCATTGTGATTTGAAAAGTTATTTTTATCCGATCCGGCAGGACTTGAAAAAATCGCTGGCCGCCAGTTATATTTTGGAATTAGTCAATTTAATAATGCCGCCGGAGCAGAAGAATGAAAAAGTTTATCAGTTGATGATGGATTTTTTGGAGAGTTTGCAAACTCAAAACGATCCGAATCTTTTGGTCCATTTTTTTCAGATTAAAATTTTGTCTTTGTCAGGGTTTAAACCGCATTTGGATACGTGCCTTAAGTGCAAAAAACGGATCATTGAGCATGCGCGGTTTAGTTTAAGAGAAGGAGGCCTTGTGTGCTTGGATTGTGCGGCAGGCGATTTGACCCTTGAGACGCTTTCGCCTGGCGCGGTCTCGTCGATCATTTATGCCGAAAGCCACCCGTGGCCGGTTTGCCTGCGGCTTAAATTGACCGAGTCGGTGCAAAAGGAGTTGAAGTATGTTTTAAATAATTTTTTGGTTTTTCATTTAGGCCGAAAAATAAAATCAGCGAAATATTTAAAATAATTGTAGGGGCACACTGCGGTGTGCCCAGTCTATTAAAACAATAAACATGGGAGTATTACAATGTCGATTCAAAGGAAAATCATTAAACCTGCGAATGCCCCGGTTGCCGTCGGGCCGTATAATCAAGCGGTTGTGGCTGGAAATTTTGTTTTTACCGCCGGACAAATTCCGTTAGACCCGGTCAGTGGAGCTGTTGTGGGCAGCACGATCAAAGAACAGACCGAGCAGGTTTTGAAAAATTTGCAGGCGGTGCTTGCTGGGGCGGGAACATCGTTTGACAATGCGGTTAAGATGACGGTGTTTCTTAAGGACATGAATGATTTTGCGGGAATGAATGAAGTTTATGCAAAATTTATCCGTGCCGAAAATGCGCCGGCTCGCTCGACGATACAGGTGGCACGTTTACCTAAAGACGCGTTGGTTGAGATCGAAGCGATTGCAATAATACTTTAGGTTTCCTTGCTTCGATCGAAATCCCTAGAGGCTGAAGGACTCGGGGTCGAAATTGAGGCCGTGGCAGTTATTTAATCGTAGGGAACGGTTTGAAACCGTTCCCTACAAAAATTAATAATTTTTGAGTAATTTGTTTAGACTTCCATCGGAAAAATTATCTTTTGCGGTGGGCTTGGAAAGTTGGGCCAAGATTTCTTTGGCGAGGGTTTTGCCGATTTTGTCAATTTCTGAAAGTTCTTCGAGGCCAGCTTTTTTTAAATCTGTAAAATTTTTATATCCTTTTTCAAAAAGATTACGTGCCCGAACACGTCCGACACCTTTAAGTTGTGTCAATTGCGTCAGCTCTTCCTTGACCCCATAAGTCACGCGGTTTTTAAGATGCAAAAGCGGCCAGCCCAAATTGTCAAACCCAAGCAGTTCGCTAAATGTTATCGCCGCGTGCAAAAGCCAAAGGTTTGACTCCAGATGACGGTAAATGTCGCCGGGCCCGATGCCAAACTTATCGCAAAGCGTTTCTTCTTTTTCTTCTTCAATCCAGCCTGTCATCATCATCGTGGTTTTGGCGACCGACAAATAGAGTATAAAATTTTCCAGCGCCGGCAGCTCTTTGGCTGTCATAAACAGTTCGTCTTGATAATTGTTGGTAAAAAATTCGATTTTTTCAGTGTCCGACTTCCCAGGTTTAAGAAGCGGGCTGTCCGGACAGCAGGCGAGCATATGCAAAATCCCGACGCAGGAAAAAGATTTTCCCTGATGGATTTTGGTTAAGCCCTCCCGCAGGACAATGCTTGAGATCGGATCAATATAAAGACGGCTTGTGCATTGGCCAAAAGCGCTGGCATGAAAGCGAAAGCCGTTTTTTTCGATAAAGCCTTCTTTGGTCAAGAATTCAAAAACGTCCCCGATGGTGTCCAGCAAATTAGGGATAAGCCGCTGATGCGAAAGAAAAGTTTTCGAGAGAAATTCGAAGGTATCGTTTATGTCATGCACGTACCCGCCGGCAATTGAGGCTAAAATATGAAAACGAAGCGCAGCTTGATTGCCCAGTTTTGAAAAAATCGGCTCCGGACTTGCCTTAATGTAGCGGTCAAAAAGTGCTTTGGATTCACCGAGTGTTTTTGCCAATAAGACAGCTTCGCCATATTGGTCAAATTGCGGACGCCCTGCCCGGCCGGCGCATTGTTTGTATTCAGAAACAGGAATAAAGGATGAGCCCAAACCGGTTTCGAAACGTTTGGTATCGCGCACGATCACCCGACGGGCAGGAAGGTTGACGCCGGCCGCTAAAGTCGGCGTTGAACAAATGACTTTAATAAGATTATTTTTAAAATTTTGCTCGATAAGTTTACGCTGTTCTGTCTTTAATCCGGCATGATGAAAAGCGCAGCCATGCTTGACCACATCGGCTAATTGCCGGCAGACTTTTGTGGCGCTCGAGGGATTCCCAATAATTTCAGATGCAATCTGGGCAAGGTGTGTTTTCTCCTGGGCGCTAAGCAATTTTGCAACACTCCCGCAAAGCTGCCGGCTGGCCGCTTGGCTGGATTTGCGCGAATTGACAAAAACAAGAACTTGCCCTTTCGATTTGATCGTGTCGGCGGTCAGTTTTTCGATATCCTCGGCGGCATCTTCTTTAATCATGCGGCTGGCAAAATGATGAAAATGAATTTCCTCGCCTAAATAAACGCCTTCTTTTAAAGGAATCGGACGCCATGAACTTAAAACAAGTTCTGCATCAAGCCACTGGGCCATGCTTTGAGCATTACTTACCGTTGCGCTTAAGGCAATGATCTGGGCTTTAGGGTTGAGTTGCCGTATCCGCGCAATCAAAATTTCGAGCGTCGGGCCTCGGCTGTCGTCGTTTAAAAAGTGGATTTCATCGACGACAACAAGGCTTAAGCAATCGACAAGTCCTTTGGCGCGCTCGCGCAGAAGGCTGTCAACCTTTTCGGCGGTAGCCACAAGAATTTGGTTGCGGCTTAAAACTTTGCTCGACGAATCGCTGTCACTGCTGGCCGAACCGATGGTAATGCCAAGCGAGGCATATTTATTTTGAAAATCTTCGCATTTTTCGCTGACCAAAGCTTTCAGCGGCGCGATATACAGACAGCGGCCGTTCTCGTTAAGGATTTTTTTTAACATACAAAGCTCGGCGATCAGAGTTTTTCCGGCCGCCGTTGGGACGGATAAAAGGACGTTTTTGCCGTCGAGCGCGCCCGCGTCAATCGATTGGCGTTGCGGCGGATAAAGTTCGCTAATGCCCTGTTTGGCAAAAATATCTTGGACTGTTTTGGGAAAATGATGCTTCGCTAAGAGTTCGGGAAGATTCACAAAATTGACCTTAAAAAGTGAAGTTATTTATTCAGTTCTTAAACGCCTGATATATAATTGAAAACATATTAACATATGCGCACTGTCCTTCAAAGAGTTAAAGTAGCAAGTGTTGTCGTTGGCCCAGAAACCGTCGGAAAGATCCGTTGCGGGATGCTGGTTTTTTTGGCGATTTCTGCGGATGACAGCGAGCAAAATCTCGACTGGATGGTCAACAAAATTGCGCAGTTGCGGATTTTTGAAGATGCACAGGGCAAGATGAATCTTTCCGCAGAAGAGGCAGGCGCAGAATTTTTGGTCGTTTCCCAGTTTACGCTGCTTGGGGATTGTATCAAAGGCCGACGTCCATCGTTTGATAAAGCCGCAGAGCCGCAAAAGGCCGAAGATTTTTATAACCGTTTCGTCGAAAAACTAAAACAAAAGAATTTTAAAGTTGAATCTGGGAAGTTTCGCGCGGACATGCAGGTTTCGCTTATTAACGATGGGCCTGTGACGCTGGTAATCGATAGTCCGTAAAATAAGGGGTTAGACGTTGGAGGCTAGACGCTGGACGTTGGTAATTTGCAAAAAATAATACGATGTTTATTCCGTAGGGGCGTATTGCAATACGCCCCTACAAATGCA
>CAZWOH010000082.1:0-8649 GCA_964635405.1 uncultured Planctomycetales bacterium | reverse complement strand
CCTGCTTTTGGGAAATACTCTCAGGAGCCCTCTGCCCAGAATTTTTTGCCTTAACAGGAGGTGTTTTTTTGACATCTGCCGTCTTTGCGGCGGCATTGACTTTATCTGAAACTTTTTGTCGTTTTAATTTCTGATTTTTGACACTTTTAGCGGCTTTTTTATTGCAGACTAAACATTGTTTACAAATATTATCCTGATTTTCTGGTACAAGCCCGGCGATGTCGGCTTCTGTAGAACTGGCCTCTTCTTGCGCATGACCTAAAACGCTCTGCGGCTGATCTACTGATCCTTCCTGGATAATGTTTTGTACTTGACCTTTTTGAGCGCATTCGCAACAAAGTTTTTTGCACGCAGCATCACTCGAAATTTTTTCGGTTTCATTCTTTTCACGACAAGCAATTTGTTCTACATCCGGCCTATGACCTAACTTCTTTTGCTGAGTGACTTTCTGATTTTGGTCCTCAACCGCATTTTGAATTTTATTGTCAGCGGCTACAGGCTTCTGTGATGCAGCGCCAGAAGAAATATTTTGCTCTTCTTGGGCAGCTTGCACTCGTAAAGATTCTATAGTGGTTTTTTCTTCTTGCTCAACCTGCGTTTTAATCTGCTTAATTTTTAAATCCGCATCCTTATTATTTTTTACCGACGTCGCGAGTTTAGGAGCATTTTTCTTCGTTTTTTTATTTGGCTTTTCTTCAAACGAAAATTCACCTTGCTCACGACTTGTTGTTATCTTATCTTTCTCGGCGCTACCAAGCCCAAGCATACGCAAATACATAAGCGCCTCTTCATTATCAGGATCGGCTAAAAGCGCTTTGTTAAATTCTATAATCGCTGATTCATAATTTTTTTCATCAAAAAGTTTTTTACCGCTCTCGACGTAATAATTCGTCACGAGATGAGAGTTAGCATGTACGCTCGCTGGTGAAAAAAGGAAAAAAGAAATACAAGTAAAAAGAAGATATAGTTTTTTATTCATGGTCATTTGTTGAGCGTTGATAGGAAATTTCAAATTATGGTTGCGATTATAACACCGCTTAATTGCGACTGCAACAAAGGTTACGACTATTTATTCACAAAAAGTTTTATCCCCCAAAATTAACTTTTGTGCTATAAATAATCATAATTTTTAAAGACCTTGTCTTCCCTATATATAAGCCCTGATGACCACGCAAGCGACTACCCCGATGCTTACGCAGTACCAAAAGGTCAAATCGCAATACCGCGATTGCATCCTTTTCTTTCGTTTAGGCGACTTCTATGAAATGTTTTATGAAGACGCCCGGACCGCTTGCAAAATCCTTGATCTTGTTCTGACCGCCCGCGGCCGCGGCACGCCCAATGAAGCCCCGATGTGCGGGATTCCCTACCATGCGGCAGATGGTTATATTAACCGTTTAATCAAAGCCGGGCACAAAGTCGCTGTGTGCGAACAGGTTGAAGATCCGGCAACGGCTGTCGGGATCGTCCGGCGGGACGTGATCCGCGTTATTTCCTCTGGCACTTACATTGACGAAAATTCATCCGATGCCCGATATCTGTGCGCTTTGTATCCAAATGGCAACAGCATTGGTATCGCTTTTACCGATTTAGTCAGCGGGACTATTCAAGCCAATCAATTTGATAATCCCCACAAAATCATCGAGCTTTTAGCGCGTTTGCCGATTTGCGAATGTGTTTTTCCGTTGACCGAAGAAAATAAAATCAAAGAAATATTAAAAAGCCCGCTTCTTAAAACAAAAACTTTAACGCTAAGCGGCCAGGAAAACTGGTCTTTTAATCTTGAGATTGCCTCCAAAAATCTGTGCGAACATTTTGCTGTTTTAAACTTAAACGGCTTTGGTCTTGAAGGCTTGCCCACAGCGGTTGCCGCAAGCGGTGCGCTTTTGGAATATCTTAAAACCAACAACCGCCAACCCCTGCGCCATATCAACCGCTTAAGCCTTTACACCGACGAGGAATATGTTTATCTTTCGCCAGCCGCCCATTACGGGCTTGAAATCGAGACATTTTTTAAAACGATCAATCGCACTTTGACAGCCATGGGAAAACGTCAACTGCGCATCTGGCTGACGCACCCGCTGCGAAAAGTCGATGCGATCCAAAGCCGCCAAAATGCAGTCACTGTTTTGCGCAGCAATGGACAAGCTCTGCATAAACTTCGCGAATGCCTTAACCCTTTGCCGGACTTGGAAAAATCCATTTCCAAATTAAGCTGCGGCTATACACAGCCAAAAGATTTGCTTTCGATACGAAACAGCCTGTATCTTTTGCCAAAAATCCGTGAAACTGTCGACGGGCTTTTTGCAAAAAATTCTCTTTTTTGTGTCAATGACATCCCGAATTTGCGCAAACTCCTCGAAAACGCCATTAATCCCGAGATGCCTTTGGCCAATAATGAGGGCAAGGTGATCCGGGCTGGTTTTAACGCAGAACTCGACGAGCTTAAAAATATTCAGGAAAACGGGCAACAGTGGCTGCGCCAGTATCAAGCAGAGGAAATCACCCGTTCAAAAATCAATTCACTCAAAGTGGGGTTTAATAAAATTTTTGGCTACTACATCGAAATCAGCAAAGCCAACGTCCATCTGGTGCCATCCCATTTTATCCGCAAACAAACCCTAGTCAACGGCGAGCGGTTTATCACGCCGGAACTTAAGGAATACGAAGAAAAAATTTTGACCGCCGAGGACAAAATCCGCAGAATTGAGAATGAACTGATCGAAGAAATCAAAAAAACGATTCTCGACCATGCGCCAAGTTTACATCAATTAAGCCAGAGCATTGCAACACTCGATTGTTTGTATTCACTTGCGCTTCTATCTCAAGAAGCCGGCTATGTCGCGCCAGAAATCCGCGAAGATTTCATTTTAGACATCAAAGAAGGCCGGCATCCGGTCGTCGAAAAAACTTCCGCCAAGAATTTTATTCCCAACGACACTTATCTTAACGACCAAGATCAGCATTTGATCATCCTGACCGGACCGAATATGGCCGGAAAATCCACCTATATCCGGCAAATCGCCCTTTTGGTTATTTTGGCACAAATGGGAAGCTATGTGCCGGCCCAAAGCGCGCACGTCGGTGTCGTCGACAAAATCTTTACCCGCATCGGCGCGCACGATGATATCACCAAAGGCCAAAGCACCTTTATGGTTGAAATGAGTGAAACGGCCGATATTCTTAACAATTTAAGCGCACGCAGTTTGGTCATCTTAGATGAAATCGGACGCGGGACAAGCACCTTTGACGGATTAAGCCTCGCGTGGGCCTTGGCGGAGCATTTTCAAAAGTCCAAAAGCCGCACACTGTTTGCCACGCATTTTCATGAGTTGACAGCCCTGGCCGACGAACACACGGGCGTTGTCAATTACAATGTTGCCGTCAAAGAATGGCAAGACGAAATCATTTTTTTGCATAAAATTGTCGCCGGCAAAAGCGATGACAGCTACGGCATCTACGTGGCAAAGTTAGCCGGCGTCCCACACAAGATTATCAGCCGGTCAAAAAAAATATTAGATGAACTGGAATCGCAAAGCAATCTCAAAGAACGCTTAACGTCTAAGCCAAAAAGCGAAGACCAGCTTTCGCTTTTTGCTCACAGTGTCGATCCTCTGGCAGAAAACTTAAAAGAAATCCTCAGCAATATCGACGTCAATCAAATGACGCCGCTTGAAGCGTTAAATAAAATCCAGGAATTAAAGGCAATAATTACAAAGCATAACTGAAACATTTACATTTCCTCCCCCTTTTCGATGGGGGAGGTTAGGTGGGGGTGATTATCGCCTAAGCATCACCCCCTCCCAAACCCTCCCCACAAGGGGGAGGGAAATCTAATAAAGGATGCGCATGAACCGAGTCCATATTCTACCCCCCGATGTCATAAGCAAAATCGCCGCCGGCGAAGTCATCGAACGGCCCGCATCGGTTCTTAAAGAACTTATCGAAAACAGCCTTGATGCCGGCACAAAAACAATTGAGCTTCACCTTAAGGACGCGGGCAAAGTCCTCATTGACTTAACCGACAACGGATCCGGCATTGAGCCCGATGACCTGAAAATCGTTTTTGAACGCCACTCGACGAGCAAAATCCAGACAGCCGACGATCTGTTTAATATCCATTCTCTAGGATTTCGCGGGGAAGCGCTTTACAGTGTTGCGGCGATATCGGATATCACGCTGCGCAGCAAAACTAAAGCCCAAGATTCTGGATGGGAAATCCATTTGCGCGGCGGAGAAACTATTTCTCACAAACCTGTGGCGATGCCAAACGGAACACAAATCCAGGTCAAAGAACTTTTTTTTAATACCCCAGCTCGCCGAAAATTTCTCAAAACCAATACGACGGAACTTAACCAAATCCTTTCAACCATTGTCCCTTACGCGCTTTTTTATCCGCAGTGCCGCTTTTTAGTGACGCATGAAGGCCGGACCCTTCTGGATCTGGCCCCGACACAAAACCAAATCGAGCGCATCGCCGAGACTTTAAACGTCGACCCCAAACATTTGCTTGAAATAAAAGAAGACTTTAAGGAGCAAAGTTTTTTGGTGCATATGGTTCTCAGTGATATCAACTTAAGCCGCACCCGTCGGGACTTGCAATTTATCTTTATCAACGGCCGTCCTGTGCAAAGCAAATCGATCGGCTTTCATCTTAACGACATTTACCGGCTTATCCTGCCGCCGAACCATTATCCATGTTTTTGTTTATTTCTGACGATTCCGCCAAATCACGTCGATGTCAATATGCATCCGACCAAACGCGAAGTCAAAATCAAAGACGAGCATCATCTGATGCCGCTGTTGCGCCACTTAGTCGAACAGACGCTTATGAGCTTAGGTAAACCCAAAGAGATTGCCCAAAAGCAGATTTTGTCCGACGAGTCTGTAGCATTGCGTCGTGCTTTGGCAAAAAATACGAATGATGACATCGCGATTTCTCCGATCAAAGAAATTGATCTTCTTAGCTTTGACATTGTCCCCAAACTTGCGGCAACCGAACAATATACCTTTCCCCAGGAACCTGTAAAACAACCCTCAAGCCTGCAGCCGGCCGGACAAAATCTCTTAAACAAATTCTCCCGCAGCCGCTATTTAGGGGCCTTTATCAATAAATTTTTGCTTTTTGAAGCCGACCGATCGCTTTTGATCGTCGACCAGCATGCCGCGCAAGAGCGAATTGTTTTTGAAGCACTCATTCGTCAAATGGACCGCGGAAAAGTGGAAGTCCAAAATCTGCTGACACCGGATTTGCTCAAAGTTTCGATGACCGAAATGTTAGTTTGGGAAGAATCAAAGGAAGTGCTAGAAAAATTGGGTTTTAGTTCAACGCAGTTTGACAAAAACACAATCGCTATTCACAGCTGTCCGGCCCTTTTAAGTGATCCTTTGCGCGGGGTGCGGGAGCTTTTAGCCGGCGGCAATATCAGCCGCGCCGATCATGCCACCCTAGCTCGACGGGCCTGCCGCGCTTCGATCCGCGCAGGCGACCCTCTTAAACACTCACAGGCCGAATATCAAAAAGAACAACTGCTCAAATGCCGTGATCCTTTCACATGCCCGCATGGCCGCCCGACGGTGATTGAATTAAGCGAAAACTTTCTCGACCGGCAGTTTTTTAGAACTTAAGAATTATCCTGGTTTAACATTAACCAAAAGAATTGTAATAACAACTGCCAGAGAATATTGCGAATAATCAAATTCTGGCGACGAGTGATCATTGCCAACCGCACTCGAAATCGACCGGTGAAGATTTTCGTTATACGCACTTAACCACTCGCGTAACCTCGAGCCCAAAGAATAGAATGGTCTTAATTTCCAGACCCGTATAACCAAATATTTTAAATATTGCATTTTTGTATAAGAAATCCTCAAGCTTCTTTGCAAATCCTTACCTTGGCCTTGACCGTTAATCTCAGGCGCAACTTGACCTTCCGGAATAACATATGCCCCAACACTAAACGTATTGGGACGAACGCGCACGGGCTCTTCGACGGGTCGTCTTTGCAATATGGCCGTTGACACATCTTGAGTAAATAAGGCATCATTTTTTGCTAAATTCTGTTCTCGGCTTGCTGTCCTCATCTTTTGCGCGACATCCATGCCAGCAGAAGCGCCATTGAGGCGAGCGGCCCTTGTCCGTCGACCGAATTGTCGCGGTGATAAATTATTTGAATTTTTTGGAACAAAAAGTCGATCCATATTTGTCAAAATTTCATTTGTACTGGCGCCTATGATTCGCGCTATCCCCGGTTGACTCATCGCAAAATAACGACGAGGATCACGTTGTCTTCTTTCATACCCTCGCGGCCAAACAACCCGCGGCCGGTGATCCCAATATGTTTTCTTTAACTTTTCCTGCCGCGCTAGTTCAATATTTTTTATAACGTTAACGTCCACGCCCAAAGTCGCACGATTTGCAGTCGACAATAAATTCTTTTCACTTTGCCAGTCATTCTCAATAACCGCCGAGGAGCAGGAAAATCCATTCGCTTCTATAATTTTACCCGTCGAAAGATCATAGGAAAGGACAGTGTTAAAATGGTTCATATCCGGGAAATACGTAAATTCCAGTAAACTCGCCTTAAATTTTCCAAAATCCTCATTTTGATGTTCCAGCAATACTTCCAAGAATCTTGAATAATTTGCAGGCGACTGAACCATATACGCTAAACTGACATGGCCTACCATAGTTAGAAAATTTCTATTTTGGACATCTGTCGAATCTTGAAGAATCCTTTCAACGGTAAGGATTTTGTGCAAATCGATAATATCGTCAAATTGAACCAAACCGGCAATGACACCTTTTAATCCAATTCCCCTAACATGTCCAGAAATTGCGTCCATAAGAGGCAGGTTTTTAAAAGCAGCTTTTAGCTGCTGCACTCTCAAGGAAAGCTGTTGTTGCGTAACGCCCAAAGAAGAACAGTCAGCGAATTGATCACTGGGGTCAATATCCACAAGCGTCATGTGAAAAGAGCTTGGAACAAGCCATGAAACCGATTGGTCATTCCCGTCGACTTGTAATTTTTGTGCAACGGTATTCTGAAATTTTGACAACCTATCTTTTAAGTCTTCTGGCATACGCACAATGACTGTCAAGCCCATAAAGGGCCGTGGCTTGCCATCTTCATAAAACTTTTGATTATTCACAAGTCTTGAGGAGTCAAACGCCCGGTCAGCATATTGAGAAATCGCCCGTCTTGCCAACCCATCCGCATAACGCTGACGAATCGACTCTTCTCTTAAATCCAGCTTCTGTTCTCTTATCGCGGATGAAGAGCTTGAGCCGTTAATTTCTTTGGCAGAATTTACAGCAACAGAGTCAATGATCTTTAAAATTTCTTGGCGATACGATTTTGTATCCGTGCAAAGACCCGCCGGCAAGGCAATCGTCATCGAAACATCGGCAAATCTCCCCGACGGTAGAATTTTTAAACTTGAATATCTCGCTCTTCTGTCAAACTCTGAAAGAGCCGCTAGAAGTTTATAGATTTCGCCCGGCAAGTTAGATATTTTCACTTGAACATTCATGCGATGAGGGATAACTGCATTTACCATCGATTCCAATAGACCGCTGTCCGACGAAACATCCGGGACAAGACTTGCGATATCCGAAACAACAGCCTCGAGGACTTTTGTATCATTAACCGTATCTACCTCAATCTTAATAGCATCACTGCTATCATCAATGCGCCTGATATTAATCGCATATTGAGCCAAAATACGCGTTAAAGATAAATAAATCCCGGGGCGGTCATGCTTAACGGAAACGTTCAAAACGTATTGTAATTCGTCATTCTTCCCTGTGCTAATTTGCCATTGAGCCGAAAGTCCGCTGGCGCTCAACTTTCCTTTAATTACTGCCGGCTCAATCATGCCGCGGCCGACAGCTTCAATAAGATTTTCGACAGTGCTAATATATTTTAATGGTAATTTTAATGTCCCTAAAATCGACTCCAAACGAAGTTGTATTCGCGGTGTATCAAAATCGTTAATCCAAACCATGCCCATTTCTCTGGATAAAAGCATCCGGCCGGCCGCCAACCATGTTTCATGGATAACTTGGTCATCGATTAATTCTAAAGCAACACTCTGATACAATTCTTCCATCCCATCGTTTGTCTTAAATCCTAAGGTATTGCTCAACCGCCGCAGGGCCTCTATTTCCCGCCTGCGGTCAGTCAATTGGGCAATCTCGACAAGTTTCTGACGGCCCTGTTCGATTAATTTCTTTCGTTCTTGAGAATTTAAGCCTATCAATTTGGACATAAGCCGTGCTCGGGGCGTTGCTGCCTTCCCAAATATCTTATCCAAATCGACAATAGACCCATTGGCGCGATCCGAAATCATCAATATTGTCCCGACGGGAAGAACTTCTGTTTCCTTTAATTTTTTCTGACTCTTTCGCGCCTCGAGAATCAATGATCCCTCATCAAAGTACAAACCAAGCGCCACCGGATAGGCGCCGCGATAATGTTCATCCAGCAAATCAAATCTCCATTGCGCGGCAACATCAGCAGGGACAGCGTTAATCGGAAAATCGCGGGGGATCAATTCATAAGATTCATCCTCCATCGGCCTTAACGTGTTTTTGACCGGATTGACGAAAATAACAACATTGATGCCGATAAAGTAATTCCTTAATCG
>CAZWOH010000081.1:0-8686 GCA_964635405.1 uncultured Planctomycetales bacterium | reverse complement strand
ATACATAAAAACGGTAAACGCCGCCTGAGCCAAAGTCATCAGTAACCACGCCATATCATCTCCTTTTTAGAGCGTTCATTCTGTCAAAAATTCCTAGTCGAAACAGTACAAACTTCCTCTCCCCATTTTGGGGGAGAGGATTAAGGTGAGGGGGAAATCTTAATTTATTGACTCTTTATAACCCCTCATCCTAACCTTCTCCCCATCGGGGAGAAGGAAAAAGACAATCACAACGTTTCTTTAAACCAATTCTTAATCAACCCAACCGTTTCAACCTTGTGCGTGCGGATCAAATACTCGGCGTGCGGACCGCTTTTGACAATCGCTAAATGTTTGGGAGATTTTGTTTTTTTGTACAAACTTTCCGAATGCCACGGCTTGATGAGCCAATCTTCTGCGCCTTGAATATAGAGAACAGGGCACTGAATCTTTTCAACCAAATCAATCGGTTTATGTTTCTTTTGCCAAAACGGACCCGGCCGAACACCCTTACCAATTTTTCCCTCGCCAATCAAACTGTAAACAATGTCTGTCTCAAAGCTTAATTCCCAAAACCGGTACTCGATTTTTTCAAACGCCGTCGGGGCGCTCACCGAGATAAGACTGTCCATCAAATCCCCTCGGGAGGCGACGATCAAGCTCGTCGCCGCTCCTAAAGAAAAACCGATAACGCCGACTTTTACGTAACTTTTTTGAGCGTATTCGATGACAGCCTCGAGATCCAAATATTCCTTGCTCGTCCAATAAAAAAGGCCGCCGCTTTTGCCGTGCCCGCGAAAATCCATGATGATAACGTCATAACGGTCATTAAGCGCGCGCTCCAACTCTTTAAGCAGCAGCGCATCTTTGCTGTTAAAAAACCCGTGCGCGATAATCACAACTTTGTCATGGCCGTGACGATAATGGTCAAAGACAATTTTCTGCCCGTCGGAGGTTTTAATTGTGTGCGTTTTCATAAGATAGTGAAGATACTGTCATTGCGAGGAGCGAAAGCGACGAAGCAATCCCATACATAAACATAAGCTAACAACGAGATTGCTTCGCTCGCCTTCGGCATCGCTCGCAATGACACAGTTTTTTTATCTGCCCCAGTCTTCAAAGGAAACAAAAAGCTAATTATCCCTTCATACAAAATGCCATTTTTTTAATCGCCGCTAAATCCAACTTGCCGCTGCCTAAGAGTGGAATCGTTGCAATCTTTTTAAACGAGTCCGCATCAGGAATCCACAAATTCGGCAAACCACTTTTCTTTAATCCGTCGAGGACAATCGGAATATCAAGATCAATGGTATGCAAAACCACAAGCCTCTCCCCGCGTTTTTCATCCGGAACTGCTGTGACGACACAAACCTGCTCTGACGAAGAAAGCAGTGCATGAATCGCCTCTTCGATCTTGATATGCGGCACCATTTCCCCGCCGATTTTGCTAAAACGGCTCAAACGATCGGTAATGGTAATAAAACCGTCTTGACCGATTCTGGCAATATCGCCCGTCGCGTACCATCCATCGCGGATAACCTCAGCTGTTTTTTGCGGCTGGTTCAAATAGCCTTTCATCACATTGGCCCCTCGGACAAGCAAAAGACCATCCTTATCTGCAACTAAAGTCTCGCCAGTATTCTGATCGACGACCTTAACCGCAATGCCGGGCAGCGGCAAACCTATCGTGCCCTGCTGTTGGGCTTTTTGCAAATCACCTGTCAAGTCATAATCCGGTAAGTTGATCGAAACAACGGGAGACAATTCGGTACAACCATACCCTTCCATCGGGACAACGCCAAATTTGTCTTTAAATTCGTGGGCCAAACTTTCTTTTAACTTCTCAGCGCCCACCGTCACCATACGCAGACTTTGAAATTGTTCTCTTTCACAGCGGCGGATATACGCGTTTAAAAAAGTTGGTGTGGCCATCAAAATACTTGACTGATATTCCTGCACTAATTTTCCGACGGTTTTAGCGTCCAGCGGATTGAAATGATACACAGCGCCAATACCGCTTAAAAGAGGGAACCACAAAGTGCCTGTAAACCCAAACGAATGAAAAAACGGTAAAATCCCCAGCATCACGTCTTTATTTTGAATATTAAAAACCTGATACAACCCCTCTAAGTTAGAGGTGATGTTGCCATGAGTGAGCATAACCCCCTTGGGCTCGCCCGTCGAGCCGCTGGTAAACATGACGGTTGCAAGCTTTTCGTGGCCGCGATAATCTTGGGGGCCAAAAATAAACCAATGCGAAAGTCCACGCGGTAGCGCAAAAGCCATAAGCGCGGCCTTAAGCTTTTCGACTTTTGTCAAAGACGCAATAATGTCTTCAATAAAAAGGACATCGCACGGCAAGCTAATGCCGGTTTTTTCCAAGAAACTGCGGGATGTAATCACATACTGCATCGCACATTGCTTGATCGTCGAGGCTAAGCTCTCTTTGGACACCGTATAATTGATATTAACCGGCACTTTATTGAGAATTGAAATTGCAATATTGACCAGCGCGCCAGCAACCGACGGGGGCAGAAGCACGCCAATCGTTTTTTCTTGAAAAAGTTTTCCGTTGATCTTTCGGCTGATCGCAACCGCCGACACAAGCGTTAAACCGTAATTGAGCTTTTTGCCGCTGGAATCCGCAATACAAAACTTAGACGGATGTTTACGTGCCTCTCGCCAAAACGCCTCGGGCAAAGTGACTTTGTCGGCCAAGCGATATTGAAACGCATCTGCGCCTAATTCCATGACCGCGGATCGCACGGCAAAAGCGCTGCTGGTAGCTGGCATTGGCTTTCCAAAAGAAACGGTCACAGGATATGGAATAATCTTGGGCCATTTCTTTAACCCGAATTTTGCATTTCCCTTTTTGTGCGCGACGGATCGTCGCGCACTGTGTTGTAATGCAAAATTTGGGATTAAATACTTATCCCCCTCGTGGCTAAAAATACTTCCCCAAATCCGGTCGATGTTAACAGGGACAACCGGACAATCGAGCCCTTTTAAAATATGCTCAAGTCCACCGTTAAACTTAAGAAGATTCCCTGTCCGAGTCAATTGCCCCTCGGGAAAAATACAAACCAATTCCCCGGCTTTTAGCGCCTCTTTGGCCATATTAAGGGAACGAATGATTTCCTTAGGATTATCTTTGCGGTCAATAGGGATAACGCGACCGATTTTAAACAAGGGACGTAAAATGCTCGTCGTATAAACTTCGCGGCTCATGATAAAACGAATCGGCCGCGCAATGCTGACAACAAGAAGAGCCGCATCGACATACGAGACATGATTACACGCAAGCAAGGCTCCAGCATTTTGCGGGACATTGTGTTTATCAATCGCCTTAATCCGATAGAGAGTATGCGTCAAAATCCAAACAATCAATCGAATCATCGGATAGGGCAAAATCCGGCACACATAAGCCGCGCCTACGATCGTCGCCAGACCAATAGAAAAAAATGTTTGTGCGGGGTTGACTTTCAAAACTTCCCCAAAAAAATAAATCGCAAATGAAGCAACAAGAATAGCTGCAAACGAAAAGAAATTATTCGTTGCGATAATTCGCCCGCGCTCGTCGGGTTTGCTCTCAAACTGAATAACCGTATTAAGCGGAACAATATAAAATCCGCTGGAAACGCCCAGCAAAAACAAAATCCAAAGCACACTCATGTAAGAGTGATAATTAAATCCCAACTGCATCGAAAAAACACTCAAGCCCAAAGCTCCCAAGGGGACCAATCCCAGCTCGATTTTTTGGTCGGAAAATTTTCCGGCCATAAGCCCGCCGATTCCAATCCCTAAAGAAATACTGACCAAAAGCAAACTTGCCAAAAGAGGATCCACCCCCATCAAGTTGCGGGCATAAAGTAAAATATTAGGCTGAAACAAACCGCCCAAGAAAGCAAAATACACCAACCCTAAAATAGACAAAAACACCGAACGGTTCGTGCGGACAAAACGCGTGTTTTCAATAACTTCCCTGACAAAATTCCACTGCGCTTTACGCTGTGAACCAGCCGGCGGGACTTTAGAAATAAAAAGGCTGGTCACAAACCCAAGAACAGCAACGCCGATAAAAACAAAAGACGTTTTGTAAGGCGCCTGCCCAAAAACCTGCAAAAGATATCCGCCGCTGGCCTGCCCTAAGATAATCGCGGCGTAAGTAAACATTTGCAGTTGACCGTTGCCCTCGGAGAGGTCATCTTCGCTTAAAATTTCTGGCAAGATCGCGTACTTCGAAGGACTAAAAAAAGCGCTGTGCAGCCCCATCAGGAACAAAACACCCAGCATGCCCCAAATACTTAAATGCAAAAGTGCAAACAAGCCAGCAATCATGACAATCACTTCTGAAATTTTGGCGAGGATAAGAATATTTCTTTTGCTGAATTTGTCCGCCAGATACCCTGCGAACGTCGAGAACAAAAGAAACGGCAAGATAAAAATTCCGCTGGCCAAGGCCACAAAAAGCGTGCCATTGTTTTGTTTCGTAAAATAATCGATAGCCAAAAACGTGACAATGACCTTAAAGGCATTGTCATTAAACGCTTCCAAAAACTGTGTAGCCTGTAGCGCGCGAAACCCGCGGCTCTTAAGACTTTTCAAAGTATAAATCCTTTATTATGATATTATTTTTTAGTTTCGGGCAAAGCGCGCAGCGCTACGACAAACAGCCCCAAAAAAACCAAGTCAAACCACGCAAACACACTCCAAATGACAGGAATATTGCCCGCAAACCAATGTGACAATACAATCCCTGAATAAGCGGCTTTAAGCAAAATACCCATTTTAATTATCGCTCGATTGCGCTGTGGATCTTCGGCGACAAATCCAAACCCAACACCAAAAATTGCGACCATGGCCGCGCCGAACTGAACATAACCGTCGTGATTCGGCAAAGCGATATTTAAAAAAGCATAAACTTGTTTAAAGGCAAGCAAAAATAAAACCCCTAAGATAACATCGTACAAAGCCGCGACAACAAACAAATTTTTGATTGCCTTTAGACTCATCTTCTCCCCCTTTTTTGTTAACTTACCCTTTAATTTCGATGCAGAATGTTTTTAAAAAACCGTTTTCTTCTTTCGTCGATAAAATTTTCATTATAAATTCTTCGCGACAAATTAATCATGCCATCCCTTAATTGCGTAACCGACATCTGCTTTGGATAATAATTAATATCAAACAACGTGCATTTATGCCATGCCCGCTCTTCAATAAGCCGGCCTTCTTTTTGAAAACGCTGATACAAAGGCGTGCCCGGGAAAGGCGTCAAAACCGTAATCTGGACCTCAAACAAACCTGTCCTTTCAACAAAATCATAAATCCGATCAAAAACGGAAACATCGTCCCCGTCGAGTCCGAGGATAAAACATCCATTGACCGCAATCCCATAAGACTGGATTTTTTTGATCGCATTTTCATAATATTCTAGTTTCCCTAGCTTCCAATTGCCACGTTGTTCTATATTATTTAACCCTTGGCTTGTCGGGCTTTCCAAACCAATCAAAACCTGTTTGCAGCCACTTTTTTTCATCAATTCAAGCAACTGAGCATCCTGCGCAATCGAAATATCAGCCTCCGTAAACCAACGGATTTCTTCTTGGACGAGCGCTTGCAATAATTCCTTGTAATGTGTCCGTAAAACAAAACTATTGTCATCCGCAAATTCAATAAAAGGGTGCGGCCAAATGTCCTTGATCCGCCGAATTTCAGCGATAACTTTTTGCACAGGCTTGACTTTATACTTTGGTGTCAACAAAATCGAACTAGCACAAAAATCACAACGATGAGGACAGCCGCGGCTGGTTTGGACGGTCAGACGATTATATTTTGAGATATCCAGCAGATCATAACGAGGAATCGGGGCAAGAGCCAAATCAAAAGATTCGCGCGGCGACTGTATATAAAAATCCTGCAAACGGCCATTTAAGAAATCATCCACAACTTTTGGCCAAAGGATTTCCCCTTCGCCAGCTACCACCGCCGAGCAATGTTCTTTGGCTTCCTTAGGTAATGAACTTACGTGCAACCCGCCCATCACAACCGCAATCCCCTTTTGCCTGTAAAAATCCGCGACCTGATAAGCGTCATCAATCTGCGCCGACAAGGACGATAGCGCAACCAAATCATAATCTGTGGGTAGCTCATCTTTTTCTTTTAAATCTTTAATCTCTCGATATTCAACTTCAATATTTTTTGGGGTAAGAGCCGCAAGTGTCAAAAGAGAAAGGCTCGGCAAGGATGCAATGACTTTGCTACGCTCGACAAATCCCGGTAGCGTAAGCCCAATTTTCATGAGCTCTTGGTCATGCGCCCTAACACCGCTCATCGCAATCATTCCAATTTTCATTTTCGGATCAGATCTAAAATGGTTAAAAAAACAGCGACATTCAAAGCAGTTACCGGGATAGAAAAAATAAGATACCATTCTTTTTTCAAAGCCATTATCGCGCAGCACAAGGGCATTGTAATTGCGCCTAGAATAAACAACCGTGAGGCTAAATCTACAAACCGAAGATCAACAGAATAGTTCACCAACGACTGATAAAACAAAATATTTAATATCCCCAGCCCCAGAAAGGAAATATGCCCCAACCGAATTAATCGTCGCCGATGTGATCCGTACCCGCCCAGCCATTTTTCATCATGAAAATACAGTCCAATCACTGTTCCGCTTAAAAGCCCAAACAAAATCCAAACCCATCCAAAAACTTGATTGATCTCCATTACGTCCCTCCTTGCTTAATCAAAAGCTTCTGCCAAACATAATTCAACACATCTTTAACAAAAATGAATTTTTTAGCATCTTCGTCGGGAACTTTGATCTTAAGCGAATCCTCAATCTCATAAATTAATTCCAATGCTGCAAAAGAATCTAATCCCAAATCTTCGACAAGTTTTTGCTCCAAAGAAATATCTTTGACTTTTTTACCTAAAACATTGCGAAGGTTTAAAAATATCTTCTCTTGCAATTCTTGCCGACTTAAGTTGGTCATTTTTCATACCTCCCAAAAATTAAAGTCGCATTATTATTTCCAAAGCCAAAAGAATTAGATAAAGCAACCCTAACCTGATGCTTGCGCGCCTGATTGGGGACATAATCCAAATCGCACTGTGGGTCTGGCGTTTCATAGTTTATCGTCGGAGGCACGATATTGTTTTCAATCGCCAGACAACAAGCCACCGCTTCAATCGCGCCTGCGGCCCCTAAACTATGGCCGGTCATAGATTTAGTTGCAGAAACTGGGATCCGGCAAGCTCTTTTTCCAAAAATATTTTTAATCGCCTGTGTCTCTGCTTTGTCATTGGCTTGTGTCGCCGTCCCATGCGCATTAATATAATCAACTTTATCCGCCGATATTCCTGCATTTTCTAAAGCCAAACGCATCGTCCATGCGGCATCTTGACCGTCAGCAATAGGCAAAATCATATGGCCAGCGCCGGAGGTTGTCGCATAACCCAAAATCTCGGCATAAATTTTTGCCCCACGCTTTAAAGCGCGCTCTAATTCTTCTAAGACAAGAACCGCAGCCCCCTCGCCCATGATAAAACCATCACGCTTTTTATCAAATGGCCGACACGCCTGTTGACAATCTTCATTCTTTCGTGACATGACACGCATCGCGTCAAACCCAGCAAAATTATAAAAAACCAACGGCGCCTCTGTTCCCCCGGCAAAAATAATATCCGCCTGATTTTGCTTAATAAAAGACACCGCTTGACCAATCGCGTGATTACCTGACGTGCATGCCGTAGAAATTGTCAAATTCGGCCCTTTAAGTTGAAATCCTATGGCAACTTGACTCGACGGAGCATTAGGCATAATGCGCGGAACCGACGATGGGTGTGTTTTAGAATGCCCATATTGCTGCATCATTAAAATTTGTTTTTCATAAAAAAACATTCCCCCTAAGCCGCTGCCTAAAACAACGCCCAGACGATAAGCGTTTTCATTTTGAAGATTGATTTTACTGTCATCGAGGGCCATCTTAGCTGCCGCTAAAGCAAATTGCGTAAAACGGTCTTCTTTTTGCGCAAGACATTCATCCATAAAATCCGTGGGGTTAAAATTGTCAATTTCGCCGGCAATTTTCGTTTGAAACTGCGCCATATCAAAACGTGTCAAAGGCTTGATTCCCGACTTGCCCGCCAAGTTGGCCTGCCAAAACGCATCCTTGCCAATGCCATTGGGAGCCAGTACACCTAAGCCTGTAATAACAACGCGGCGGCCTTTCATAACGTTTTCCCCGATTGTTCGACGACAGAAATAAAATTCGCGATAATCATTTTATAACCCGAATCACTGATCGTCGTATAATGCCCTAACGTTTCGAAAAAATGCAAAAATTTGGGCTGATGTGCTCTCGCAAACAGTTTTTCTGTTTCCTCCCATGGAATAAGTGTATCTTTTTTGCCGTGCACAAGCAGAACCGGTTGCTTGACCTGTGCTATCGCGCGCTCTGTCGAGAATTTACGTAAATCAAAACCGCACTCAAGGCTTGCCATGTCTAAACCAATCCGGGCAATCATTTTAACAAAAACCGGCGGGAAGAAACCTATTCTTTCAACTGTTTCTAAAGCCAGTCCATCGACATTGGCAAAAGATGAATCGATAATAATAGCTTTAAGCCGCAAGTCCTCAGCAGCCGCAAATATTCCCGCCCCCAAAACCGCTAAAATCGGAATGCTCATAAAAAATGCTTCA
>CAZWOH010000080.1:0-8748 GCA_964635405.1 uncultured Planctomycetales bacterium | reverse complement strand
AATCGTTTCATAGTTTTTTAACGTTTGATCAGCAGTTTTTCGATAATCGCTTTTTCGATTTTGTTGGCAATTTTGGGGTTCTCCTCGAGAAACTTGCGCGCGCTGTCGCGGCCTTGCCCGATTTTTTCGTTTTCAAACGAAAACCATGCGCCGGATTTTTGGATGATCTCGGACTTAACGCCCATGTCGATAATATCGCTAAGTCTCGATATCCCTTCGGTAAAAAGGATTTCAAATTCTCCGTCGCGAAAAGGGGCGGCGACTTTGTTCTTGACAATCTTGGCCCGAATGCGGTTGCCGATGACTTCATCCCCGCGCTTTAAGGACTCGATGCGACGCAAGTCAATGCGCACAGAGGCATAAAATTTGAGCGCGTTTCCGCCGGTCGTCGTCTCAGGATTGCCGAACATGACCCCTATTTTCATGCGGATTTGATTGATAAAAATAACACAGGTCTTACTCTTATTAATTGCGGCGGTGAGTTTACGAAGCGCTTGCGACATAAGGCGCGCCTGCAAACCCATGTGGGAATCACCCATTTCGCCTTCAATTTCGGCGCGCGGCGTTAAAGCGGCCACCGAGTCGATGACAACCAAATCAATCGCGTTGGAACGCACGAGGGTTTCGGCGATTTCCAAAGCTTGTTCGCCGGTGTCCGGTTGGGAAATCAGCAGGTCTTCCAACTTGACGCCGACGGTTTTGGCATAACTGGCGTCAAACGCGTGTTCGGCGTCGATAAATGCGGCCACTCCGCCTAATTTTTGGACTTGATTGATAATGCTTAAGGTCAGCGTCGTTTTTCCCGATGATTCGGGTCCGTAAATCTCAACGACCCGTCCGCGGGGAATGCCCCCAATGCCTAATGCCACGTCAATAGCCAAGGAACCCGTTGGAATGGCAGGAATATCCAGGGATGTCGCTTCGTCCATTTTCATGATCGAGCCTTTGCCGAATTGTTTTTCGATTTGCGTTAAGGCCAGTTCGAGCGCTTTGTGTTTGTTTTCGAGATCCGCCGCTTTTTTTGCTTCTGCTACTTTTGTTTCTGTTTTCACTTCAGTCATTGCAACCTCCGATGTAATTAAATTACGAAAATATAACAACCACACCCTTAAGGGGCCTTGGGCGCAAGATAAAGATGAAACGTTTCGCTTGACAAGGGTTATTGGGGTGGGGAATTCTTTCTGTTTTTTAACTGACGAGAAATTATAGCTGTGAGCCGTAGTGTTGTCAAACGCTTTAACTGCGGTTTAGGTTTGTATAAAGCGCAAGCGTTAATCCGAGTGTCATCCAAAAAAGAAAACTCAACTGCAAAGAATAAAGCTGTGTATCAAAAAAACAGTGGACTAAAAACCCCAATAATCCCGCATTAAAACCGATAAACAGACAAGATTCCAATGACGGGGGGATCCTTAGGGTCAGGTTAAAGTTTTTATAAATGACATACCCATTGAGTACAAGAAAACTTAATAAAGAAAAAATTCCTGATTCCGCCCATATTTGTAAAAAACAATTATGGACATAATAAACGCCAATTTGATGGATGTAGCTTGCGCAATGATCCATGTAAGTTCCCAAGCCTTTGCCCAAAAATGGATTTTCGACGACCATTTTCCAGGCGCCTTCATAAAGCATTAACCGTGCGCTATCCCCGCGGCTTTGAAAGAAAAATAAAGCGAATGCTGTCAGCGGCACAAAGAAAAGATAGCCAAATCCGACGAGGATCCAAAATGTTTTTCGGGAGAGATGATGATAACTTAAGAGCAGAACAGCAAAAATCAAAGCAACCGCAAGCCCTAGCCAGCTTCCCCGGCAGAGGGTCATCGCACAAACGCAAAGCAGTAGCGCACTGAGGACAAAAAGACCGGCGCGGATAAACTTTTTTTCGGTTTTCCATAGTGCAAAGCCCAAAATCATCGGAATCACCGCGGTTAGGTAAGCCGCCAAGTCATTTTGATTTTTAAATGATCCTGTTACGATCCCGCCGGGATTTAAAGGATGGCGAAAGATAAATTCGTATCCTAAGAATTTTTGTGAAAAAGATGTCAGCGCTAATAGCGTCGAGCTAAAGGCAAAAATCCATACGGCATTGATAATGCGCCGGCTATCACGCAAGGTGTCGATCATGACCCACAAAAGCAAAGGAAATCTCCCCCATTTGAGAAATAAGGCTTTGAGGCTTTTTCCTAAAAGAGGACCGCTGTTGAATAATGACAAGGCCATAAAAAAGAAAAAAATGAAAAGCAACAGAAAGAACATTTTGTTTGTTGCGATACTTCGAAACTCCGGCGTGATAATTTGTCGGATTAAAAATAAGAAAATGGCAATGCTGGCAAAAATGCCAATTGCGGCAATCGAAATAGGAATAAAGAAAATAAGACCATAAAGGCTATAGAGGATGCCGATATCCAGGTAATGAGAAATCTTTAATTTCATGCGGTAATAATTTCTTTTAATTTTTTGGCAACCTTTGGACCGTCCATGACATTGATAAGCTTTTCGAGTTCTTTGATGTCACGACGCAGTGCCCGCGGGTCAAAATGCAGAGATTGAGCGATATATATTTTTTCTTCCTTTGTGGCTTGGTCTCTCTCGGTGTCCAACAGAGTTTCTTCATAAAGTTTTTCACCCGGGCGCAAGCCGATCATTTCAATTTTAATGTCCTCGTCGGGTTTAAGACCGTAGAGCGTGATAAGCTCCTTGGCCAGATCCAGAATTTTGATTTGTTCCCCCATATCCAAAATAAAAATTTCACCGGCTTTGCCCATGCTACCGGCCTGCAGAACCAGCTGGCAAGCCTCATCGACACTCATAAAATATCTCGTCACGTCTGGATGGGTCACGGTGACCGGCCCGCCTTGTTCAATCTGCTTTTTAAATAACGGGACAACGCTTCCGTTGGAGCCCAAAACATTTCCAAACCGAACCGCCATCAACTTGGTTTTGCTTTGTTTTGCCTTCGATTGCAGGATCATCTCGGCAACGCGTTTGGTCGCGCCCATGACATTGGTTGGATTGACCGCTTTATCCGATGAAATCAGAATAAAGCGTTCGACGCCATAATGGTCAGCCGCGTAAATAAGATTGCGGGTCCCGATCACATTATTTTTTACTGCGGCCACCGGGTTTTCTTCCATCAAAGGGACATGTTTATGGGCGGCGGCGTGAAAGATCACCTGCGGCTTGTAAAGTGAAAACATATTTTTTAAAAGCCCGATATCTTTCACATCCCCGATAATGCTTCTGAATTTGATGTGCGGATATTTTCTTAAAAAATCAATCACCAAATAATAGATATCATTCTCATTATGGTCAAAAAGCACAAGCTCTTTAGGATTAAAGGTCACGATTTGCCGGCAAAGACAGGAGCCGATCGACCCGCCGGCGCCGGTCACCAAAACGACTTTTTGGGTCAGGTAACTGCTGATTTCCTGTGCATTGATGGTGACGGTTTCTCTGCCTAAAAGGTCTTCCGGCCTTATGTCGCGGGGTTTGACTTCAATTTCGCCGTTTAATATTTTTTGCAAACCCGGAACGATACGGATTCTGACAGATAAAATTTCGCACTTGGCGACAATGCTTCGGATCGTCTCACCTTTTGCGGAAGGAATGGAAATAATCACTTCGGAAACCCCGAAACGACTAACAATATCAGGAATGTCATGCTGGTTGCCTAGAATCGGCACACCTTGAATATGCAAATTTCTTTTGGCTGGATCATCGTCGATAAAACCAACAATTTGGAGATTGGCTTTTACATTTGATTTGACATCGCGCAATACCAATACACCCGCATCCCCCGCCCCGACAATAATTGCCTTTTTTCTTGTACTGCCGGGAACAGGCCGGTATTTTTCCCTAAATAACCGTGTGACAAAACGGATGCCTGTCACAAGGCAAAAGCTCAAGACGCAATCCAAAATAAAGATTGACCGGGGAAATCCATTTAAAGGATAGGCGACATAAATAATAAAAACAAAACACAGCATCGCTAACACATGGACTTTGATGATTCGCCAAATGTCAGAAATGCCGATATATCGCCACAGTCCTGAAAACAGGCCAAAGGACCCGAAAATGATTGTTTTAATACAAATTAACAGCGGCAGGGTCCGTTCGATAATGACCCAGTAAGTACTGCTGATATTAAAATCCAGTCGCAGATAAAAAGCCATCACATAAGCGATGGTCACCAAAACAAGATGCACAACGACAACAATCGGACGACGGAACTTAAGGAGTAATGGTTTTATATTCATAGACTTAATATAGAAATTTAAAAAATTTGAAATCAATCTTAGCAAAAATTAATGGCGTACGCCTTCTTTTTTAACAACTTTATATGCTGTTAAAAAAAGGATATACAGGTCAAACGCCAAAGACCGTCGATGCAAGTATTCTTCATCAAAAGAAACTTTTTGGGGGATTGGCAAATCATCACGTCCGTTGACTTGAGCCCAGCCGGTAATGCCGGGAATCAGCCTGTGGACACCTTTGGCTGTTCTTAGGGCCACTAAATCATCCTGATTAAACAGAGCCGGACGCGGTCCGACAAAACTCATTTCTCCTTTGAGGACATTGAATAATTGCGGCAATTCATCAAGGCTGTATTTGCGTAAAAATTTTCCCCCTGGAATTAAGTAGTCTTGCGGATTTTTCATCAGATGCGTGGCCAGCTGGGGTGTGTCGGTGCGCATGGTCCTGAATTTGACCATTTTGAAAATGTTGTTATTGACACCGACGCGATCCGTCCAAAAAAAAGCCGGGCCTTTGGATTTTAATTTGATAAAAGCGCCAATCAAAAAAATCGGCAAAGCCAAGAGAATGATTAAAATAATCGCTAAAGTCAGGTCAAGGGTGCGTTTTATCATGTTTAAAAGGATTTAACGGTTTCTGCAATCCCCTCTTCGAGCGTAAAGGGCGGTTTCCAACCGAGTAAATTTTGGATTTTACGGCTGTCAACGCACAGAGACCCGGTTAATTTTTCTATCGCTTTATTTTGTCTACACAGAGCCCCGAGCTTGTTTAAAAAATCTGGCGGTAAAGAAAGCAAAATGAGTCGCTTGTTTTTTGCCGCAGCGATCAGCCGCAGAAGATCCGGTGTTGAAATATCTCCCCCATCACTGACTAAAAAAGTTTCGCCGATCGCCTTAGGATGCGTGATGCACAGTGTTATCGCATCGATAAGATTGCCCAGATAAAGAAAACTGCGTTGATTGCGGATATTTTTAAACGGCAACGGTAGCCCCAGAGAAGCAAGCTTAATCAAATTTTTAAAATTCGCTTTTACCCCCGGGCCATAAACTAAAGGTAGCCGTAAAATCACGGTCGGTAACCCCGTCTGAAGCGAAATATTTTTCAATACGTCTTCAGCTTCCCTTTTGCTTATTCCATAGGCATCTTCGGGTGCCGGGATATCAGTTTCTTTGTACGGGTGCGCGGAACCTTCGCCATTGACTTTAACGGAACTGATAAAAATAAATCTTTTGACCCCCGCTTCGTGGGCCATGCGCGCCAAACGCTCTGTCCCCCCTACATTGACTTGACGAAAAGCCTCCAAAGGATTTCCCAACGGGTCTTTGAGAATGTGCACGCGTGCGGCCAGGTGAACGACAACGTCGACATCCGCAAAATCACTTTGAGGGCAAACAGACGTACCCGTTAAGTCCACAGCAACGCCGATAACCCCTTGGGGCAGAGTGTTTGGTTCGGACTCTTTTCGAAAGGTTCCCTTAACCGTCCACCCTTCACGTAGCATCTTTGCGCAAAGAGCACGCCCGATAAATCCTGTCGCGCCTGTAATTAAAACGGTTGGCATGTGTTTTTTTAAATGGTTGAGTTATGATTTTTATTGCTGTCCAAATTGCGGTCATTGCGAGCCCCGCAGAGCGCGAGTCCTTTTGAGGACGAGCCGCGAAGGGGCGCGGCAATCTTATTCCCCAAAGAGATTGCTTCGTCGCTTCGCTCCTCGCAATGACAATTGTATCGTTTTGGTATTTACTAATTTTCTCTCATCGTCAAAAAACCAGCCCCACTTATTAAAATATTTTATGCCCGAAGAAACAAGGTGTTTGAGCAGATGGCTGTCTTTGTTGGAGCCGCGCGCATAACCATGCGTGATAACAGCATCGGGAAAATAGACGGTGCGATAATGTTTGTGAATTCGTCGGGACAAATCAACGTCTTCAAAATAGATAAAAAACCGTTCATCAAAAATACCGGTCTTTTCGAGAATGTTTGTTCTTAAAAACATAAAACATCCGGACAAATACGGCGCCTCCATTTGGGTATTGTAATCGGCAAACCGCAGTTCGTAGCGGGATTTTTGTGCATCCAGCAGAGGACCTAAAAATTTTATTTCGATTTTTCGAAGAAGCATGTCGCAGGGATTCGGCAATAACCGGCAAAGATATTGCAAAGAACCGTCGGGATATAAAACTTTAGGCAGAACAAGCCCGACATCATGGTTTCTTTCCATAAAATCAAATAATTTCTCGAGTGTCCTTGGTTCAAAATAAACATCCGGGTTTAAAATTAGCGTATATTTTGTTTGGCCGAACATTCTGCGCAGGGCCATATTATGCCCAGAGCCAAAACCCACATTCTTATTATTGAAGATGTATTCGACGTTTTTAAAGGCGCAAACATTCTTGAGTGTATCCGTCGGAGAATTATCGATGATATAAAGATAAGTCTTCAAGCCCGAATTTAAAAAGCTTGTGATGGCTTTTGACAAAGTGGCGGTGTCATTTTTATAGGTGACAATGGAAGCAATAATGTCATACATGCGTTAACCTTACCAAATTTGATTTATTTTTTCAAACGTCCTGTAATAAAAAATTAAAGAGTTCTTCCCAGTTTTGTGTGAATGGTGGGGTGATCGGCTTGGCGAGATGTTTTTCAAAAAGAATGGTTTTGTCGATAACGCTTTTCATAGCTATCGCTAGTTGTTCGGGGCTTTGGACATCAAAGAATTTGGCTTTATCATAGCTTCCCAATGTTTCATGGGCATATTCCAAATCGGCTAACAGAAGGGGTTTGCCAAGTCGTTTAGCTTCGGTGATCGGCATACCCCACGTTTCTAATTTAGAAGGAAAAATGACGCAACAGGACCGACGATAAAGCTCATAAACATTTTCTTTTTTCTGAATCCCGATGAATTTGATTTGTTTAATATGTTTAAAAGAATTGTGGATCAATCGTGCATAACGGTTTTCGCTCCCCGAAATAGTAAAGATAACTTGAAAATCAAGCACGCTCTGTTGTGTTAATATCTCGCAGGCTTTACCGATAACTTCAAAGTTTTTAAAAACTCTCGGCAATGACGGATAAAAGAAAATATTTTCTTTTAAAACAGAACAATCGCTTTCTTCGCCTTCGCTTATATTCGGGTGCGCCACAATAATCTTAGCTTGCGGGGCAAACTTCTGGAAGATACTTCTTAAATAACTTTGCTGAACGACGATAAAATCATTTTTTTTGATGTTGATCAAATACAAATATTTGTAGAACAGATTAAACAAAGTAAACCGTGGATCCAGCCATGCTTCTTTTAATGACAACTTGTAAAACGCCGAGGCATTGTGGCAATAGACAGCTAAGCGCTTTGTGCAGACGTTTGGCGTCATATCATGGAGTGACAACCATAGAGATGGACGGTACTGTTCTGATATCTTTCGAAAATAATAGTATTCGTAAAATAAACGGTTAAGCCACGACTTTTTTGACTTGGGGAATGCCAAATATTCGATATTGGCCAGGTCAAATAATTCTTTTTTATTAACGAGCGCAATAATCTGATATTTATCAGCCAAATCGTCAGATAAATATTTAAGGCATTCTTGAAGGACGGTTAAAGGACCTGCTTGCGTGAGGTTGACTGCAGAGACAATAATGACTTTTTTCAAGGGTTTTTTACCTGCAACATTTGACAGTTTTTCTGACGATGCATTTGATAAGCAAAATAATACACCCAGACGAAGAAAAACAACCCATTATAAAAATAATGGCCTTGTTTTAACAGTTGCAGAATGAGCAAAACAAACATCGCATTGCTGATCAGGGTCATATTTGTTTCATCGCGCATTTTAAGGCGGAATTTAAATACAAAATAAAGAACGGCGATTGTGCCAAACAGTCCTGTTTCTGAGAGCAAGCGCAGTAAAAGAGATCCTGCATCCGCTTTGTTTGCAGTGGCATAATTTTTTGGCCAAAATCCACCGTCGACGTCAAAAATAATAAATTCGTCATAAGAAAACGGATGGCTGCCTAAACCATGTCCGAACAAGATATTATCGGTAAGACTTTTGTAAGCCACATAAGCATTGCTGGCGACAACATAGACACTTAAATGCGATGTGGAGAGGCTCTTTGACCCCAGCGCCACTCCAAGAGTCGAGTCAACCCGCATGCGGATTTCAGGGATAAAGCGATATGCGGAAAAACCCAAAAAAGGCACGAGCGCGATTAATAAAAGCGAATACTTCCATTTTTTACTATTGAGCAATAACAGTATACTTAATGCGACCGCAAAATAAGCTATCGCAGAAAATGTTAACAGATAACTTGTAATGAGAATCAGGCTACTCCATACGGATTTTAAGTAAGGGGAATTTTTTTTTAAAAGACTTGATACGGCGATAAACATCGCGGGAGCCATTGTGATTGCAAAATGCGAAGGTTCCATAAAGACCGAATTGACCCTCAACATCCCCCCTGTAGCCGGAGAAGAATACCATTTATTAAAAATCC
>CAZWOH010000079.1:0-8791 GCA_964635405.1 uncultured Planctomycetales bacterium | reverse complement strand
CTAAGCGTCGAGTACGCCAAAATACGTTTGATATCGTTTTCCGCCAAGGCAAGCGTTGCGGCCATCAGAGCGGTTAAACCGCCGACATAAGCGATAACCGTTAAGGCGTTTGTCAGAGGCGCGAAAATAAAAAACGTTCGTGCTAAAAGATAGACGCCGGCGGCAACCATGGTCGCCGCGTGAATAAGGGCGCTGACCGGGGTCGGACCTTCCATCGCGTCCGCCAGCCAGACGTGCAGAGGCATTTGCGCGGATTTTCCGATGACCCCGCAAAATAACAAAAGCGCTGCGATTGTCAGCAGATGCGGATCCATTTGGGAAACGCCAGCCGCTAAATCAGTCAATTGAAAACTGCGGCCAGCTCCAATATTTGAAAGGCTCCACAACAAGACAATCCCGCACAAAAACCCAAAATCCGCAAAACGATTGACGAGAAAGGCTTTAACGCCGGCATCCGCGGCAGACGGCTTGTGATACCAAAAGCCAATCAGCAGATACGAGCTTAAGCCGACCAATTCCCAAAAAATAAAAAGCTGGATCAAGTTATTGGCCAGAACAATGCCGATCATCGAAAACGCAAATAAACTTAAAAAGGCAAAAAACCGCGGCAGGCTGGGGTCTTGGTCCATGTACCCGACCGAATAAATAAAAATCGCACTGCCCACACCGGTAACAACCAAAAGCATCATGACGGCCAATGGGTTAACGAGAAAGCCAAAGTTGATGGTTAAACTATCAAACTGTATCCATGTCAGCGACTGCTGCAATTCAACCGTCTGGTTAGAGCCCAAAATTTGTGTGGCTAATAGAAGCGTGCAAACAAAAGATGTGAGGATCCCGACGATTGCCGTCAAAAAGCTTAAGGTTTTTGACCGTAAAAAAAACAAAGCGATCAAAAGGCACGCGGCAAGCGGGGCAAAATAAGCTGTCCAGACTAAAGCGGGATTTACCATTTCATTTCCTTTAATTGGTCGGCGTCAATTGTGCCAAAGTGGCGGAACATTAAGACGACGATAGCAAGACCAATGGCAACTTCCGCGGCCGCGACAAGGATCACAAAAAAGACAACCAGCTGGCCTTCGTAGTCGCCGTTAAAGCGGGAAAAGGCGACGAAAGAAAGGTTGGAGGCCGCTAAAAGAAGCTCTAGCGACAAAAGCACTTTTAGCACACTGCGGCTGGTCATAACCCCAATAATGCCGATGCTAAAAATGATACCGCTTAAAATAAGATAGTGGCTTAATTCGATCATACGTCGGACTTTTCTATTCCGGTTTTTAAAGCACCTTGCGCCAGCGAAACGATCCCAAAAACGGCAATAAGCAAAAGAAGCGATGTTAATTCAAACGGCAGAAGATAATCCGTAAAAAGGATGCGGCCGATGTTTTCGATAGTCCCGCGGATGGATGGCGATTCCAGTACCTGCGCCATTAAAAAACTTTTGCTGGCTAAAAGCAATTCACAAAAAAATAACAGACCAGCCAGCCAGCCTAAGAAACGAAAGCGGCTCTGTTGGGCCGTCGTAAGATTGGGGGCATTTAAATTCAGGCACATGACCACAAACAGAAAGAAAATCAGGATCGCTCCCGCATAGACCATGAGCAAAATGATTCCGACAAAAAAAGCTTCCAATAGCATAAATAGAGAAGACAGACAAAAGATAGAGACAACCAAAGAGAGCACATTGTAAAGCGGATTGCGCGCCACAACAACGCCAAGGCTCGACAAAACCAGAATTGTTGCAAAAAGGTAGAAGAATAAAGCGAAAACACTCATCTTATAAAGTCTTATTGTAAAGATAATATTGGTTTCGAAAGACAGTAGTATAAGAACAAGTTGGACAAGTGTCAAATTTTAAAAAAATTGAAAAATTTCTTGCCCTTGCCAGATTGTGATTCGTGCGGTACTATATAGGCGATGAAAACGATAGTTTTAACTCTCCTTTTTCTCAGTTTTTGTGTCAGCAGTTTTGCACAAAGTGCGCAACCTCCCAAGCCACGCGAAACATTTAAAGACAAGCTCATCGGTTCGATGGTCAAAACTTTTGCCAAGACATATGTGGCGACAACGAATTTGCAAAAGTTCAAAGAAAAGAACATCAAAAAGATTTTGAAAATGGACGAGGCCAAGTTCCAGCGCGTTTATGGCAGAATTTATCGGGAGATGATCGTCGATTTGCCGCAGGCGCTTAAAGACACTTACGGCGTCACAGAAAAGATGACCAAAGAAAAAGCGATTGCCCAGATCAATTCGTTTACGAGCAAAAAACAGATTTATACGATGATCAATGCCATTCCCAATAAAATGATTGCCCAGCATTTTAAAAAGCATAAAGCCGAGTTTAATAAAAC
Organism: uncultured Planctomycetales bacterium; assembly: GCA_964635405.1. Lineage (GTDB taxonomy): Bacteria > Omnitrophota > Gorgyraeia > Zapsychrales > JANLHA01 > JADLGJ01. The sequence continues at coordinate 6,443 of CAZWOH010000079.1, read as the reverse complement.
GATCAAAGGTAAAAACGCTGATGGTTTAGTCGATCAATTGCTCGAAGACCCCGCGCTGTCAAATTCATAAATATTTTCCCCCCGATTGGTTTTTTCCCAAAACATAGGATATACTTTCAACGGTACAAAAGTTAAACGAAAAGGCAAAACCGGGGAAATCCGGCGACGCAAAGTCAGTGCACTGTTCTTTAATGTTTGGTTTTGGAAAGTTGGTCAGTCGGATGACGCAGAAAAATCAAAATTTGACCCGTCTTAATTTTAAGGGACGGGTTTTTTGTTTTTAAAGACAGGAGAAAGCGATGAAAAAAATCCTTGTTGTCGAAGATGATCTGGACCTGGCCGCGGTCGTCGAGGCGCGGCTTAGGGCCAATGGGTATGAAATCATCAAGGCCTCGGATGGCTTGGAGGCCCTCATTAAGGCCCGGGAACAGAAGCCGCACATGATTGTTTTGGATGTGAGCATGCCGGTTATGGACGGGTATCAGTTTTTGCAGGAGATGAAATGGGATGATGACATCCGGGACATCCCCGTCGTTGTCTTGACGGCGCGCGCGAATGCCAAAAAAGAATTTGATGCAATAGGCGTCGAACATTTTCTTGTAAAGCCGTTTGATGCGCAAAAACTTTTGGGCGCAGTTTCAGAATCCGTCGGCCGCTAAAGGAGGATTTGTATGAAAGCAAGAGTTTTGATCGTCGATGATGAAGAAGATATCCGATTAATGCTAAAGTCAAGGTTTGAATCCAGCGACTATGAGGTCATTACAGCGCAAAATGGCGAGGAGTGCATCGAAAAAACCTTGCAGTATAATCCGCAAATGATCATTATGGACGTGATTATGCCCAAGATGTCCGGCGGGGACGCGGCCCGGCGTTTAAAACTACTGGATGCAACAAAAAACATCCCGATTTTATTTTTGACGGCGCTTGCCGCTTATACCGTTAGCCATGACAATGCTCAATCGATTAATATCGATGGAAAATTCTTTCCGGCACTGGCCAAACCTTTTGACTCCAAAGAGTTGGTTCTTGCGGTTACAAAGTTAATGGCAGATTGCGCCGCAAAAACTTAAATGAAGTTAGACAGAGAACGATGTCTCAGGCATATTGCCCGGCGGCAAAGCCGGATGCCCACGCCCACTGAAAATTATACCCTCCCAGCCAGCCGGTGACATCGACGACTTCCCCGACAAAATACAGTCCCGGAACTTTTTTGGTTTCCATCGTTTTGGATGAAAGCTCGTCGGTGTCAATGCCGCCGACAGTAACTTCCGCTTTTGCATAGCCTTCGGTCCCTTGCGGGATGATCGGCCAGCTATGCAAACGTTCGGCTGTTTTTTGCAAATCCTCGAGAGAAATTTGCGTCAGTGGCTTATCGGTAAAAAAATGGTCGGCCAGCGTTTCGGCAAGCCGTAGCGGCAGATAGCTCTTAAGAAAATTTTTGAGATTTAATTTAGACGTGTGATTGTCTTTAAAAATTTGGAAGATGTCCACGCCGGGCAAAAGGTCAATGTGGATTTCTTCTCCGGCCTGCCAATAGGACGAAATTTGCAGAATCGCCGGGCCGCTTAAGCCTTTGTGGGTAAAGAGCATTTTTTCGCGAAAGCTTGTGTTTTTAAAACGGACAATGACCTCGAGCGAAACGCCGGAGAGGCTTTTAAAGATCTCCAAGTCTCGAGGCTTTAAAGTCAGGGGCACTAAACCCGGGTGGCAGAACGTGACATTGATCCCAAATTGTTTGGCAAGATTTGTGCCTAAATGGCTTGCGCCCAGAGAAGGAATCGAAAGCCCGCCGGTGGCCACGACCAAGCTTTGGCCGTGAAATTCGCCTATGTTTGTTGTAAGGATAAATTCCGAATCCTTAGCCACCGCGTTTATATGAACGGCTGTTGCAATGCGCACGCGGGCCAGAGCGCATTCTTTTTTAAGAAGCCCGATGATATTTTGAGAGCTCTCGTCGCAAAAAAGCTGGCCTAAGGTTTTTTCATGAAAAGCGATGTTGTGTTTATTGACCAAATCGATAAACTCCTGCGGGCTAAAACGCGATAGCGCGGATTTGGCAAAGTGAGGGTTTTGGGACAAAAACTGGTCTGCTGTGGCATGAATATTGGTAAAATTACATCGCCCTCCGCCGGAGATGCGGATTTTTTTGCCGATCTGTTCATTATGTTCGAGCACAATCACGCTTCGTCCGCGTTTGCCTGCTTCGATAGCGCACATAAGACCGGCTGCGCCCGCGCCTAAGATAATAACGTCTGTATTTGTGATTTCCATTTTTTATATTTAGTGATTTGTTACACAAGATTTAACAGAGACGATATTGTATCCTATGCGAGTTTGGCGAGCCCCAGCCTTTTTGCTGATACAAAAATTTTTGTTTTGGGGCGAGACACTGTTTGAGCGTAGGATACAATATCGTCTCTGTTTTTCATAGTTTTCTTTCTAACGTTTGAGGATCAAAACGTAGTCGTCGCAATTGCGGCGCTTTCCATGCGGTAAACGCGACAATTAAAAGCGTCAACATTCCACCGACGGCAACGCAAGGGACTGCCCCAATCCACGCGGCGACCAAGCCGCTTTCAAAAGCGCCTAATTCATTCGACGAACAAACAAAAATCCAGCTGACAGCCGCAATCCGTCCGCGCATGTGATTCGGCGATAAAAGCCGCACCATCGACCGGCGAATGACCATGCTGACCCCGTCGAAAATTCCGCTAAAAATAAGCGCAACAATAGAAAGCGCAAAGTTTTTTGAGAACGCAAAGACAAGCATGCTAACGCCGAATCCGGCGACTGTCCACAAAAGGTTTCGCCCCGCATGTTCGATGGGCGGATGGCGTGTGGCCAAGAGCATAATCAAAAGTGCGCCAATCGATGGCGCGGCATTTAGCCACCCTAATCCAATCGGCCCGACGTGCAAAATGTCCTGCGCATAAATCGGCAGAAGGGCTATCGCTCCACCGAACAAAACAGCGAACAAATCAAGCGCGAGTGCGCCAAACAGCGGCTGATGTTTGATGACAAAATCCCAGCCGACACGAATGCTTTTTAAGAAAGGTTCTTTTCGCTCTTGTTGGACAACGGGTTTGGGTGTAATAAAAGCTGTTGCCACACACGCGCACAAAAACCAAAGACTGATCACAATATAAGAACCGATAGCGCCATACCCGGCAAAGACAAACCCGATCATCGCCGGTCCTGCGATGGAGGCGCCGATCCATGTGCTGCCAATCCATGAGGAGGCATTGACCGTCAAATGTTGCGGCACGACTTGCGCTTCAAAGGCCGAATTCGCCGGATCCGCAAACCCGCGGGCGATCCCGACAACGAAAATAACGGTGTACAAACCCGGCAGGGAAAACGATCGAATTTCGACGGACAAAACAATAAGCACGATCGCGCAGATTAAACTTATTAGACGGGTCAAAATCAAAATTTTGCGCCGGTCATAATGGTCAGCGACATAACCGCCAAAGAGCACCAAAGAAAGCGCGGGGATCGCTTCGATAAGCCCTAAAATTCCCAGCGCCAGAGCGCTGTGTGTTAGCTGATAAATTTGAAAACCGATCACAACCGCCAGCGCGCGGCTGGCCAAAGAAAAGAATCCGATGGCTAAAATAAAAAAACGGACGTCGCGGATTTTTAAGGCGGCAAATGTTTTTTGTGGGACGGCAGAATTATTCATAGAAAAATTACTGTATCAGATTATAATGTTTGCGGGTAAATTTTTTAGGGCGAGACACAAACCAATATTAAGAGGAAGTCCGATGAGACATAAGATTATACTAATTTTTTGTGCCGTATTACTACTGGGAGGATCCGTCATGGCAAATAATAAAGGGGAAATGATTCGTGTTTTTGACGCCGAGACAAATACTTATAAAGAAGTCGAGAGGGTCCGCAAAACGCCCGAAGAATTGAAAAAAGAACTGTCCCAAGAGCAGTATCATGTCGCCTGCGAACATGGAACCGAGCGTGCCTTTAGCGGCGAGTATAACAACAATAAGAGCAAAGGGCATTATAAGTGCAGCGTCTGCGGGTTGGATTTGTTTAGTTCCGATCATAAATTTGATTCTGGCACGGGTTGGCCGAGTTTTTATCAGCCGGTCGATAAGGCGAATATCGCCTCAACGATTGATGAGAGCCATGGGATGCAGCGTGTCGAAGTCCATTGCCCGCGCTGCGGGGCGCATCTGGGCCATGTCTTTGATGACGGGCCTAATCCAACAGGAAAACGTTTTTGTATTAATTCTTTGGCTTTAAAATTTAAAGCTCGCGAAGACGCGCGGGATAAAATCATTAAGGATGCCCAATTGGAAAAAGCGACCTTTGCGGGGGGATGTTTTTGGTGCATGGAGCCGTTTTTAGAAAAGATCAAGGGTGTGATTAGTGTTACGGCAGGTTATACCGGCGGAGAAATTAAAAATCCAACCTATGAAGAGGTCAGCGAAGGCACAACCGGCCATGCGGAGGCGGTTGAAGTGGTTTTTGACCCGAGCGTTGTTTCTTATTCCAAGATTTTGCAAACGGTTTGGTATAACATTGACCCGACGGCTGTTAACAGTCAGTTTGCCGATCATGGCACGCAGTATCGCAGTGCGATTTTTTATCATAATGAAGCGCAAAAAAAACTTGCCGAGGAAAGTAAAAAAGCTTTAATCGCCTCCGGCAAGTTTAAAAAACCGATTGTCACCGAAATTGTGCCGGCCACGACCTTTTATCCGGCGGAAGAGTATCATCAGGACTATTACAAAAAGAATAAAGTGCGCTATGAAATGTACCATGAGGCTTCCGGGCGCGAACAAACTCTTGATAAACTTTGGGGCAAAGAAAGAAATAAAGACCGATAGATGCAACCATCTGCTTTTGTCAGTGTTATTATCCCTGTTTATAACGGTTCTCAAGCGCTCGCTCGTGCTATTGCAAGTGTTCTTGGGCAAACCTATCAAAATTTTGAATTGATCATCGTCGATGATTGTTCGGGGGAGCCGATTGAACCGACGGTCAAGTCATTTGTTGATCCGCGGATCAAGTTTTATCGACATGCGCAGAACAAAGGTGCGGCAGCTGCTCGCAATACAGGCATGCGCGCTGCAGAGGGTGATTTTTTGGCATTTTTGGACTCGGATGATGAATTTTTTCCTGAAAAGTTAGAAACGCAAATTAGGGAATTTCAACGACTTGGGCAAGATGTAGGGCTTGTGATTTGTAATTTGGATGATTCAGCTAAACGAGATTGCCCGTATGTCCCGGCGCATACCGCCAGTGGGTATGTCAGCGCTTCTGCATTTCCGGGTTCGATTTTTTCGCCGCCTTCATCGTGGATGCTGCGAAAAAATATGGTTGGTCTCATTGGTTTTTTTGATGAAGCAATCCGTGTCATTGAAGATGCAGACTATTTTGTTCGGGTCCTTGAGCAAGCCCGTATTTATTATTTGAATAACATTTTGGCGAAAAAATATCTTTCTTCGGAACGAAAAGGGTGTTATTCGTCAGCGTACTTTTTAGGGAACGATCTTTTTACAAAAAAACATTTTGGAAGGATGAGCCAGGACCCTCTGTATCTTTCTGTATTTTATAGCAATAAAGGGAAGGATCTTTCCCGCGTTGGCAGACGCAGGGAGGCCAGCCAATATTTTTTGAAAGCATTTTGGGTTAAGCCCAGCATTAAATTTCTTTTGAAGTATTTTCGATCGTTGTTCTAAAAGCCCCAGGGCCAGTTTTTTAAGCCAGCGCGTTTTGGGTGAGCATTTCATAAAACAGTCTGCTGGGACGGTTGAAAGTTTTTTTGCTGCTGTAGAGAATAGCCAAAGGCCGTGTCAGATTAAGCCCCGTCACCGCAATTTTGTCAAAAATCTTATTCTTAAGTTCATACCTGAGTGTCGATTCCGGCAAAATGGCGCATCCCATCCCAATCTCAACGGCGTTTTTGAGCGTTTCAATATTGTCGGATTTTTTGATGATATCCGGTGAAATCTCACTGGTATGTAAAAATTCAATGATCATTTTCCCCGTCGGTGTTTTGGGGTCTAAGCCGACCATTTTGACGTTATTAAGTTGCGCAAGTTCGATGGCTTTTCTTTTGAAAAACGGGTGTTGGCGCGACTGCACCAGCAGAAGTTTGTCAAAAGCAAAGACCTTGATAGTCAACCCCGGCTTTTGTTCTGGCAAAGCGACGAGTCCAAAATCGACCGTATCGTTTCTCACCATTTCATAAATCCGCTCGTTTTGTCGGTATTCGAGTTGAATGTTGATCCCTGGATATTCTTTAAGAAAATGCTGCATGACCGGTTTAAGCAGGTAAAGTCCCATGCTGTAAATCGAGGCGATTCGTATTGTGCCGGTTGATGAGGTTGAAAGCTCTTCGATTTTGTTTTTAGCGTCTTGGTAGAGTTTAAGGAGTTCTTCAGCAGAGGTCAGGAAAATTTTGCCGGCCTCTGTTAACA
>CAZWOH010000078.1:7076-8896 GCA_964635405.1 uncultured Planctomycetales bacterium | reverse complement strand
ATGAAACTCTCTCTTAATTGGTTAAAAAGTTTTGTCGCTCACGGGCTTTCCCCGGAGCAGTTGGCCCAACGCTTGACCATGGCCGGGCACGAGGTCAAGGGCATTGACAAGATCGGCGAGGATCAGGTTTTTGAAATCGAAATTACGCCCAATCGCCCGGATTGCCTGAATACTTTTGGTTTGGCCCGCGAGGTGGCCGCTATTGTCAACAAGCCGCTTAAATCTATAAAAAGCAAGCCTGTCAAATTTCCTAAGGCTTTGTGTGATGTTTCTATTGAGGACAAGAGTGGTTGTCTAAGGTATATCGGGCTAGTCGTTGAAAATATTTCTATTGATGAATCCTCGTCTGTCGTCAAACAAAGATTGCAAGCCGTGGGCTTGCGGCCGATTAATAATGTTGTCGACATAACAAATTTTGGCCTTTTTGAAAACGGCCAGCCATTGCATGCATTTGATTACGACAAGCTGATCGGCGGAAAAATTATTGTCCGACGGGCCAAGGCGGGAGAAAAGATTGTGACCCTAGATGGGGTTGAACGTGAGCTTAATCCGTCTATTTTGGTGATTGCCGATGCACAAAGGCCTGTTGCGATTGCCGGAATTATGGGAGGCGCAGCGACGGAAGTTACCTCTTCGACAAAACGAATTTTGTTGGAGAGTGCGTACTTCGATCCGATTTTGATCCGTCGCGCCGGACGGGCGCTGGGGTTGACCAGCGACAGTGCGTATCGTTTTGAACGCGGGGTTGACTTTGAGGGCGTTGAGCGCGGGGCAAAAATTGCGGTAAGTCGTATTTGTGAGTCATCCGGCGGACGCGTGGACCGTTACCGCGACGTCGGGTTTAAAAAAGCGGCCGCAGTAAAAAACTTTATTATTAACGCAAAAGAAATGAACGGATTTTTAGGGGCGGATATTGCATCGGCGCAAATCAAAAGAATTTTGACCAAGCTCGAATTTAAAGTCAGCGGTAATAAAGATCGGTTGACGGTTAGCCCGCCGAGTTTTCGCAGCGATATCAAGGCTGCGATTGATTTGTCTGAAGAAGTCAGCCGCATTATCGGGTATGATCGGTTGCCGTTAAGCCTGCCGCAAATTAAGCCGTCAGCTGTCGTCTCGTCGAGGCAGTTTATTTTTAAAAGAAAACTGCGGCGGGTTTTGACCGGTCAGGGTTTGGATGAAGCGATCAGCTATCCGCTGGTTAGTTTAGGTGCTATCAAAAAGACCAATCTTTCTGATTTGCCCGTCGTGCGCGTCAAAAATCCCTTGAGCCTGGACCAGGAAATTTTGCGCCCCTCGCTTTTAGCGAGTTTGCTTACGGTTGTGGGACTTAATTTTAATCGCGGCCAAAAGAATTTGCGTTTGTTTGAAATCGGGAAGATTTATCCGCCCGACGGAGAACAAGAAGTCGCAGGGATTGTTCTCTGCGGTCTTCGTCCGGCAAACTGGCAGGCGAACAAAAAAGAACCGGTTGATTTTTATGATCTCAAAGGCATTGTGTGCCGCGCATTACAATCGTTGGGGTTTGAGGTGCCCAAAATTATTTCTGCGGCAAGCGTTATTTATGTGAATCAGCACAGCGCCCAAATTTTGATCGGTCCAAAAACTGTCGGAACTTTTGGAAAAGTCAGCCGGGAGATTTTACGAAATTGGGACATCAAGTCAGACGATGTTTATTTTGCGCAATTGAGTTTAGAGTCGCTTTATCAAGTCAAACCGCTTGTTAAGCATTTTGTCGGCTTGCCGGAATTTCCGTCGATAAGCCGCGATGTCAGCGTTGCGGTCAGCAGCCAAGTGAGTTTTGCGCAAATCGAAGCTTTGGC
>CAZWOH010000078.1:0-6976 GCA_964635405.1 uncultured Planctomycetales bacterium | reverse complement strand
ACGCAAAAAGAACCAATACTTATAAAAAGGGATCCTAAAACTTCTTGCGGTCCGTGGATTGCAGGAGTGGAGCCCACTTGGGTGACTGGTTCACTCAAGCTAACGCGACGGCACAGGCGGGGACGTTTTCTTTTATGAAAAGAAAAATTCCTAATTCTGATCCTACAATGTTTTCCCAGCTCCAGGAGCAAGAAAATTTTAAGACTTCGCCCTTAAGTGTCCGCATGCGCCCGCAAACGCTCAAAAATTACGTCGGGCAGACGCATATTTTAGGCGAAGGCAAACTGTTGACCCGCGCGATTGAGGCCGACCGCTTAAGTTCGCTTATTTTTTATGGGCCTCCGGGCTGCGGCAAAACCACTCTTGCCTTATGTATCAGTAAAGAAACTTCAGCGGTTTTTGAAAAGATCAATGCGGTGACATCCAACGTCGAGGAAATGCGAAAAATTTTAGCGGCCGCCCAAAATCGACGCGCGACATCAGGCCGGCGCACCATTCTTTTTATCGACGAAATCCATCGTTTCAACAAAGCCCAGCAGGATGTGCTGATGCCGGATTTGGAAGACGGCAGTATTATTCTTATTGGCGCCACTGTCTTTAATCCGTTTTTTACGCTAGTTAGTCCCTTGTTGTCGCGCTCACTGGTCTTTGAATTAAAAAGTCTTTCGTCGGAAGAAATCGCCGAACTCTTGACGCGCGCGGCAAGCGACAAGGAGTGCGGTTTGGGGAAAATTTATTTGAAAGTCGAACAAGCGGCGATCAAATTTTTGGCGGAGATTTGTGACGGGGACGCCCGCAAAGCGCTCAATGCCCTTGAGGTTGGCGTTTTGACGACGAAGCCTGATGCAAAAGGTTTGGTCCATGTGACCTTGGCCGTAGCCGAGGAGTCGATCCAAAAAAAGCAGGTCAATTATGACCGCGACGGGGACGGGCATTACGATACGATCTCCGCATTTATCAAGTCGATGCGCGGCTCCGACCCGGACGCGACACTCTATTGGTTGGCCAAAATGATTTATGCCGGCGAGGATTTGCGCTTTATTGCGCGTCGCATATGCATTTGTGCCAGTGAAGACGTGGGGTTGGCCGACCCGCAGGCTTTGGTTTTGGCCAATGCGGCGATGCAGGTTGCGGAATTTGTTGGTTTGCCTGAGGCGCGGATTCCGTTGGCAGAGGCGGCTGTTTATGTCGCCTGTGCGCCAAAATCAAATGCCGCTTATTTAGGAATCGACAAAGCTTTGGCCGACGTGCGAGAAAATAAAATCCGCGAAGTGCCGGCGGCTTTGAAAGACGCCTCTTACAAAAGCGCCAAAGCTTTGGGCCGCGGAGAGGATTATAAGTACGCCCATGACTACAAGGACCATTACGTTGAGCAAGACTACATGCCGCAAAAGGCGACCTATTATGTTCCCGGCGAGCTGGGGTATGAGAAGAAGATCAAGGCGTGGCTGGAATATTTGAAAGCCAAACCGGCCGACTAAAGGGGAAATGTTTGTAAAAATTTATCGAAAGACTTCAATTGTTCACGGCCGTGAACAATTAGAAAGCCGGGATTTTTGTGAATTAGCCAATATTTCCGACGACAAAATACTAATGTGCTAAAAGATCCGACATAACGCAATGCTCATTTTCGGGGGAGTTAAAGAATAATTTAGGGAGGAAGAAATATGAGACAAAAGAGACTTATTGGCTGGATTTTATTTGTTATTGTGACTTTTTCTGTGTCCTGCGGATTTTTCTTAGTGTTCCACAAAGCAAATTCAAGAGAAATGGATGAAGCAGATATTGTTCATCAGAAGTGTCTTGACCTTAAGCCTGGCGTGAAGTTTTCTGATTTGGAAAGTCTATTTGGTATTGGGACAACAAGCGAAAGCATCAATGGGGTATCGAGAATTTATTTTGGTAATAATGACGGAAATTATGACTGGCATTTTCTTCTATATTCTGGCGCTGTTGAAGTTCAGCGAGACGATGCTACAGGAGAGATTATTGAGTTAAGGTGCGGTGAGGGTTCATCCAGATGGTCGACAAGATCGACGGGCTCAACAGTCCCCTAAAATCCATTTGCCGCTAGAGGTGCTCAGAGATATTGTTGAACATTCTCGCAAAAATTTTTTGTTTAAAATTTAACCCTCTCCCTTTTTTAAGGGAGAGGGTTGGGTGAGGGTTGATGAAGAATGAAAAGATGCCAGCCCCCTCACCTTAATCCTCTCCCCAAGGGGAGAGGAGAGGAAGCTAAAATTGCGATTGAGAAAACGGACAAAGAATGCTAGTATGAACTGCTTAAAATTTCAGAAACGGCCTATTGGCCGCCAGGGATTTTAGGCAGGTTTACATTTATGTCAGGTGAGTCTTTAAAAAACGCTAAAGAAAAAATTCGTAAGGAGATCTTAATACATCTGCGCAAGCAGAAAGAAGAAGACAGGCTTCGCAAAAGCCTGTTGATTTTGAAAAAACTCTTTGCTTTGGTTGAATTTAAGCGGGCAAAGACAGTTCTTTTTTACGCCTCGTTTGACGGCGAGGTGGATACGCTCGAAATGATGGAACAGTCACTAACACTAGGAAAAAAAATCGCATTGCCAAACATTGATACGAAAGACAAAACAATTTTTCCCACGTATGTTCACGATCTTAAAGAGGATTTGGTCCTCGGCCCTTATGGTATTCACGAATCTCGGCACAAACAGCGGCATCCTGCCCTTTTGGACGAGATTGATTTGTCGATTGTGCCCGGAGTCGCGTTTGACCGGGACAATTACCGTTTGGGACGGGGCGCCGGATATTATGACCGGTTTCTCGCCCGCTTATCGAAAGAAATTCCTGCCATTGGCCTTGCGTTTGATTTCCAAATCGTTAGCCGTCTGCCCCGTCAAGAGCATGACATTCCGATGACACACGTCATCAGTGGTTAACCGTCAATTTCATTAAACGGGTCTTCGACCAAATTCGAAGATGACCTGATCCTTTTGATTAGGTCAGTATTATCTTGTGAGGATTAAGGCTTAAGCCAAAATCCCTTTAATAAAGGAAGCGAGGGAATCTATGAATTCCGAAGCAGTGTATCCTGTCATTTTGGGTTTAGTCGGCGTTGGGTGTGTTTTAGCCGGATGGTTTTTACGTTGGTTTTTTGCAAATAAAAATTTGCGCGCGGCAGAAGAGCGGGCCAAAAATTTGACCGAGTTTGCCAGCCGTGAAGCGCAAGCCCGTCAAAAAGAAGCGGAACTGGCCGCCAAAGATTTACTCTTAAAGGTGCGCCAGGATTTTGAAAAAGAATCGAAAGACCGCCGCGAGGAGATTTCGGCCGCCGAAAAGCGGATTTTACAAAAAGAAGAAAACCTCGAAAAGCGGGTCGATCTGTTAGAAAAAAAAGAAAAGGATATTTCAACCCGTTTAGCTGCAGTCCGTCAGGAAGAAGAAAATTTTAAACTTAAGCAAGATGAATTGCTCAAGCTTATCGACGAGGAAAAAAAGCGTTTGCAGACAATTGCGATGATGTCGCAAGAAGAGGCCAAGACGCTTCTTTTAAGCCGTGTCGATCAGGAGTTGTTGCAGGAAAAAGCAACCCGTATTCGCCGGATGGAAGAAGAAATCAAGGAAAGTGTGGACAAAACCGCGCGCAATATTATCGCGATGGCCATTCAGCGCTGTGCCTCGGATCACACCGCCGAGACAACGCTGAGTGTCGTTGCGCTTCCCAGCGATGAAATGAAGGGCCGGATTATCGGCCGCGAAGGGCGCAATATCCGTGCGCTGGAAATGGCGACGGGGGTTGATATTATTATTGACGATACGCCGGAGGCTGTGACGATTTCCGGTTTTGATATGGTCCGCCGCGAAATTGCCCGTATCGCGCTTGAGAATCTGATTGCGGATGGACGCATTCATCCGGGGCGCATTGAAGAGGTTGTCGAAAAAGCCAAAAAAGAAATTGAAAACAAGATCAAGGAAGAAGGCGACAAGGCCGCGTTTGATTTGGGGATTCACGGGATGCATCCCGAGCTTCTTAAGCTCGTCGGACGATTGAAGTACCGCACGAGTTTTGGTCAAAATGCGCTGGTGCACACCAAGGAAGTGGCACGGCTTATGGCTTTGATGGCAACGCAGTTAGGGCTCGATCCAAAGATTGCGGTCCGCACCGGCCTTTTGCACGATATCGGAAAGGTCGTCAGTCAGGAAGCCGAAGAAGGAACGCATGCGATTGTAGGTGCCAATTTAGCCAAGAAGCACGGCGAGAACGACATTGTTGTCAATGCCATTGCCTCGCATCACGACGAGGTTGAGTCGACAACGCTTTATGGAAATATTCTTTGTGCGGCGGATGCGATTAGCGCCGCCCGTCCGGGAGCGCGTGCCGAAACTTTGGAAACTTACGTTAAACGTTTGGAAAGCTTGGAAAAAATTGCTAATTCGTTTAAAGGCGTTGAAAAATCTTACGCGCTTCAGGCCGGACGTGAAATTCGGATTATGGTCCAGCCGGAGAAGGTCAACGACGATGAAGCCATTGTGATGGCCCGCGATGTGCGCAAGCGCGTCGAGCAAGAGTTGGAATATCCGGGACAGATTAAAGTTTTGGTCATGCGTGAAACACGCGCGATCGAATATGCGAAGTAAAGAAGTGAAGTTGATGAGTTAATCGTAGCAGTGAATTGAACGCAGCCCCGATTTTCTCACGCCGTTAGGCGGGAATCCACCGGGGACCGTTCATTGAACTGCGCAGATTAACTCATCAACAAAAGTAAATGGATGAGAAAAGATAGCGCAAACACAATGAACGTTTTATGTGTCGGGGACATTGTCGGTAAGGCAGGGCGCCATGCGCTCGAAAAGTTTCTTCCGGGCCTTAAGGAAGAATACGATATTGCTTTTACGATTGTTAACGGCGAAAATGCCGCCGGAGGCGCGGGATTGACGCCGCGCATTGCCGGCCAGCTTTATCGGGCCGGCTGTGACTTTTTGACCCTTGGCGATCATACGTGGGACAAGCATGAACTTATCGAGTTTTTGGGTGAGGAAAAAAATATTATTCGTCCGGCCAATTTTCCGCCCGAAACTCCCGGAAAAGGCTGGGCGGTTGTTTCGGCGGGCGAGCACAAAATTGGCATTGTAAATCTTTTAGGGCGCGTTTTTATGCGGTATAATGTCGACTGTCCGTTTCGCGCTTTAAAGAGTATTGTCGAGCAGATCAAAAAAGAGACCAATATCATTTTTGTCGATTTTCACGCGGAGACGACGAGCGAAAAAGTCGCAGCTGGTTTATTTGCCGACGGAGAGATCACGGCTCTTTTTGGAACGCATACGCATATTCAAACAGCGGACGCAAAAATTTTGCCCAAAGGCAGCGCGTATATAACGGATTTGGGAATGACGGGTCCTTATGACTCGGTGATCGGACAGAACAAAGAAAAAATCATTGAACGTTTTTGGAGTGGAATGCCCGTGCGTTTTGAAGTTGCAACAGAAGATCCGCAACTCTGCGGGGTTGTTGTCGAAGTTGATACAAGTACTGGTTTGGCCCGTAAGATTACGCCAATACAAAGGAGAATATCATGAGCCCTTGGGATGGATTAAATCGCAGACGATTTCCGCGCGTCAACTATCCTTGTCAGGTCATTGTCCGCAATGAGCAAGACCAAAAAGATGTGATTTTGGCGCATACCGAAAATATTGGTGTCGGCGGCGTATGCGTGATTCTTAAAAAAGGACTCCCGATGTTTGCGCCCGTCGAGGTTGAACTGGACCTTTTGGATTTTGAAGAACACGTCAAATGCCAGGGCAAGGTTGTTTGGGCTGTGCGCCGTAAGTCCGGTGAAGAAAACAAACCGATGTTTTATGATATCGGCATTGAGTTTGTGGATATCAGCGATTTGGACCGTGAGCGGGTTGAAGCCACGGTGCAGCGATTAGTTAAACAAGGGCGTCTTGTTCCAGAAACATAATATTGTATGCAAACACCCGTAGAAAATTTAAATTCCATCAGTGTCCCGACTGCAATTCGTGTCCGTTTTGCGCCAAGCCCGACGGGGTTTTTGCATATTGGAGGTGCGCGTACGGCCCTTTTTAATTGGATGTATGCCCGCGCGGTCGGCGGCACATTTATTTTGCGTATCGAGGACACGGACAAAGAGCGTTCTAAGACTGAGTATCTCGACGAGATTTTGCGCAGCATGCGATGGCTGGGGCTTAACTGGGATGAATTTTATAAACAGAGTGAACGTTTTGATATTTATCGTCAATACGCCAAACAGCTTTTAGACGAAGGCAAAGCGTATAAGGATGGGGAAGCGGTGATCCTAAAAATGCTGCCGACCCAAGTTAAAATTTTTGACTTGATCCGCGGCGAAATTGTCTTTGATACCGAAACGATCAAAGATCAGGTTTTGATGAAGTCCGACGGGACCCCAACGTACAGTTTTGCCTGCGTTATTGATGATGCGCTGATGCAGGTCAGCCATGTCATCCGCGGAGAAGACCATATTTCCAACACGCCCAAACAAATCATGATTTATCAGGCTTTGGGTTTTAAGGTGCCGAAGTTTGCGCATCTTCCCCTTATCATGGACGAAGAAGGCGGGCGCATGTCCAAGCGTGCGGGTGCGGTTGCGGTCAGCGATTATCAATCGCAAGGATTTTTGCCCGAGGGAATTGTTAATTATCTGATGCTTTTAGGCTGGTCGCCGGGCAATAATCAGGAAAAAGTGGGGCTTGATGCGGCGGTCAAAAAGTTTTCGATAAAGAAAGTCAATAAGGCCGGAGCCGCTTTTTCGATGGACAAATTAAAGTGGCTCAATGGGCAATATATTAAGGAAATGGAAACGTCCAAATTAGCTAATGCGATTAAGCCGTTTTTGGCCGAAAAATATGGAAGCCCGACGGCAGAGTTGGCAAATTTAGAGTCCATCGTGGCTTTATATAAAGGGCGCATGGATACGCTGATTGATTTTTTGGATTGGACCGAATTTTTGTTTAAAGAGGATTA
>CAZWOH010000077.1:0-9024 GCA_964635405.1 uncultured Planctomycetales bacterium | reverse complement strand
TTTATGATTTCTGAATCCAAATATTTTAAACTGTCGACGACAATATCATGAAAAACCGGAGCGGCAACCGTCCCGCCAAAATGGTCCGGATGTGGGTCATCAAACATCACAATGACCGCCAATTGTGCATTCTCAACCGGAGCAAATCCGATAAACGACGCAAAAAAACTGTCTTTAGAATACCGACCGTTTTCGACCTTTTGGGCGGTGCCTGTTTTTCCGGCGACAGAAATCCCAGCGATTTGCGCTTTTTTGGCTGTCCCTCGGTCGACGACCCCTTTAAGAATAGCCTGCAAACGCCTGGCTGTCTCTGGGCTGATGACCCGCGAAACAGCTTGCGACTCGACGGATTCGATCAGCTCATCGTTGTTATCTTTAACATATTTAACGATGTGCGGCTTCATGTAAACACCGTCATTGGCAATAGCGGCAATTGCCGCAACCAGTTGTATGGGTGTCACCGTGACCTCTTGGCCGATCGGCAATGCGCTAATCGACGTCTTGGACCATACCGAAGGCTTTTTGATCCATCCGTCAACTTCGCCTAAAAGATCAATCCCCGTCTTGTCCCCAAAACGAAAACGCTTCGCATATTTATACCATGTGACCGGTCCCATCTTTTGCGCTATTTTGGTCACCCCGATATTGCTCGACTGTTCTATAACTTCACTAAAAGTCAATGTCCCATGGCCATGATGGTCATGAAGAATGTGTCCGCCAACGCTATAGCTTCCGTTTTCGCAAAAAATTTTGTCGGTTTCTTTAAATAACCCCTCTTCGAGCGCGGCTGAGGCGGCGACGATTTTAAAAACAGACCCCGGTTCATAGACAAGCGAAATCGCACGGTTCATACGGTTCTCCGTCGGGAATTTGTCTACATTTGTCAAATCATACGTCGGACGATTAACAAGAGCGAGAATCTCGCCGGTCTTGGGGTTGACGACAATGACCGTTGCGGCGATCGCATTGCTTTTTGCAAACGCTTTATCAAGGGCCCGTTCACTAATATATTGGATTGTCTCATCAATCGTCAGGACAAGATTAAATCCGTCTTTGGGGGGTAAAAAATTCTTTTCGATCAAAAGTTCACGCTGTTTGGCGTCCCGCAAAATTTGTGAATAACCCGGCTCCCCGCGCAAATATTTATCAAACATAAGCTCGAGACCTTCCAAACCTTTATTGTCCATGCCGGCAAAACCAATCAGATGTGCTGCAAGTGATTGATTAGGATAGTACCGCTTGCTGTCACGAACAAGCCCTATGCCCTTGATTTTGGCATGACGAATTTTTTCGGAAAGTTCAAAAGGAACTTTTCGCATAAGCCACACAAAATACTTTTCACGATCAAGCTTCTCACGAATCTGACTGCTATTGACATTAAGGATTAAGGCCAGCTGACGGGCGGCATTGTCTTTTTCCGCAGGTTTCATCCGACGAGGATTTGCATAGATAGAGTAAACTGTGACATTGACCGCCAAAGGGCGCAAAAGCCGGTCATAAATCGTTCCGCGCACAGGCTCCAAGGGAATCAAATAATTCTGCTGTTTTTGAGCAAGCGCTGACAAATGCTCGGAACGAAAAAACTGGATCAAAAGCAGTTGAAAAGTAAAATACGAAAGCCCTGCAAAAAGCAATAAAAAAACAAGAACAAATCGCAGAGAGCGCTTTTGGATGTACACTTTAAGAGACTTTAGTTGTTGGTAATGATCTTACAACACTTTCTTAACGAGTTCTTCTCCACGGCTTTAATGAATCTGTTTTTTCCTCGGCGCGCGCCTCCGGCGGGGCCTTAAAGAAGAAGCTCAAGAAAGGGTTTGATTTCGCAGGCATAACTGCTCTGCCAGTAGATTCTGTCGACGAGAAAGACTCTTTGCTGACAAGTTCGACAACTGCGCTATTATCCTGAAAACGCAACGTCGAGCTCTCACTTAAAAGATTGTCCCCCAAATGATTTGCGGATTTTAATTGCAAAATTTTGTAAACTACCGCACCGGTGCTTTCATTAAGCTCGATAATTTGCTTTTCCTTTCGCTTGCCTTCATAAGCGAGGCTGACGATTTCCATTTGCATATAAACGTAGATCAGCGCCAAGCCTGTCAAGATAACCATCACGCGAATTGATTTGATGAGTTTCATAATTCCCCCCAAAATTTATTTTTTTACGAATGACGGCCGACCCTTGCGACCGCCGTCGTACAAAGTTCACGATTTTTCAGCGACCCTCAAAAGCGCACTACGGCTGCGCGGGTTAATTTCTTCTTCGTAAGAACTGACTGTTAAAGGTTTTTTTAAAACAAGATTAAGCTCGCCGGACTGGGCAAAGAAGCGGAATTTATTCTTAACAATCCTGTCTTCCAGCGAATGGAAAGAAATGACACAAATGCGCCCCTGCGGTTTTAAATATGGAACAATTTTGCCAAGGGCTATGTCGAGTGATTCTAACTCTCGGTTGACCGCGATGCGAAAAGCCTGAAAAGTCCGCGTCGCCGGATGGATCTTTTGCCATTTTTTCCCCGAGGGAATCGATTTAAGGACTATATCAGATAAATCCTTCGTCGTTTCAATCGGACGAAGGGACCTTGCTTCTACCAAGCGCCGGGCAATGCGATTGTGCCAGCGTTCTTCACCGTAATCTTTTAAAATTAAAGACAGCTCTTTTTCCGACAAGGAATTGACCAAATCATAGGCGGAAAGCCAGCTGTCCTGGTCCATGCGCATATCCAGCGGACCATTGGCCTTTATACTAAATCCGCGCTGCTCATTGTCAAGTTGAAAACTTGAAATCCCTAAGTCGAGCAAAACACCGTCGACACTTTTGACCCCTAAACCGTCTAAAACGCGGTCAATATTACGGAAATCTTCCTGCACAAACGAAATCTGGTTAGCAACTTGTTCCAAGTTCTTTTTTGCCGTTTCCATCGATTGCCGGTCACGGTCGATGGCGATAATTTTTCCCGTCGGGCCAACCTGGGAAGCCAAAAGCCGTGTATGCCCGCCCATCCCCAGAGTCGCATCGACACAAACGCCGCCTAACGGTAAACGCAAATACTCTGCGATTTCCTTGTGCATGACCGGTATGTGTGCGAGTTTATCTTCCATACTCTTTTTAATTTCTTCCCAAGCAAAGTGAACCATATTCTCTTGCTTCGTCCTTTTCTTTACGTACTGATCATATTTTCGGCGATTTGTTCAAAACTTGAACTGGATGTTTCATAAAATGTCTGCCAGCTTTTGGTGTCCCAAATTTCGATACGATTGGAAATCCCAATCACAATCGCGTCTTTTTTGATGTTTGCGTAATCTTTTAAATATTGCGGAATAATAAAACGGCCCTGTTTATCAGGCGCCACTGAAATTGCCCCAGAAAAAAACAAACGATTAAAACTACGTGATTCTTGTTTTGTAAACGGCAGATTTTTGAACTTCTGTTCCTGCATCCGCCATTCCTCCTCGGTAAACATAAAAAGGCATTTGTCCAAACCGCGGGTAATAAAAAACTTTTCGATTCCGGATTCTTTGCAGATTTCGCGAAAACGTGCAGGCAAAATCAAACGGCCTTTTCTATCAATCCCATGATTGTATTCACCGTAAAACATTGTCGTCCTCGACAAAAAGGTTAGCGCTCCACAACAAACCACTTTGCTCCACTACATGCAACATTTTAGTAATAGCCCCCCACCTTGTCAACAGGAAATTTCAGCTATTTTCAATGAGCACAATAGGTTGTAGCGAAAACACAAAAGAGGGCAAGCTGTAGCTTTAAAATCTACAAAATATACCGAATTAAAAAACAGATTGGATTTGGACCTTAAATCTTCTGACGGGCAAACCATTTTCGCGCAAAGGCCTCATCTTTTTGGATTTGCGCGACAAGGTCTTTGCTCGACGGGAAATACATTTCATTGCGGATTTTATGCAAAAATGCAACGCAGATTTCTTTACCGTAGATATTTTTTTTGAAATCAAAAATGTGGACTTCGACGTTCAGGCGATCTTCTTTGTGAAACGACGGACGCACACCGACATTCGCGATTCCTAAAAATGATTGTCGACCCAAAACAATACGCACACAATAAACGCCCTGCGGGGGCAAAATTTCGCCCGCGGGGACAATGTTGGCCGTCGGGTAGCCAAGCGTCTTGCCGCGCTGGTCTCCTCGGACAACAAGTCCCAAAAGTGAAACAGGCCGCCCTAAAACAGCCGAAGCTTTTTTCAGATTACCGACGGCAATCGCATCCCGGGCAACGGTACTACTAAATTTTTTATGCCCTGCTTTGGTTGTCTTTACGCTGACAACTTCAAAGGCGTATTTTTGACCCGCATCCGCAAACACAGAAATCGTGCCCGAGCGATTTTGTCCAAAACGAAAATCGTCGCCGACGATAATCTCGCGCGGCAAAAAAGGCATGACAAGATATTTTGAAATAAACTGCTGTGGAGAAAGACGTGAAAAAGTTTTTGTAAAACGCACCACGACAACCGCATCAACGCCCAAAGCGGCAATCAATTTTAAGCGAAACGGCAAGGACACAAGAAGCGGTAGATGATTTTCGGGACGAAGCACATGGACCGGATGAGGGTCAAAGGTCATGACAATCGATTGGCCACGCAGAGACTTGGCACGTTCAACAGCTTTACGGATTAACAACTGATGGCCCAGATGCAATCCGTCAAAAACGCCGATGGCAACGACCGAGTTCTTAAATTCACCTTTAACAGAAGCAATCCCTTTAAAAACTTTCATGGACTCCTACCCAGTCCAATTGAGAATATGCTTTTCGTTTAAATCCTGAAGATCGACGGCCTTATCAATCGTAAACGGCCCAACCTTTGTCCTCTGGATTTGCGCGATGCAAGCTACTGTTCCAAGCTTTTCAGCGATATCCTCGGCGAGCTTGCGGACATATGTTCCTTTGGAACACTCCAGATAAAATTTGAGGTGCGGCATATTAAAATCCAAAAGCTCAAGTTTATCAATCTTGATCTTGCGTGGAACACGGGCGACTTCAATCCCTTTGCGGGCCAACTCATAAAGACGCTGACCGTTAATTTTGACGGCCGAAACCATCGGCGGGACCTGTTCGGTGTGACCGACAAATTCTTTGAGTGTATTTTCAATTTGAGCTTGCGTTAAATGCTCGAAGGGCAACTCCTGCGTGACTTTTCCCTGAATGTCGGCGGTCGTTGTCTTTTTTCCAAAAATCATCGTGGCTTTATACGCCTTGTCAAACGCTTCAAATTTTTCAAAAAGTTTTGTTGATTTGCCCAGAAGGATCACCAAAACGCCGGTGGCCAAAGGGTCAAGCGTCCCGGAATGCCCGACGCGTTTCATCTTAAAAATCCGCCGCACGCGCGCGACGACATCATGCGAAGTCATTCCCGAAGGTTTGTTTAATACAACAATTCCCGTACGTTCATTATTCCTGTGGACAATCGTTTCTTTTTCAGTCATGCGTTTGTTTTCTTTTTAAGAAGTTTGTTTAGATCGTTTAAAATAATTTCGGTCGCCGCAAGCATATTTTTTCCCACAACACAACCGCTAGCACGGCTATGTCCGCCCCCCTCATACGCGGCGGCCAAGCGCGCCACATCCACCTTGCCCTGCGAACGCAAATTGACCCGCGTTTTATTTTTACCATGCTCGGTCAAAATGGCGATGACTGCAACCCCCTTAATCGTCCGCAAATAAGAAAAAATTTTATCCCGCAGATCAAATTCTTTCGAAAACTTTTTGACAACACTCTGTCTAAGCTGCAGAGTAACGACCTGCCCATCAAAATGTGAATGGAAATTGCCAACTAATTTTGTAAACGATTTTAAGTCGGAAAGCGGCACGGTTTCATAAAGCCTTTGATAAAAAGCATTGACCGGCAAATTGAATTTCAGCAAACGACTAACCACCCCATGCGTGCGACTGGTCGTATTTTCAAACCGAAACGAGCCGGTATCCGTCATGATCCCCAAGTACAAAAGAGTCGCAATTTTTTTGTCCAACTTAAATTTCGCCTGTTCAAGCACATCAAAAATAATCTCTGCCGTCGAAGAGGCTTGAGGCACAACATGATTGATCGTCCCAAAGAAATCGTTAGTGATATGATGGTCAATATTAATGATCGGCTTGGAGCTTTCAAGGATATTTTTAACCGCGCCGACCCGTGAAAGATCCCCGCAATCGACGATAATCGCGGCATCATAAACAATCTTTTTTTTAGGATCAATTTCTTTGATCAGCCCGGCGCCGGGCAAAAAAGCATACCGCTGCGGGACAATTTCCTCGGCTACGAGGATCACTTTTTTTCCCAGCGCTTTTAAAAAAATCATCATCGCCAGCTGCGAGGCTAAAGCGTCCGGGTCTGGGTTGACATGGGTTGCCACAATAAACGTTTTGTGCTGCGAAATTTTTTGAAGAATCAAAGCTAAACTCATGGGCACCTGCTATTTTAAATTGCACTTTCACCGTCGGCACGGCGCTTGATTTCTTCGAGCGTCTGTTCAATCCGGTCCCCGTATTCAATCGACTTGTCATAGAGAAAAATGATCTCCGGGGTGTAGCGCATAATCACGCGTTGGCCGACCAAACGCCGGATAAAGCCCCGCGCATTTTCAAGCGCCTCTTCTACGGATTGCTTGTCACTGCCTAAAAAACTGTAAAACACTTTGGCATGCTGTAAATCTTTACTGACCACCACATCGGTGATCGTCACAAATTTTAAACGCGGGTCACGGACATCCTCCAAGAGCATCATCCCGATCTCGCGTTTGATCATTTCATTGATTCTTTTGGTACGATCCATATTTTAAACTCCAGTTTACGGGGCAAGCATCAGACGTTTGGCAAAAATTATTTCGTCCTTGTGGTTTTTGATTTTCCCGTCGATCTTCTCTAAAAGCACACGGCGCAAAAGAGCACCCATCTGCCGCCCGGGTAAAACACCAAGTTTTTTAAGGTCTTCCCCGGTTATTTCTAAACTTACCATACGCCATTTTTGCAAAAACTTTTGGGCGCGCAAGCCAACCATATTAACCGAAGTTGTCATGCGAATAAAGTAAATTATTTCCAGCTCGAGCGGGTCGAGAATTTCATAAATGTCGCTGGCAGCCAGGTCCAAAACCTTAAGCTGACTGACAATCGCAGGGATTTCACCCAGCGAAAACAACCGCAGGCGTTCTTCTTTTGTCAGATGGAAATGTTTCACATAATGTTTCAGCTTTTCTTCGCCGGCGTGGGCAAAAAAAGCGAGCAAAAAAATTCCCGACCAGTCTTTCGAAGAATAAAAGTCTGTTTTTTCAAGAAGCCTGACGCGTTTCTCTAAACGCAAAAAAAGTTTCCAGTCGACAACAAACCCAGGCGCAACAAAATCCAATGCGCCCAGATGTGCCAAACGTTTTAAACAGGCTAGTGGGGATTTTTCAGAAAATATTTTTCGAAATTCTGCAAAATACCGTGGCGCTTTGACCGTCGACGGCGCTTGCACGGCCAAAGCGTCTTTTAAAAATTGCAATGTTTTAGCTTCGAGCTTAAAATTAAATCGCGATGCAAAACGCAGGGCGCGCAAAATCCGCGTCGGGTCATCCACAAAACTTTTTTCATGCAAAACGCGGATTTTTTTATTTCTTAAATCTTCGTACCCGCCGTAAAAATCCTGCAACTCTCCGAAAGAATCCGGGCTCAAACTGACCGCCAGCGCATTGATCGTAAAGTCCCGACGAAAAAGGTCTTCTTTTAAGGTCCCCTTTTTGACAACCGGCAAAGCGCCCGGATGCGGATAATGTTCGCTGCGGGCACTGACTAGATCCATGACATTTCCGTCAGGGAAGTTAAGGGTTGCTGTGCCAAACTGCGCGTGGGCAACAAGTCGGGTTTCGACCCCAAGGACCAAAGCTTTAGCCAAAACAATCGCCTCTCCCTCGACAACAATGTCCCAATCCAGACTCCTCTGCCCTAAAAGCAAATCACGCACCACTCCGCCGACAAGATACGCTTTAAAGCCCAGATGCTGCGCCTTGTGGCCGACAAATTTCAAATCTGTTAAAATCCTGGAATCCAAACTACCAAGTTCGATTTTCATAACTTTAACCCCGAGGATGAAACTGTTTGTGGACTGTCTTTAAACGATCACGGTCCACGTGCGTATAAATTTGTGTCGTTGCAATATCCGCATGGCCCAGCATTTCCTGCACCGAACGCAAATCCGCACCATGCTGCAAAAGATGCGTTGCAAACGTATGGCGCAACGTATGCGGCTTGATGACTTTTTTAATATTCGCTTTCCTCGCGCAATCTTTAATAATCTGCCAGATAGACTGGCGCGTCATTTTTTTTCCTAAACGGCTCACAAAAAGGTCCGACGACAAACGCGACTTCAAAAGCTTTTGCCGCGCGCTGTCGCAATATTTCTTGATCGACTCCCGCGAACGCATCCCAATGGGAATGACCCGCTCCTTGCTGCCTTTGCCCAAACAACGCACGTAACCGACCTGCAAGTTGACATTTTCAACCTTTAGTTCGCTTAATTCCGAGACACGCATCCCGCTGGCATAAAACAATTCCAAAATTGCATGATCGCGAACCTGCTGCGGCTTTTTGCCAAGCGTAGCGCGGATCATCGCATCGATCTCCTCCTGCGATAACACGTCGGGAACGCGTTTCCAAAGTTTGGGCGTTTCGACAAGATTCGTCGGATCGGTTGGCGCTAAATGCTCGCGGACCAAAAACCGGTGAAACATTTTGACAGCCGCCAAACTTCGGCAAATCGTGGTTGTCGACAAACCCTGATTTTTCTGTCCAAAAATAAATTCCGTTATGTGATCACGTTTGACTTGCTCAACGGTCTTTATCTGTTTTTCGGACAAATGCTGCGAATATTTTTCCAAATCCTGACGATAGGCTATCAGCGTATTTTTGGCCAAGCCACGCTCGACGGAAAGATAGTTAATGAAATTTTCAATTGTCTCTTTCATCATTTTCGAAAAACTTCTCTCAAAGCGCCGCTAAGCCCTGTGAAACTTTTTGCGGCGCAAAAT
>CAZWOH010000076.1:3693-9035 GCA_964635405.1 uncultured Planctomycetales bacterium | reverse complement strand
GACACCCGACGAGTGTTACCCCCTCCCGAACCCTCCCCACAGGGGGGGAGGGAAATTTAATTTTGACAACGCCCTCTATAAAAAACTTTCCTCATTCATCCCACGCAATGGATTCGGCCGGAGGCATATTTTCTGCAACCGCATCACTCTGTGCAATCGGCTGTGAACCGCCCGAAGAATCATCACGTTTTTTGGCCAAAAAATGCACATTATTTGCCGAAATCCGCACACGACTTTGCGTCTTTCCGTCTTTTTCCCAACGGTCCTGTTTGAGACGGCCTTCAACGATAACGCCACTGCCCTTAGTCAGATATTTCGCGCAATTTTCGCCCACAACACCCCAAACCTCGACGTCAAAATAGGACACTTCCGTAACTTTTTCACCGTTTTTTGTATAAATACGATTGTTCGCAATCGATAGGCTACAAACCGATTTACCCGCCGGAGTGTATTTAAGCTCCGGGTCCCTCGTCAAATTGCCCATAATGTTTACACTGTTTAAACTCATTGACCGCCTCCTTGATTAAATATGGGTAGTATTATTTAGGGAAATTTTTTGTTAAGTCCTCTTGATCCCTTCGTGCTCAAACAGTGATTTTGGTTTTTTCTAAAGCAAAGCAAGTTGAAAACCAAAATCAAACTGCGCACGAAGGGATCAAGAGGACTTAATATCATTTCAAAAATTCTTCCGCCTTAAAGATCGAGATCAATTCACAGCCGCGCGCCGCAACCGCTTGACGCGCCCCTTCATTACGGTCAATGATACAAATACATTTGTTGACCTTGATCCCGATTTTATCCAGAACATCCAGCGATTCGACAAACGCTTTTCCGGTCGTCGCCACATCATCAATCAAAATGACCGTCGCCCCGTCGGGAATAATCGGCCCTTCGATCTGTTGCTGTTTGCCATGCGCCTTGGGCGCTTTGCGGATAATAAACGTATTGACCGGCTTGCGGGCTTCAAACGACAAAACCCCCAAAGCGCCAACCAAAGGATCCGCACCCAACGTCGGTCCGCCAATTGCGGCAAACTCTTCATCCTTAATCAGGTCCAAAATAATTTTGGCGCACAGGTACGCCCCTTCGGCCTTTAACGTCACCCGCCGGGCGTCCAGATAATAATCGCTTTCTTTTCCTGACGACAAAATAATCTTTCCTAAAAAAAAGGCTTCCTGCTTTAAAATGTCAAACAGCCGTTTTCGCTCTTGCGTTAAATCCTGTTTCATAAAGACCCTTTCTTAATTGCGCTCTTCATCGATGGAAGGGATATCCAGCTGACGATGCTGCAATTCACTTTTGAGTTCATAGCGAAACCGCAATAAACTTTTGTACTCTTGATATTCTTTGGGGCTAAACCCGGAAGTTTTATGAAAAATCTTGATCGCTTCAATTTCGATAATGGTGTCCAGATAAACAGCGCTCAACGCACTGTCGGATAATTTCACAATATCTTTGGCCGGCAAAACACTGACCGCACTCGGGTAGGCAAAGCTCGATGCTGGAGAAAAACAAACAAAAAATAAACCTAATAGGAGAAACCGTAAAAAATATTTCTTTAACATAACACCTCCCTTTTTATAAGCACGCGACATTATACGCACAAATAGACTTTGCTTCAAACGATTTATGCTCATGAAAAATTGACAATCGCTGATGGCCAATGCTAAAATCACACCCGTGTTTCGAGACTTATGTGCCGGTTTGATTGACCTTGTCTACCCCGCCTGCTGTATTCTCTGCAAAAATTCGCTTGGAGCGCTTGAGAAAACGCCTCGGCTTTGCTTTGCCTGCCAGAGCAAACTCACAAAAAACCGGCCGCCCTTTTGCCGTCGCTGTTCACGTCCCGTAGAAAATCCCGCTCACCATTTTTGCCTTAACTGCCAAAATTTTCCTATGGCCTTTGACCGCGCGTGGGGCGTTTTTCTCTATAATCGGACGATGCAAAGACTGCTACACCTTTTTAAATACGGCCACAAAACCAGCCTGCGGCATTTTTTCACAGAACAGATTTGCTCTTTTGCCAGAGACTATCACCTTAATCTCAACGCCCACGATCTGATTGTGGCCGTCCCGCTTTATCCGACACGCCAACGCCAGCGCGGGTATAATCAAAGCCTTTTAATCGCACAAATGCTTAGTGAAGAATTAAAAGTCCCCCTGGAAAACAAAAGTTTGCTGCGTATACGCCATACGCCTAACCAGGCGCGTCTTAGCCAAAAAGAACGCTGGACAAACATGGATGCCGCCTTTAAAATTAACCCGGATTTTGCATTAGACTCGCTCCTGCGAGTCCAAGCAAAATCCGCCCAAAGGGCCGCATGTCTCGACAAAGTCGAGACGTGCGGGGTTAATCCTTGCGGTAAACCGCAACCGAAGGCAAATTTTGCATTTAACTTTTACGCGACGATTCGTCGCGCAATAAGTTATAATGCAAAATTTGAGTTTAAACCTTCCAATAACTTGCGTCATAAAAATATTTTGCTTGTTGACGACCTTTTGACGACGGGGGCAACAGCGTCCCAAGCGGCCCAAGTCCTCAAGGACGCCGGCGCAAACAAAGTTAACGTGCTAACAACAGCGATTGCAACACTGGCCACAACAAACAAAGGCCCCCAATTTTAAAATGCGGATTCTTCGCAACTATATCCTTTCCGAATGTGTCCTTCCCTTTTTTTTGGCTTTGGGCGTATTGACGTGTGTTTTTTTGCTCGGGAACTTAATCCAGCTGGTGAACTTAGTCATCAACAAAGGCGTAAGTTTGGCTGTTATCGGCAAAGTTTTTCTTTTGTCCGTTCCGCTCTTGTTAGGTTACACGCTGCCCTTAGCCTGCCTAGTTGGAATTACGCTCGCCTTTAGCCGTTTATCTGCCGACAATGAAATCATCGCCATCCGCGCCAGCGGAATTTATCTTCTAAAACTTCTGATGCCGCTTCTAGCTGTGGGCATCGTCTTTAGCCTTTTTCTTTTTATTTTGACCGACCGGGTCATCCCATACGCCTATCACGAACAAAGGGTCATGCTCAAAACTTTAGGCAGCCGCAACCCGACGGCGCTGTTAGAACCCGGCGTTTTTATCACGTCCTTTGAAAAACAAATCCTGTTTATCCACCGCATTGACGACAACAAGTTTTTTAATATCACCATTTACCAGCCGCAAGCCAACGGCAAGCCGACACGGACAATCACAGCCAAGCGCGGGGAATTTAGTCCTGTGCCGGGCAAAGACCAAATCATTTTAAAGCTCATCGACGGCACATCCGACGAGCCGGACCTGCAGAACCCGAACAATTTTTATAAACTCAATTTTCAGACTTTTTTTATGACGCTTGATTTATCGGCCGAAAGCAAAAAAGAAATCACCAAAAAACCCAAAGGCATGTCGCTGTCCCAAATTGTCGAAGAACGTCAACGCCTGGAGAAATTGCTTGTCAAGACATCCGCATTTGAAACCGAATACTGGCGCAAAATAACATGGGCGTTTTCGCCGCTTGTTTTTATTTTGCTCGCCTTTCCTGTTTCAATCATCACCAACAAACGGGACAAGCGCGCCAAAAATGTTTTTATCGTCATTGCTCTGGCGGTAACGTATTATCTTGTTTCGTTAGGCTGCGAAGCGTTAAGTTTGCAGGAAGTCGCTCCGGCGGGGATCATCCTGTGGGTCCCCAACCTGATCGGTTTTATTGCGGCTTTTATTTTTAATTTTCGTTTATTAAGGATGTAAGATGCGCATCATTGACCGTTACATTACCTTGTCGATCGCTTTTGTTTTTTCTGTCATCTCCTTGATGTTTTCGCTGTTGTATATCCTGATTAACACCACAAGCAATCTCGACGAGTTTATCGCCCAAAAAGTCCCCATCCCGGTCATTATCCAATACAATCTGGCAAGTTTGCCGCTTATTCTTGTCGAAACATCTTTTATCACGTGCTTGATTTCTGTACTTTTTTGCTATTCAAGTCTGAACAATCACAATGAAATTATCGCCCTGCGGGCTAGCGGCATGAATTTTTGGCGGATCAGCCGGCCGGCGATCTTTTTTTCAATTTTTATCGCCGGGCTGACCATGTTTGCCAATGAACGCTACGTTCCACAAGCCCAAGAACGCGCCCAAAAAATCCGCAATGATCATATTATTCTCGAAGTCGACCGCACAAAAAAGAAAACCGCAAAAATCAATTATTTAACGTATTACGGCTTTAAAAACCGTCTCTACTGCATCGACGTCTACGACCCGAACACGTATGAAATGCAAGGCATCACAATCCATGAATATGACGAAAAAATGCAGTTGCGCGAAAAGACGCTTGCTCTCAAAGGCAAATGGACCGGAATAGCATGGAAATTTTATAATGTGTACATCAGCACGATCATTAATCCCGAAACAGGCGAAGCGACTATCAAACCCGTCGGGGAAAAGCTCATGGACATCAAGGAGTCGCCGCAGGACTTTTTGCGCCAGAGCCTTAACGTCAATGCGATGAATTCCCGCCAGCTGTATCAGTACATCAGCCGTTTTTCCAAAAGCGGCGCGCTTAGGGCGATTAACAATTTGCACGTTGACCTGCACCAAAAAATCGCAAAACCTTTTTCGATTATTGTGATTGTCTTAGCCGGCCTGCCGCTGGCTTTATTTGTCGGACGGCGCAAAGCCCAAACCTTTAGTGCGCTGGCTATTGCCATCGCACTGGCATTTCTTTATATGGTCGTTAATTCCGTCGGGATTGCTTTAGGAAAATCCGGCGTTTTGTGGCCGTTTGTATCCGCGTGGTTGGCCCCGGCAAGTTTTGCGGCGCTGGCGGGATATTTGATTAAGAAGAAGTTTTGATATACTCACGCTGTAGCCGGTTGCCGAGATTGCAGACAATTTCATAATTGATCGTGCCCGCCCAAGCGCTTAACTGCTCAGCCGTTATACTTTGTTTTTTGTCGGTCCCCAGGACAGTGACCGGGTCGCCGATGTTAAGCGTTTTGACATGCGAAACGTCGACGATAATCTGGTCCATCGTCACATTGCCCAAAACAGGACAGTGCTTGCCATGAATCAAAACGAAAGCCTTATTGGACAAACAGCGAAAATACCCGTCGCTATAACCGATGGCCAACGTGGCGACTTTCATCTTCTTTTTTGCAACATAGGTATGTCCATAACTGACGCCGCGCCCCTTTTCTAAACTCTTGATAAAAAGCACACGGGTTTTGACGCTCATAACAGCTTTGAGCTTGATTTTTTTTCGCAAATCTTCCCGCGGATAAAGGCCATACAGCATAAGCCCGGGACGCGCCAAATTTAAAATGGAATTCGGGTAACCGGACAAGCCCATGCTGTTGGCGGCATGAA
>CAZWOH010000076.1:0-3593 GCA_964635405.1 uncultured Planctomycetales bacterium | reverse complement strand
CTGGGCCCATGTCAAAAGCGTAGAGTTATTTTTCATTTTTGCACCTGACAGTCTTGCGGGTATAAATACAATGGAACCAACGTATCGATATTGGCAAATTTCTTTTTTCTTAAACGCTCCTCTGCCAAGATCATCAAATTTTTAGCGCTCGGATAGGCCTTGGCCTCTGTGGCAAAACTCACCTGCGGCCCTTGGGTTTTTGCCAAAAAATATTTTTCAATATCCGTCTTATAGGCCACCAGCGCATCGCCGACAAAAATTGTGTCGGTCGTTATTCTATCAAGCAAACTGATCAAAGGCGTTAATAAATATTCGCTTTTTTTCTTTAATTTTCCGGTCGTATTTTCATAGAGACAGGCATAGACCATATTGCGCCGCGCATCCAAAAGGACACAAATGTGTCGCTCTGTCTTGCCCACATTAAGCGCAACTGCATCCATGCTGGGAATCCCGATAACCGGCGTGCCTAAAGCAAAACTCATCGCTTTGACCGTCGAGAGACCAACGCGCAGACTCGTAAAAGACCCCGGGCCTAGCCCGACGACGAAAGCATCGAGATCCGGCAATTTCCATTTTGCAGCTTTTAAAATCCGGTCAATAGCCGGAACAATCGAGTCGGACAAAATTTTATCAAGCACCATCGCGCGACTTTTAAAAACACTTTTTCCGTCGCCTACGCCTAAGCAAAAACGTTTGGAAGATGTTTCAAGGGCAAGAATTTTCATCTGTTTAACGTTCCGATTAAATTTTCGTATCGCTGTCCCGTTGCTTTAAAATTAAGGACCCGCGTCTGTTCTCCCTGATCGCTAAGTTCAATGGACAAATGCTCCGATGGCATAAGGCGCCCAAAACGCTCTGCCCACTCGACGACCGCCACCCCGCGTCCATAAATAAATTCGTCATACCCGATGCCTTCAATGTCCTTATGGCTTTCAAGCCGGTAAAAATCAAAATGATACAAAGGCAAACGGCCTTCGTATACATTCATAATCACAAAGGTAGGGCTGTTAACATTTTTCTCGTCGATGCCAAGTCCGCGGGCGATCCCTTTGACAAACGTTGTCTTGCCCGCGCCTAAGTTGCCGGAGAGACAAAGAATTTCGCCGCCTTGGCACTGCTTGGCTAAACGTTCGCCAATCTTCTGTGTTTCTTGCGGATTGTGGGTTGTGACATGTAATGTGTTCATCAGAAATGCACAAATCCTTTTGGGTTAAGTAAACTTACCTTGTTGTTTTTTTGACGGAGGAATAATTTATATTTATCGGCGGTAATTTCGCCGATGTGATAAAAATCCTTTTTCTTTGATTGCAAAAGTTTTTGCGCGTCTTTAGGCGAAAGCGTAAAAAGCAGTTCAAAGTCCTCCCCATCACAAAGACCCGCCTTCAAATCCACCCCACGATGAAGCGGGATTTTGTCCTCCTCTAAAATCGCGCCGACACCGCTTTCTTCTAAAATGTGTCCCAAATCCCCAGCCAACCCGTCGGAAATATCAATCATCGCCGTCGGGTAAAAGTTCTTGACCAAATATTGCGCTTGGCGCACACGCGGGGTAAACGTCAAATGCCGCAGCGACTTTAAAGAACCGCCCAAAGCGCCGGTGACAAAAATCCCATCGCCGGGTTTTGCACCACGGCGCAAAACCGCTTTATTTTTGGCCACAATTCCCAACAAAGCAATATTAATAACAATGTGCGCACTTTTGACCGTGTCCCCGCCGACAACGCTCACGTCAAACTCTTTGGCCAAACGATTGATGCCTTGATAAATTTTCTTAACGTACGTAGTCGAAGTGTTTTGAGGCAACCCTAACGATACAACGGCATACGTAGGCGTCCCGCCCATCGCCGCAATATCGCTTAAGTTGCGGGCCAAAGCTTTGCGGCCAATCAGCTCTGGCTTTGTCTGTTTTGTAAAATGCACGCCCTCAACCGACATGTCCGTCGTCAAAAGCAAATCCTGCCGCGCATTTAAGGGCAGAACAGCTGTGTCATCGCCAATACCCTGCTTAACCAGAGTCGAGCAAACAGCACTTTTACGCATCCAATCGATTAAAGCCAATTCGCCTAATCGAGAGGACTTCATTTGACTGCCCTCTTAAAAGCAGGAGCTGTTCCCAACTTTTCAAAATCGTCATTCTGAGTCCCGCAGGGACGAAGAATCTGATCAGCAAGAGATCCTTCGCTACGCTCAGGATGACGCAACTTAGACAACAATGAACTTAAGGGGAGTTTTAAAATCCCCTTCTCTGTCACAATCGCTGTAATCAGTTGATACGACGTCACGTCAAATGCCGGATTAAAAACTTTAATACCCTTTGGCGCCGTCGGGACAGAGGCAAAACACGCAACTTCCTCACTCTTGCGTTCTTCGATCACAATGCCATCCCCTGTTTTTGTTGTCGTATCAAACGTCGAGGTGGGAGCCACAATATAAAAAGGAATCTTGTGATGCTTGGCTAATACCGCAAGGCTATACGTTCCGATTTTGTTCGCTGTGTCGCCATTTAACGCGATGCGGTCCGCACCAGCAAAAACAGCGTCGATCTTGCCCTGTTTCATTAGGGTTGCGGCCATGCTGTCGCAAATCAAGGTCGTGTCGATTTTCGCACGCAACAATTCCCAGCACGTCAACCGCGCTCCCTGCAAAAGCGGACGCGTTTCACAACTGTAAACTTTAAACGACTTGCCCGCTTCTTTGGCCGCATAAAAAACGCCTAAAGCCGTTCCGTAATCGACGGTCGCCAAAGCGCCCGCGTTGCAAATCGTTAAATACGTCCCGCCCTTTTTGATAAATTTCGCGCCATGCTTGCCCATTTGCCGACAAACGCGCCGGTCCTGCTCATAAATTTCCAGCGCCTTTTTTTCTAAAAGTTTTTTTAACTCATCAACCGTAGCCGACGGATGTGCGCGAGTGACTGTTCGCATTTCGGCAAGGACATTAAAAAGGTTAACCGCCGTCGGACGCGACGTGCCAATATAATCACAAACTTCGCTTAACTTCTGCTCAAATTGCCGACGATCCGAACTTTTAAAATTTTTAATACCTAACAAAACACCAAAGCCAGCGGCAACACCAAGTGCCGGCGCGCCGCGCACCTGCAAAGTCTTGATCGCCTGCCAGAGCGTTTTAACGTCGGAGCACGTAATGTATTTTAACTTCGTCGGAAGCAGCGTCTGGTCAATGAGTCTGACAACGCCTTTAGACCATGTGAGTGTGGGAGGATTCATAATCGATTGTCATTGCGAACGAGCCGCACGGCGAGTGAAGCAATCTCGCTTTTAATCTTATTTAAACATCGGGATTGCCGCGTCGTCCCTTCGGGACTCCTCGCAATGACACCTATTTAATATTTTCCAATCGCGGGAAAAGCGGTTCGCCGATTTTAATTGTGTCTGCGCTAAATTGTTCCTTAATCTTTTGTGATGTCCACGGCATAAAAGGCTCGATCGCATCGGCACTAAACTTAAGCACAGCCACAATAATCCCTAAAAAGTTTTCAACTTCGTCCTGTTTGCCTTCTTTTTTTAGCTGCCAGGGCTTGACCTGCTCGACAAATTTATTGGCCGCGCCGATCAAATCCCAAATTTCGCTTA
>CAZWOH010000075.1:0-9094 GCA_964635405.1 uncultured Planctomycetales bacterium | reverse complement strand
CCGCACGCGTATCCCTTTGTATTGCTTGACCGTGTTGAGCGATACATCCCCGGCCAAAGTCTTGTGGCCATCAAAAATATTACCGCCAACGAATGGCCGTTTTCACAATTTCCCGAACGTTTGGAACATTATCCCGAAACGCTTTTAATCGAAGCCGCCGCACAGGCGGCTTTAGTGTTATATAGAGCCCCACGACAAGACTCATCCGCCAAGCCTGCCTTTATTGGCAAGGTCAAAGCGGATTTTTTTGCGCCGGTTAATGTGGGCGATCAAGTATCAATCAATGTGAAGTCATCGCGTGCGATCGGAAACGGCGGTTATTCCGACGTGGAAGTGTTGGTCAAGGATGAGAAAAAAGCGGACATAACAGCGTTTTATAGTGTACCCCAATGAGCCAATTAGATCCAAAGCGCAGAGTGGTTGTTACAGGACTTGGTGTCGTCTCCTCAATCGGCATCGGCTGGCAAGAGTTTTGGAAAAATTTATTGGCGGGGAAATCGGGGATCAGCAGGCTTGAGAATTTTGATACGTCAGGACATGATTGCCATTTTGCTGGGGAGGTTAAAGGCGATTTTATTAAATTTTTGGATGCAAATCTTGTTAGAAAATATGGGCGGACATCGCAAATGACGCTTGTAGCAACTCAAATGGCGTTGGATGATGCAAGTATTTTAGCAGCAGGTGAGATTGCGGCTCGAACGGTTGTTTGCGTTGGGACAACAACTGGTGAAATTGGCTTGTTAGAAAAAATGGATGACGATTATATTGTTCAATCCGAACACTCTGACCATCGAAATCAAATGTATACATTCCCCGCGTGCAACTTAAGTGAAATCATTGCGCAGGAGTTAAAAATTAAAGGTGAAAATTTGGTTTTTAGTACCGCTTGCTCCTCGGGTAATTATGCTGTTGCCGCAGGGTTTGATTCTATCCGAAGTAGTAAAGCTGATTATGCGTTAGTTGGCGGGGCTGATGGGATTTCTCGAATAGTCTATACTGGATTTGGAAGGCTTTTAGCGGTTGCTACTGATAAATGCCAGCCGTTTGATTTGAATCGACAGGGCATGATTCCCGGCGAGGGCGCAGGGATGTTGTTTCTAGAAAGTTTAGAAAGCGCTAAAAAGCGCAATGTCCCAATATATGCAGAAATTATTGGTTGCGGTATGTCTTGTGATGCGCATCACATGACAAATCCTGATCCGCATAGTGTTGCTAGTGCTATTCGTAAATCCTTAAAGTCTGGCGGGGTAAAACCGGAAGACATTGATTATATTTCAGCGCATGGGACGGGTACGATTGAAAATGATAGGGCAGAAAGTGTGGCATATCATGAGGTGTTTGGGCATTTGAAAGAGCGGATACCGATGAGTTCAATTAAATCAATGCTAGGGCATACGATGGGTGCGGCGGCGGCCTTGGAATCCATTGCGTGTTGTTTGGCCATAAAATACGGCGAAATCCCACCGACCATAAATTTTGAAAATCCTGATCCTTTGTGTGACCTTGATGTGGTTCCTAACAATAGTCGACGACAAGAAGTCAATGTCGTTTTAAATACCTCCCAAGCGTTTGGGGGGAATAATGTCGGATTAGTTTTAGCCATAGGAGGAAAGTAACCATGGGGCAAAATATTTCAATAAATACTTTACTTAGGGTAATTGAGGATAATAAAACAAAAAACGCTTTAAATGTATTTTTATCTATTAAATTAAAAGATTTTGAGAAATCTTTAGCTAGTCTTTCAAGCATAAAAAACAAGAAAAATGAGAGGACTTACAGAAGGGTAGGTAAGGAATTAACTGCATTACTTGTTGAGGGTGAACATATTTTAGAGGGAATTGACAGCTTAACGGTAAAAAAGAATATAAAAATATATTTTCGGGAAACTTTGGCTAAATGGTTTTCTCAAAGCAAGGTTGCTCATCGTGGGTATATTAAGCCGAGGGGGTATGGTGGTGATTATAAGGTTATTGAAATGTTTTATGATCAAAAAATTATTTCGAGTAATGAAATTGGTTCCTTTTTTGATTGGTATGTAATTAATAACAGTCTTGCGAAGGCAGATATAACCAGAAAAGATAAGATGCGGGAATTGTTAAAAAATTTTATTTTAAAGTATAAAAAACCTCTTGAAATAGTTAATTTTGGATGTGGGGCTAGTAAAGACTTGCGTGACTTATTTGCAAGTTTTTCTCCTAAGTTTAATATTAAAATAAAAGCAATAGATCAGGATATCGAAGCATTAAAGCTTTCTGGTCGTTATGCTAGGAAATGGCCATCACTAGTGGAAGCTAAGTTTATTCAACAAAATATTATTCAGCTGATTAATGCATCAAGAAATCGAAAAAAGATTAGTATCCTCAAAGACGTAGATTTAGTTTACAGCATCGGGCTTGTTGACTATTTTGCGGATAATGTCCTAAAGTTATTTGTTAAATTTTGTGTCGATAATATTCCTTCTGGTGGTAAGTTTATTTTTGCGCATAAAAATGGAATGAAAAGAGAGTCATTTTTAGCTGCTGATTGGGTTTGTGATTGGAGATTTTATCAGCGTACCAAAGATGAAGTTTTATTATTGATTGAGAATGAAATAAAGGGATGTGATTTAAAGATTACTTGGGAAAAGACAAAGCATATGTTTTTCATTATGTTAACGAAAAGATAAAAGAAAAAAATATGTTTGTCTCAATAACTTTTTATATCTTTTCTGCGTTTGTAGACTTGGCATCAAGTCTTTTTCTTGCTTTTTTGGTCATTCGAAATTGTAAACCATTAGCCAATCGGTGGTTTCTTGGTTTTATTTGTGCGATAAGTTTCTGGTCTTTTTTTTATCTCTTGTGGTTATTTTCGAAAGATGCTGCAGCTGCCAATTTTTTAGTTAGAACGTGTATGATTGGAGCTTTTTTTATAGCGCCAACCTTTTTGCAATTTTCAATTGAACTCTTGAAGATTAGAGTTCCAGAAGTTCTAACCAGACTTAATTTTATATTTCTATTCCTAATTATTTCTTTCGTTTACACGGATAAATTTGCTTCGGGGGGTGGGCAATTTGGGCCATTTATATATTGGCCTAAAGCAAATTTAGTATTTCATCTAGGTGTTTGTCATTTTTTAGCAAATGTGATGTTAGGACATCTTTTTTTGATTTATAAATTTAATATAACTACTGATAAGCGATTGCAACATCAGATTTTATATATTTTGCTTGCTGGAATATTTGGGTTTTTAGGGGGATCTGTAAATTTTTTCCCGTGGTATAGAATCAACATTATGCCAGTAAGCACAATATTAGTGAGTTTATGGGCTATCATTAATACATATGCGATTATAAAACATCGCTTAATGGATATCAGCCTTGTTATAACAAGAACGAGTCTTTTTATTGCAGTTTATAGCTTAGTTTTGGGTATCCCTTTTGCGATTGTGGGTGGTCTTAAAGATCAACTAAAGTTTTTATTCGATGACTCTTGGTGGATGGTTCCGCTCGTTACATCCACCGTACTTGCTACCGTCGGGCCGTTTATTTATGTTTATTTCCAGCGACGCGCAGAGGATCGTTTATTGCAAGAACAGCGCCGGTATCAGGCGACGCTTCGGCAGGCGTCGGCGGGGATGGGAAAAATCAAGGATTTAAAGCGCCTCGTCACTTTGATTGTGCATATCATGACGCGCACCGTTCGCGTCGAGTACAGCATGGTTTTTTTAAACGATGTTTATGCCAAAAAGTTTCGTTTAGGCGCGTATCGTAGCCGGTTAATTCGAAAAAGATTCCGCAGTGACATCGATTATTCGACCGCACTCGTACAAATTCTTAAAGAAACACAAAACCCAATTGTTTACGATGAGATCAAACAGCGCACCCAGGATTACGGCGATCTTAAATTAGCTCGCCTTGAGGCGGAACTCAAAGCGATCGATGCCGCAATCGTCGTGCCAAGTTTTATTGACGAAAAATTAGTCGCGATTCTTATTATGGGCAACAAGGTCTCAGGCAAAACATATAGTTCGGATGATTTGTCGGTTTTTTCGATCCTCGCCAATCAGTCGGCACTCGCCGTTGAGAACGCGCAGTTTTATGACGAGATGAAAAACACGCACGCCCAATTGCTCAAAGCCGAAAAGATGGCCACAATAGGGACTCTCGCCGATGGGCTTTCGCATCAGATCAATAATCGTTTGCATGCGATGGGTTTTATCGCCGGAGATGCGCTAGATACGTTAAAGCTTGGCCATAATTTGCCGATGTCCCTTGAGGTCAAAGAAATGATCCTGGATCTCGAGCATGCCCTTAACCGCATTGAATCCAACGTCCAGCAGGGCGGGGAGATCGTTCAGGGCCTTCTTAAATACACGCGCAAGGATGATGCGGGCGTCCAGGATATTTCGCTTGATAAATTGATCGAAGCGGCGCTGGATATGACGCAGTTTAAGATCAAGCCCGGCGAAATTTCGATCAGCCACGATTACTCATCGGATTTGCCAAAGATCCATGGTAACTTTACGCAGTTGCAGGAAGTTTTTTTTAATTTGATCGACAATGCTTATGACGCTATGATGCAGCGAAAAGCTGAGCTTAAGGAACCCAACTACAGTCCTACGATCAAGATCAAAGCCGCAGGTGGCAGCAACGGACATTTGGACGTTATCGTCGAGGATAATGGCATCGGGATACAGGAGCAGGACAAAGAAAAGATTTTTACTCCGTTTTTTACGACCAAGCTCTCGAGCAAAAAAGGGACTGGTTTGGGGCTTTATGTTATTCAACGTTTGATCGAGGAGAACCATAAGGGAAAAGTCGTTTACGAATCAAAATATAAACAGGGAACGAGCGTCCATTTAACATTACCCGCAGCGTAAAGGTGATCATATGATTGCAAAACTTGAAACACTTGAAAGGGTACTGGATATGCCAAAACTTCTCATTGTCGATGACGAAATCGATATCCGTGAGTTTGCCAAAAGCTATTTTCGCAAACGCCACATTGAGGTCTTTACCGCCAGCGGCGGGGTCGAGGCTCTTGAGATCATTGAGCAGGAAAAGCCGCATTTGGTCCTTTTAGACGTGCGCATGGAAGAGATGAATGGCGTCGAGGTCCTTAAAAGATTGCGTGAAGCCGGCAATGGGACCAAGGTCGTGATGGTCACTGGTGTTAAAGAAGAAAACACAATTCTCGAGGCTGAACGTTTGGGTGTTACCGGGTTTGTGCACAAGCCGCTTGTTCTCGATGAACTCGAAAAGATTGTGCTTAAGGAATTAAAAAGTGGCACCTAGTGTCATTGCGAGGAGTCCCGTAAAACGGGACGACGAAGCAATCCCTAAAAAACGAGATTGCTTCGCTTGCCTAACGGCTCGCTCGCAATGACAGGACATAAATATGACAACCAAAATCGATTATAAAAAAGAGCTTGAGGCCGCCAGCCGCGGCATGATCATGATCCATGACCCGGAGCTTTTGATCAAGCTCATCGTGCGGATGATCGTCGGAAAAGTGCAGATCAAACACGCGGGCATGATCGTTTATGATTCTGATCTCGATAGCTTTGTTCTTAACATTTCCAAAGGAGAAACAGGGTTCAAAATTCCAGCCGGCTTTGCCCGTTTTGACAAGACTCATCCTATCATCGCTTTGTTTAACAAAAAAGAATATCGGTCGTTGGTCCTTAACCGCAACGCGATTGTCACGCAGGATATAAATAAATTGATTTGGCAAGAAAGTGTGATGCGCGAGGGTAACGGCAAAAAGGAACTTCTCTACAAGGTTGCTGACCAAATGCACATGATCGGCGCTGTCGCCTGCGTGCCGGCGTATTATAGCGACAAACTGCAGGCCGTTTTGCTCTTAGGCGAGCGAAACGACGGGGACAAGTTTGACCAGCAGGAGCTGGATTTTTTTGCCGCGCTTGCATCCGACGCGGCGATGGCGATTCGAAACGCCCAGCTTTTTAGAGAAGCTAGGCGCGAAGCGGAGAAGACGCGCGATTTGTTTTTTCGCACCACGCTTGTTTTGGCCTCGGCAATCGAAATCAAGGACGAGTACACGCACGGGCACACAGAGCGCGTGACCAATTACGCGGTTATGATTGCCCAGAGGATGATCGAAAACGGCAGTGCGAGTTTTGACCAAAAGTTTTTGGAAAACGTGCATATCGCAAGTTTGTTGCATGACATCGGCAAGATCGGCGTGCCGGAAGTTATTTTAAATAAGCCCGGCAAATTAACGCCCGAAGAATTCGAAATCATGAAGCGCCACACGATAAACGGCGTTGAGATTTTAAAGCCGCTTGTTGAATTAAAAGATGCGCTCGACGGTGTTAAGTCCCATCATGAGCGTTACGACGGCACTGGGTATCCCGACGGATTAAAGGCAGATCAGATCCCTATGGTCGCCGCGATCATTGCGGTTGCGGATACGTATGATGCGATGATTACCGACCGGCCGTATCGCAAAGGCCGCAGTAAAGAAGAAGCAATCATCGAAATAAAAAATAATATTTTACGCCAATTCCACTTCCAGCCCGCCCAAGCGTTAATCGAATTGTATCAGCAGGGAAAAGTCTAGTCGCAGAAATTAGACTGCCCGCGGAAGAATGATCGTAAAGGTCGTGCCTTGCCCGACAACGCTTTCGACGTTGATTTCGCCGTGATGGTCTTTGATGATGCTGTGCGTAATCGGCAGGCCAAGTCCTGTGCCCGAATCTTTGGTGCTGTAAAAAGGATCGAATATTGTAACGAGCTTGTCCTTTGCAATCCCACATCCAGTGTCAGTTATGGTAATTTTTATTGAGGGATTAGGGGTTGGGGGTTGGGAGTTAGCGTTGAGTAGTTGGTTGGTATCACTAACCACTAGACCCGAACCCCTAGTCACTGCTGTTAGCGCTCCCCCGTTGGGCATGGCGTCGATGGCGTTTAAAATAATATTCAAGAGGGCCTGACGGATTTTGTTGGCATCGAGCATAATCGGCGTATCGCATTCGGGCGAAAGGTCGGGCTTGACTGTGATCTTTTGCTGTAAGAATTTGCTGTTTAAAAAGTCAAGCGTGTCGGTAATCAGTTTGTTGACGTTGGTTTCTTTTAATTGTATCGGTGAAGGACGGGCAAATTCCAAAAGTTCATTGACCAGCTCATCGATACGGTTGACCTCGCCTCCAACGATGCGCGAAAAATTTTGCAAAAATTCTTTGTCGTCAAGTTTGTTGGGCAGATATTCGCTAAAAGTCTTTAGCGCGGTAAGCGGATTTTTGATCTCGTGCGCCATGCCGCTGGCCAAGACAGCAACGGACTTGAGTTTCTCAGAATTTAAAACCTCCGCACGCAAAAGCTCGTTTTCTTTCGAAATCTCTTCAGTGGTTTTTTTGAAAATCAATTTATCAACCAACCGTTGGATGTAGTTGTGCAGGGGAAAGAAAAGTATGCCGATCACAAAGGCAGTCACGACGCTGATGCTTACGGACTTATAGCCCCAAAAGCCTTGGACAAGTTTTTCGCAGAGGAGAACAATTCCGAAATATAAAAGGGTGGCGATAAGAACTAGCAAGGAGTAGGCAAGGCTTTTCTTAATAACTATTCGGATGTCCAGAAGTTCGTGCCTAAAGATTGCATAAGTAATAATTAAAGTAGAAAACGGAATAATAAAGTTGCCATACGGATAGATATTTAAGTTAAGCCCGGGTAAAAAATTTGAGATTCCCCCTGTAAATCCAACGGAAGCAACGGCGATGAGAAATTTTCGTTCATTGTTATTGTGTGATGAATTTGAGTAATGATTGAGCAGTTTGAAGAATGCTAGACCGATAATTAAAATCCAGATAATAAATGAAGCCGTGTATAGATAAGTACCCCTAAAATAATAAAAAGAATCAAAATGAATTTTGAAATCTTTTAATAATGAACCATTCAGGGTGAGTAAAGCAAAAAGTATCGCCTGCATGTAAATGAGTCGTAGTAGTAACAGGGACGTTATATTATTTAAACGTAGAATTGCATGAAAGAATAATGGTGAGATAAATAAAACGGCAATATATGAAATCTGCCAAACTAATTCAATTCTTGAATTAAGGTAATTTGATCCAATTAAAAATGCGCCAATTCCCCAAAATCCTGTTGCAAGAAGGTGGAGTGAGTAAATTCTTGCAAAATTATTTTTCCCGTTTAGTAAAATAAAAATTGTTAACGGGAAGTATGTTAGGGCGATGAGTATTCCAGACACCGCAAAGGGATTAAGCGGATTCATGGCGTGGCCTCCTGACGAGATGACGTCGTCGGCAGGGTGATGGTAAAGGTTGTGCCCTGACTTTTTGTGCTTTTGACCGTGATTTTGCCGCCGTGGTCCTCGATAATTCCTTTGACAATGGCCAGCCCTAAGCCTGTTCCTTTTTCTTTGGTACTAAAGAAGGGTTCAAAGATTTTGACCAAGTCTTTGGGTTCGATGCCGCAGCCGGTGTCGGTTATAGAAATTTTGATCGAGGGGTTAGGGTTTAGGGGTTGGGGGTTAGAGTTGAGTAGTTGGTGGGTATCACTAACCACTAGACCCGAACCCCTAGCCACTGCTGTTAGCATTCCTCCGTCGGGCATGGCGTCGGTGGCGTTGAGAATGAGATTGATAAAAACTTGCAAAAGTTTGTTTGTGTCGGCTTTAATTAGGGGAAGATTGTCGCAAAAATCGGCCTTGACCTCGATCTTGTTTTTGTTTAGTTGATTAGCGGTCAAGTTAAGCGCGTGTTCGAGTGTCTTTTTGATGTTTGTGTCGGTTAATGAAAGGGGAGAAGGCTTAGCAAAAGCGAGAAGCTCGTTGAGAATGCTTTCGATACGGTTGATCTCACTTCCGGCGATAGACTCAAATTTGGAGATAAATTCCGGGTCGGTTTTCTTCTTTGGAAAATATTCAACAAAAGTCTTAAGCGCGGTCAGTGGATTGCGGATCTCGTGCGCAACCCCGCTGGCTAAGGTGGCGATGGTTTTCATCTTTTCGCTGTGGACCGCATTCTCGCGTAGGAGTTGGTTTTGCTCGGCGAGTTCAAAGGGGGTGCCTTTAAAAATCTTTTTATCTATAAATTTTTGGATTTGATTTTTTAATGGCGAGAACAAAACAGCAAT
>CAZWOH010000074.1:0-9123 GCA_964635405.1 uncultured Planctomycetales bacterium | reverse complement strand
CTGTTAAAGAAACCTTCCCACTCATCGACGGGTAAGTTTTCGGAAATCTGATATTGATAAGCCCCGAGAAGTCCACCTTTCATCCCTGCATCTTTAACGCCGATCCGCTCGGTGTACTTGTAATAATAGACTTCAGTTCCCAATTCAAATGTGTTGGGATTATCCCCGTCTGCGTAAACAGCGCCGACTCCCAAAAACAGACTTAAAAACAGAGCAGAAATAATTTTACTTTTCATCAGCAATCCCTTTCGTTTGTACAACCGATACTAAAAACTCGATTAAAATTGCATCCCTAAGCGCAAACCGGAATCAATCGTATAATTGAAGGGCTCAAACAATGGATCGGGGACAGACTCATAGTCTGTTCCATTGGTTCCATGCGCAAGAATCTTATCCGAGTTGGATCGATTAATTCGCCATAATTCAATAAACGGTTCAGCAAAAATATTAAATTTTTCAAATTTTCTTATAAGTTTTGTTGATGCCTTTAACCCAAAACCACTCTTAAGATTAACCGAAGAATCTTTGTGACTGACTTGGACAGGTAACCCTGTCCCGACATCGGTTGCAGTATACAATCCGGAGATGTCGCTGAGGTTAAAATCAACCGTCCCCCAAAGCACAATATCCCCTTCAAGCTTAAAACCCCAATCCCACTCGTCATTAAAATGCTTTAACGTTTCAACGCCAATAGGCAAATACGCATAAGTATAAACATTTTCATAGCGAACATAATCATCGATTAAGAAGTCGACCCAGCCTCCGGTTTTATCCGAGAATCTGCGATAACCAAGCCCCGTGTACGGGGTGACCATAAACGATGAATCCTGGCTCAAAAAATCATAACCCCCAAGAAACCGGACATTCGCTTGCAAACTGTCAAACCCTTTGAGTTTTCCAGTCGCATTCGACCGATAACTGACTTCGCCAAAAGAAAAATCACCTTCAAGACGCATAAAAGTCGGTAAACGCCCAGGACCGTCAACTGCACGACTCAAATCACTCCATGAATGAACAGGGACCTTATACGGACGACGATACGTGTATGAGGCATAAAGGCCATATAATCCGCCGCGCTTTTCAACTCGCTCGCCGTTATAATTTTGGTTGGCATCATAACGGTATGAAGCCGCCTGCAGGGCTAGTTCAATTTTTTTCAATCGCGAGCGGACGTCTTTGGGGTTGGGGGCTTCTTCGGTAATTTCCATCGGGTTAGAATCAAACTTTGTCGGCGGCGTTTGATCCTCGATCTGATCTTTCTTTTCCAAAAAAAATTTTTGAGTCGACTCTTCTGCAGTAATTTCCATCGGGTTGGAGTCAAACTGTGTTGGTGGTGTTTGCGCTTCGATCTGATCTTCTTTTTTTAAAAAAGATTTTTGAGTTGACTCTTCTTCGGCAGGCATATTCTCATCCGTTGATTCATTTTTTTTCCCCAATTCATCTCTACCGATATTTTCTTCGATTTCAACGGCCACTTTTTGTCCGATATTTTGAAAATTTTCTTGCGACTGTTCTGTGCCGTCGGCACGGGCTTGATCAATGGCCGCCTGAAGTTCATTGGCGATAATTTGATCACGCGACAAAATGTTTTGAGACTGTGTATTCTCATCTGCATAGGCTCTGGCCATTATTAAAAGAGAAAACGCAAACAACAATAAATAGCGTTGAGTGGCTGGCATTACACAATCCTTCCGAAAAGATTAATATTGTGCGAATTGGATTTAGTATACGTGCAGGCAAAAAATAAATCAAAAGATTTTTAAAAAATTCGAAGCCAAATGCGAACGCTCTTTGGCGAAAAAAACGGAGCACTTGTTCGGCACGGAGGCCTCACAAGCACTTCTATTTCTTTTCTAAATTATTTGCGTAAATCTCTTTCCATTCGGGTTAAGAAATTTACGCTAAAGGAAGAAAAACGGAGAGGTCGGCAGAAGGCTCCTGCCTTCTGCACTTCGCGCCAACCTCGATGGTTGGCGCTTCGGGAATTCTTCGAATCCCTCTCAAGAACCCATGTTTTTTATTTTTGGGCTTCAGCCCAAAAATAAAAAACGGAGAGGTCGGGATTCGAACCCGAGGACCCAGTTTCCCAGGTCAACTGCTTAGCAGGCAGCTCCGTTCGGCCACTCCGGCACCTCTCCAATACATTAAATCAAAAAATATGTACAAAAAATTAGATAGAAGAGCAAAAACCAGCTACTTTGGTCACTTCACGCTAAACTTCGCAGCCTTGTCAGAGGACATCACCTCTAACAAATTGTGATTTCGCATTATACACAACTTGCCTGATTTTGGAATTAATTTTATTTCACATTTAAAATTCTAACTGGCTGTTCGAATTGCCACAAAAAGATTTTCAGACACAGCGGATATTTTTTACTTGTTAAGTTTAATAATGCGCCTGTCCTAAATAAATCAAATTAACAAACCCGATGTATATCGGATAAAAAATCGGGCCAATCACCTGCCACGCAATAAATATCCCCAAAAACATAAAAGCAGGATTATTGATAAAATTCAAATATTTAACAGCACTTTCTTCACTCTTTAA
Organism: uncultured Planctomycetales bacterium; assembly: GCA_964635405.1. Taxonomy (GTDB): domain Bacteria; phylum Omnitrophota; class Gorgyraeia; order Zapsychrales; family JANLHA01; genus JADLGJ01. The sequence continues at coordinate 6,575 of CAZWOH010000074.1, read as the reverse complement.
AAACAACGGGACAATACCGCTGCCATCAAGCGGCGGTAGCGGCAACAAATTGAAAACGAATAACAAAATATTCAACGAAAACATAACGCTTAACATGGTTGCTAAAGCCTGAAAGATACCGCCTTGATTCGCCGTGACGATCGTTAAAAAATTTGTATATTCAGGCGCAACAAAGACCCCAAACAAAATTCCAAGCCGAATAATAATCCCACACGATAATGCGATAAATAAATTTGATAATGGACCAGCAAGGCTCACATATGCTGATGATCGTGGGTTATGCATCGCCCAACGTGGATCAATGGGAACACTCGCCCAGCCGATTATCCAATGATTGAGTAAATATGATATTACTGGGACAATGACCATTCCAAATGGTTCTCGGCGAATGTGCGGCAGCGGATCAAGCGTCACATGACCCTCGTCATGCGCCGTATAATCACCAAGCTTCATTGCAGTCCAGGCGTGACTAGCCTCGTGCACGACCGTTGAAAAAAGAAACGCAAAATACCATAAAAACATCATCGACAAGTCAGGCATAAATTTTTTCCGAAAGGTTATTTCTTCCCCTCTGCACGTTTTTTTTGAAAATACTCTTTTAAAATCCCCGAACACTGGGATTCAAAAATACCGGGAGTAATTTGCGGCCTGTGATTAAGTTTTGGATGTTGCAAAATATCGACGACCGACCCGCCCGCCCCGGCCTTTGGATCAAAGGCACCAAAACAAACCCTCTCTAACCTCGAGAGCACAATCGCGCCCGCACACATCGCGCACGGCTCAAGCGTCACATACAGCGTACAGCCTTCCAACCATTTTGCCGACAAGGAACTCGCCGCTTGCGTAATGGCAATCATCTCCGCGTGCGCCGTCGGATCTTTCAAAAGTTCCACCTGATTATACGCCTTGGCAATAATCTGATTCTTGCAAGTAATAATCGCGCCAATCGGAACTTCATCTTCTTTTTGCGCGCGCTGTGCGCATTTAAGCGCTTCACGCATAAAAATTTCATCAAAATTTAACATAGAATTTCACTTACGGGAATGATGCGGTATTTTACCGTGGATTGCGACGGGAAAAATCAACTGGACACTCGTCCCTTTGCGCAAACTGCTTTTGACATGAATCTCGCCATGCGCGGCTTTTACTAAAGAATAGACGATCGAAAGGCCAAGCCCCACACTGCGGTCGACGCCGCGCTGTTTCGTCGTAAAAAACGGTTCAAAAATATGCGGAAGGTCTTCGGGTGATATCCCAACACCTTCATCACTAATTTCGATTTTGACTTGATGCGAGTCAGATAAATTAGACGTGACAACCGTCAGATGTCCGCCGGCAGGCATCGCCTGCAACGCATTGTCAACGATATGGCTAATAATTTGACTGAGCTCCAACTCACCTAACCCAACCGCGTGCAATTTATCAAAAAGCCGAAGCTTAAGATGGACATTGGAATTTTTAAAATTCTGTTCCTTAAGCCGCGCGACTTCCCGGATCACCGCATTAGACTGGCAATAATTGCTTTCAAACTTAAGGCGCTTTTTATTTAAATTTGTCAGCTTTGCCGTCGTGTCATAACAATTTTTGATCTGTTTACTGACAACTTTCAAAAAATCCATGATATGCGTAAATTCTTTAAAGCTGACATATTCAAAACTGCGGCCATCATATTTACTTTCGATGCTCTGGATGCGTTTTAAGATCGCCAAAAGCGGATGTTGCAATTCCTTTGTCGTCCCCGACACCAGATATTGGATCGCTTCCATCTTTTCAGATTCACGAAGCAACTCTTCAATCTGCCGCTGTTGACTGACGTCTCGCAAAATAAGCCAATAACCTGTAATATTTTTGCCCTCAAGGACCGGAAAAATCGCAACTTCGAGAGTGACACGCTGCCGATGGCTGTCAATCGCATCTAATTCAAGACGAATTTGTGAGTTTTTCCGACGGACATCTTTAAGCGCGGCATTGACCCGGTGCAAAGACTCAGCGGTGACACAATCCTTAAAATAACGATTTTTCGCATGCTCCTGCGAAAAATTAAAAAATTTATCCGCTACAGGGTTTGCGTATTGAATTTGCAAACCGGTCGACAAAACTAAAATCAGATCGTTTGCGTTGTTAAAAAATTTTGAATAAATTTCGATGGAACCTTGCGCTTTGGGTTGAGGAATTTCAGCAGACAAATTGTGATGCGACCTACCAAGACTTTTGTGGGTGCGCTGATGAATCATAAGAAAAAGTACGGATTTTTAAAACCAAACGATAAAATAAAACGCGCCTGAGAGGATTTGAACCTCTAACATTCAGTTCCGTAGACTGACGCTCTATCCAATTGAGCTACAGGCGCAAATTTCAATAAACTAACAAAACATACCTCTACTCTTTTTTATAGAGAAAGCACGTACAGGCGCCTTAAATATCCAACTGCCCTTAAATGTTGTACCACTATACATTAACTGCCGAGAAATTCAACAAAAAATCTGCCGAGCGTGCATTATCCATCCAGCAGCGTCCAACCTCCACCGTCCAGCGTCTAACGTCTAACCCCCAACCCCTAAACCATAACCCCTCTTTTACGGCGCCGTCCTCACACACCGCCCACCGCTGATATTGTCGCGTGTCGCAGCCCCGCCGGTTGCCACGGTCCGATTAGTCATAAACAAATTGCTCGCCCCGTCATACCAGCTTCCCCCGCGCCAGCCGCCGCCGGTGGCCGTTGTCACACCGCGCGCGGTTGTGGCGTTGATGCCCGGCCAATCATTGTTCGTCGCGTTGCCTTCATAGCTGGCTGTCGAGGTTAATGTCCCGTCCCCCTGCGTTCCGGTAAAGGCCCGTCCTGTACTGTTTCCTAAAGTCACGGCACGCTCCGAGGCATTGCCAGATAATTCCATATTTCCATAATACCCTGCTCCTGCATTAATCCTATTCGTCGCATTCGTCGCCGCAAAGCCTGCCCGCATGGGTCCAACCACACTGGCATGATTATTATAAACACTAAGACCCGGCCCTGCGTTACCTGCGGTTTCATTGCCTCGTCCTGTATTAAGAATCGATGTTGCTTGGGTTATCGTCGACGTTTGCGCTGTCACGTCTCCGCCCCAAGCTTTTTCACCATAGATAGCAGCATTAGGACCGCGGCAGGCTTTTTCATATTCTAATTCTGTCATCGGGCGCAAACCTGCCCAATCGGCGTAAGCTAACAAGTCCGGCCAATTCGTCCAATTCATGGCAATATTTTGCCCATCGTCGGTTTCGTTAAAAGTGCCGTTGGCATTAAAATCATTTCCAAACACAACGGTCGTCGGACTTGTGCTGTTACCCGAGGCTGGTGCGCGAATCCCGTTACGGGCATTGACCGTCGTGCCATTACTCATCACATAATAATTGGCAATGGTGTTGCCGCTCACCGTCGCACCCACCCGATTGCCTTGCTGAACGCGGGACAAGGTATTAAGAAAATCCACGTACTGCCCTTGAGTCACTTCGTATTTCATCATATAAAAGGCCGAGTAACCATTCGGCCACGAAGTATTGCCGTTGATTCCCGCCAAGCCGGTGACATTAATAGGAGAAGTGTCGATATCATCGCTGCTATTGGTATCCACACTGATGCTCGTTGCTGTTGTCGTGATTTGCGGCGCAGTGTCCTCATAACCATTTTTATAAAAAGCATAAGACGCGGTAATCGCCGCATCGCCGTTTAGGTCAACGTTACCTTGCACATTCCCCGACACAATAATATTATTACTCGCATCAGTTGCCACACTATAACCTAAATCATTATTGGCCGTCCCTCCCATTCGTTTTGACCATTGAAATGTTCCATCGGAATTAAATACGGAAACAAAGGCGTCAGTGCCCCCATACACCCCTGTATTGCCCGTTTCATTGCTGTCCGCCGTATCCCCATCGCCGTTTAAATCTGCAGAACCATCAACTCGTCCTGCAACAATTATTCTATTATTGCTATCCGTTACAACACCACTACCAATATCACCACTGCTAGAAGTTCCTCCCAGCCTTTTGGACCATTGAAAAGTTCCCGCTGAATTAAAAACTGAGACAAAAGCATCAGAAATCCCATAGACACCAGTGTTGCCCGCTTCATTGGTGTCAGCTGTATCTCCATCGCCGTTTAAATCCATATTGCCAACACCATATCCTATGACAATAATATTATTGCTACTGTCTACACGCACAGCCTGTCCGTAGTCACTACTTGTACCTCCTAGCCGTTTAGACCATTGAAAAGTACCAGCGGAATTAAAAACAGAAATAAATGCATCCTCATTCGCATATACCCCCGTATTTCCTGTTTCATTAGTATCAGCAGTATCAGCATCTCCATTTAAATCTGCGTTACCCGTGACATACCCTGTCACTATTATATTATCAGCACTATCTCTAGCTGTTTTAAGACACTCATCAAGGCCTGATCCCCCTAAACGCTTAGACCACTGGAATGTTCCCGACGAATCAAAAACGGAAATAAACCCGTCAAAAGTACCTCCGTAAATAGCACCAGCTGATTCCCCGGGGTCTGCTGTGTCCCCATCCCCATTAAAATCTGCTGATGATCCTCCGCCGACGTCCCCAACAATAACAACAGTGTTACTCCCTATAACAGTAACTCCGTTTCCATTATCTATGCCGGCTGCCCCTAATCTTTTTGCCCACTGAAAAGTTCCGGCCGAGTTAAAGACCGAAATAAATGGGTCATAACTTGTCGTAATGTTTTCACTGGTATCTGCCGTATCCCCATCCCCATTTAAATCTGCCTTGCCGTTGATTGTCCCCCCGAGAACAACATTTCCTGTACTATCCACAACAACATCTTTAACAATATCCGCCGATGCAGATGTTCCTCCTAACCGTTTTGACCATTGAAACGTGCCTGCCGAGTTAAAAACAGAAATAAAACCATCCTGGCCTGCATACACTCCCGTGTTGCCAGTTTCATTGCTGTCAGCCGTATCTCCATCCCCATTTAAATCCGCGTTACGTTCAGCATATCCTGAGACTAAGATATTGTTGCTGCTATCTACAGCGACTCCGTAGCCATTGTCCACAATCGTCCCTCCAAACCGCCTTGACCATTGAAAAGTGCCCGAAGAATTAAAAACGGAAACAAAGGGATCGAGATTTGAATAAAGTGCGCCCGTCGCTTCGTTTAAATCATGCGTTTCGCCGCCTAAGTAAAACGGGCCTTCGGGGATGTAGGTCATTTCCATGCCAAAGACTTTCGCGGTTATCGTGTCAGTATCGGCAATTCCGCTTGTGCCGTAATCAACGACCAGCTGCACTTTTTGGGACGAGAACGTTCCGTTTCCCGTCGCAGTCCTTGAAATAAACGCGCCGATCTTGTCTGAGGGAACAACGATTTTTAAATCTGAATTTGTCCCCGGAGAGGTGCCGGTCGGATTGGTTCCTGCCGTATAAAGCTTGCCATGAATCCAAGGCGCTGTAGAATTTTGGTAAAGTTTGACAAACACCCACGCCGCATCGTGGCGGCCATCCGGTTTTCGCCAGCTGTGGTCCCAGCTGATATTAAACTGCACGACAAGCGTGTTCGCGGACGCATTGCGATCTTCTAAGGTGACATTGCTAATGACAAGATTATTGGCAAACGCGGGGGCGGCGGCGAGGAAAAGAAACAGTGCCGTCATTGCGAGCCGGAGCGCCAGCGAACGGCGAAGCAATCTCGTTCTTAAATATTCTAAGCTACGGGATTGCTTCGTCCTCCTCGTTTCACTCGTCGTCCTCGCAATGACGATATATTTCGCAATGACGAGAATATTTTTAAAAATCATCTGACAAATCCTTAAACGTAGGATTCATGCTCACAATTAAATCCAATTTCTTTTTTCGAGAACCGCCTTTAATTTGTTTCTCACGAGTTATCGCCTCAACGATATCATCAAAAACTTCATAATAGACAACTTTTGTAACATTATATTTACGGCTAAACCCCTGCACAGATTTTTCTTTATGCTCAAAAGCACGTTTTGTTAAATCGCTCGTTACACCTGTGTAAAATACTGTGTTGATCTTGTTCGTCATTATATAAACATAACCTTGTCTTGTCATAGTTTAAAAACGAGATTGCTTCGCTTCGCTCGTCCTAAAAAGGACTCGCTATCGCTCGCAATGACGGGAATATTAACGTCCAGCCACCAACGTCCAACCCCCAGCCCCCAACCCCTAGCGATTCATCCGGCGCTGTCGGTCTTCCAGATATTTCTTTTCCATCAAATCGCTGCGCTTAATTCCGATACTCTCCAACGCAAGGTCCGAGTTGCGGCTATACGAACGGCAAAAAGCACTTAACTCCTTAAGCGTTGTAAGATTCATTTCATGCAATTTTTTAAGCGCCAGAGCCCTGACTTGAACTTCAATAATAATGTCTTTTGGCAAAAGCCCCGCCTGCTGCGCCAAACGATCGCGATAAACCGTGCTCGTGGACATTGTTTTGGTCGTGCGGGATTCATAGTCATATTTATAAATATGCGACAAAAGGACTTTTTGCTGTTCCATGCCGCTGGTTTCGCTGACCTCATCAATGACCCTAAAAA
>CAZWOH010000073.1:4236-9248 GCA_964635405.1 uncultured Planctomycetales bacterium | reverse complement strand
ACAAGATAATCTTTTACGCCATTGAATTTAAAAATCGGCCGCACGTCCGCCTGCGCGGTCAAAACAATGACCGGCGTATCCTTATGGTTCTCAAATTTTTGTACCTCGAGCATAAACGTGTACCCGTTCATATTGGGCATATTAACGTCCAAAACAATCAAATCGGGATTGACCGTTGTCAAAATCGCCAAACCTTCATCCCCGTCAAAAACGGTTTCGACATGAAAACCTTCCTTGGCCAAATTGAGTTTGACAATTTTGGCATTGATATGGTCATCATCGATTACAAGAATTTTCTTTTTCATAGATCATCCTTTACGATTAAGCTTGCCTGCGCCATCAGCATGATTGACGATGGCCATTTTGACAATCCGCCGGATCAAATGATTGTAATCAATCCCCTCTTTAAGCGCCGCTTGCGCCATTTCATCGATCCTGGCGATACACGGATTGGCATTAGGTTCAATAAAATAAATCTTGTGGTCAGCGGTCACGCGAATATCAAAACGCACATAACTATTCATGTTAAGCGCCCGATACGCGCGCTTGCAGGCCTCGACCAAATCTTGCGCCACGCCATCAGCCAATTTTCCGGCCGCGACACTTTTAATCCCCCAACGCTCCCGGTATTTATCATCCCACTTGGCTTTATAGGTCGCGATGCGCGGTTCATCGTCGGGCAATTCACCGAATTTTAATTCCCTCGGCGGCAAAACCTTAAGCTGTTTGTTTCCCATGACCGTCACATAAAGTTCGCGGCCTTCAATATACTCTTCCGCAATCGCATCCATATTCATGTTTTCATGAATAAACGCAATCCGCTCGGCAAACGCCTGTTCATTATCGACGACAGACGCCTGCGAAATGCCGCGGGAAGCTTCCTCGCACAAAGGCTTGATGACCGCCGGAAGTTTAACCGTCTGCGGACGCCAGACTTTTTGTCCGCGATAAAACGTATGAAAGCGTGCCACTTTCAAACGATGAAACCGCAGGATCTTTTTGCTCAAAGCCTTATTATTACAAATTAACAGCGCATCGGCACTGGCCCCAGTGTAGGGGATATCCAAAAGCTCCAGAAGAGCGGCAATATTTTTTTCGAGATACGTCTTGTCATTAAAAACCTCGACGAGATTAAAGACCACGTCCGGCTTAAACTCTTTGACTTCCTCTAAGAGCGGGGCAATATCGTTAAAAAGGCCTAGTCGCCTGACTTCATAGCCGTTGGCCAAAAGCGCTTCATAGACATCGCGCTCAGTGTACATATTATTTTCATCAGCAAATTCATCCTTAAAATCATATCCGCGCGCCGTCGGATACGGCGCATGAAAAAGCTCAAGCACTTTTAATTTTTTGTTCATCGTTTTTTCTTTCCTTCATCGCCTCGGTACCAGCCGGTATAAATATAATTCATGACCAGCGTCGTAATATAAACCGCCACATTCGCCAAAACAAGTGGATGTTCTTTGGGAGCAAAAAGCTTTAACTCTCCGCAACGATCGGTGACGGCCTTAAATAGTTTGCTGACGACATACTTTCGTTCCGACGTCCAACGGACAATATCCGCAACAATTTCCTTTTCATAGCGCTTTAAAAAAACGCCGGCCGCCAAAGCATTTTGGTCCGCAGGGTTTATACTAAAGATTTTTTTGAGGTTCCCGTCATGAAAGTCCGGAAATTCTTCTGCCCAAAATTCGCGTTTCTTTTTATAAAAATTCGAGAGTGTTACTTTGATATTTTTGACATGCCAATGCCTAACGGCCTTGACCGGCGATGGCTCGCGTCCGGCAATAGAACTCATCAGATCAGACACATACAACAATTTTTTTAAAGCCGGCCAACCTTGATATGTTTTTTGCCAATCAGACGACGGGGTCAACCACACCGCAAATGTTTCGACAAAATCCTCATCGGGATGAAACTGCGCATAAAACCCTTCCAGATGCCGCACATAGTTTCGGCTGTAGGGCCGAAAACGAAACGTGTCCCCATACTCTTTGGACGACGGGCCAAAAATCTGCTGCCAGCGCTTTTTTTTATGCAGGTGATACGCATAACTAATCGCATGACCGCACTCGTGGCGCAAAAGCTTCATACAGGCCTCACGCGTCTCGCCTTCAGCTTCGAGCATCATTTTCTTTTCTAAACGAATCAGCGTCGGATGCGCTAAATAAAAAGGAATGCCGATGACCGGCTCGCCTAACGGCGTTAACCATTCATCGGCAAGATAACAGACAGGACGAAACTTTAAACCCTTGGCCTCAAGCTCTCTGTAAAGCTCTGCGATACACTCAGCGAGCCACGTGCCTTCGATGGCCAGCGGCAAGTCACAAATCCGCAAAGCCAAAAGTTGCTGTTCATCTAAAGCAAGAAGGTCAATTTTACTCAACTTCTTCCTCAAGTTTTTTCATTAGCCCGTTGACCTCTTCGACGAGTGCGGCTGGGGCCAGTTTTAAAGCTTCCATGTCTTTTTGAAAAGAGCGCAGCGCGTTTAAAAGTTTTTTGACGGCAGCGGTATTGCGCTTTTCGCGTTCTTCGTCGGGATCAACCTTCTTGCGCTCCTTCATCAAACTGACAAGGTCTTTTCGCACCTCGGCGGCTTCCTGCCCTTTTTCAAAAACCGCTTCTTTTAACTGCGCATAATCATTTTTGTTAAGCTCTTTGCGGGCGCGGGCCAAACGCAAAACATTGAGCGCATCAGCGCCCGGCACCTGTGCAGGGTCGCGCTCATCACGAAATTCTTTTTTCAAATATTGCGGCTCATCCTGCTCGACAAAAAAATACGTTTTCAACAACTTCGTCGCCGTTTCCTTATTGACGCCCAATTCGCTTTGCGTGTAATATTCAAACTTTTCAAAGCCCCAGGCGGTATAAAGTTTATCTTTATAAACCGGATATAAATTTTGTCCCAAGTTTAACCAGGCGGTCTTAAAATCTTTTGAGTATTGGATCAACTGGTCGCGAATAAGATCAGCGGTGATACTGCTTTTTAATTTTTTCTGTCTTTGTTTTTCTTCATAAAGCTCTGTGTCGGTCATGACCATATCACTTTCCTTTCGTTTAAAACGAAATGTATTATACTGCAAAATTTTGGATTAAATATCTTTCACGATAACGTTTTGCAAAATCTCTCCCAGATAAGCACGGTTCAAATGCCCGGGAACCATACTAAGCGTATTGGCTGTTCCGGCGGCGACCGAAAACGCCACAGCGTCTAAAAAGCTCGACTTTTTTTCTATTGCATAAATAAATCCGGCCGCCAAAGCGTCGCCAGATCCGACGGGGTTAAGCACTTTAACGCTGGGAGAAACGGCAGAACAAAAAACTTTTCCGTCGGTTGCGACAACCCCTTTGGATCCAAGTGAGATGATCACGTTTCTGGCCCCCAGGGAAAGAAATTTGATCAAAGCAGTTTTCAATTGCGCTCGATTCTGCAATTTTTGGTTTAAGAACGCCTGGGCTTCATCGAGGTTTGGCTTGACGAGAAACGGTCTTCCACCTAATGCAAAGCGCAAATCTTGACCACTGGTATCGACGACGACTTTCGCGCCGGATTTACCTGCGATTGTAACCAATTCACAATAAAATCCCTTCGGAGTTCCCAAAATCCCGCGCCCACTTAAGACAACCCATGGACTTTCACTGGCCATGCGCTTAAATTTATGTCGAAAGCTTGCCAGATCTTTTTTATCAATCTCCGGCCCCGGCTCGAGGATACGGGTCATTTTTCCCGAGCTTCGATCGCAAATCGTCAAATTGACACGCGTCTCTTGCTGAATAAAAACAAAGTTATGCTCAATGCCATCGAGAAGTAAATTCCTCAAAAAATTCTGGCCGTTGGCACCGCCTGCAAACCCACAGGCAACCGATTTGAGGCCTAAACATTTAAGCGCGCGCGAAACGTTAATGCCTTTTCCGCCGCTGTTTTGCGTAACGCCCGTGATATTATTGTCCCGCCCAAGACCCAAAGATGAGATTTGAGCGATTTTGTCAATCGCCGGATTAAGTGTCACTGTCAAAATGGATTTTGCAAGAGTCATGGGCAATCCTATAAAAATTCCAGGACATCATATCATTTTCATCGGATCCGGGTGAAGAAATCGATAACCTAAAACTTTTTTGACCTTGTCATTGCTGACAATTTTTGAAATGGTTTTTTCCTGCGAAAGAAATTCCGGTCCCGGCCAACCGCCGCGCTTGGCCGCTTGTGTATAAAGCTCTTTTCTCGTCGGATGAAAATCAGAAACCCCGTTAAAAATTTCAGCCGACGCATTTTGCCGAAGGATTTCTTTGATCAAGCCGACGGCATCATTCACATGAATCAAATTCACAGGTTTATCCGCGCCGGCTAATTCCTTTTTCCCTGCCAAAAAACCACCGATTTTGCGCTTGCCTCCATAAAGCCCCCCTAAACGAATAACTGTTGCTTTAAACCTGCGATTGGCCAAAAGCCCATTTTCAATATCCAATAAAACACGTGAACGGGGGTTGTCCGGCTCAAAAACCGAATCTTCCGTCGCCCAACCGATACTCTCAGGGTAAACAGAGGTTGAGCTTGTAAACAGAACAAACGAAACCTTGGAACTTTTTTCACACTCTGCGACAATTGCCTGAATCTGTTTTTCATATTCTTTTGGGTCTAAAAAATTGCGACGAAATGGAAGGGTGATAATCACAATGTCGCTATCAAAAAACTCGTTGGCATCTTGTCCGACGATTTTATCGTCGACGCGAAGGCAAAAAGAAAAGATCCCTGCTTTTTGTAAAACAGGGACCTTTTGCAAATTTGTGGTTGAGCCTTTGACGCGATAACCTGATGCTATCAGCGCCTCTGCCAGCGGCAAACCTAGATAACCACACCCGATAATACTGACAGAAAGAAATGAACTCACGTGCGCAAAATCCGGGTTTAATTATTCACCGGCAGCGGCTTTAAGCTCGCTCCAGGTCTTCTCTCCGACAATCCCGTCGGCTTTTAAGCCGTTGGCTTTTTGAAATTTAACAATCGCGGCTTT
>CAZWOH010000073.1:2890-4136 GCA_964635405.1 uncultured Planctomycetales bacterium | reverse complement strand
TTGAAGATCAGCCGCTGACTGGCCTTGCTGTGTTGTCGCGCAACCGGCTGAAAACACTAAAATCCCCGCAATTAATAATAACCTCTGGACCATCACGCCCTCCTTGTATAGTTAATTTATAAATATTTCGGCAGAAAATTTAAAACTTAGTGCCCGTATTTTAGCACAAAGTTTTTTTATGCCTATTTCTTCTTAATAATTCTTTGCAGGAAAGGCCCTGACAAAAAAAACGACGGAAATCTCATGACTTCCGTCGAATGGTTTGTGGCTTTTAGCCACGGGCATCTTAAGTCAGGGTTTCTGACTTTTGGGGGGAGAAAATTTTATGTTTCCATGCAATATGAATCCGAAGTGCATGACAAAAATCCACTTTAAAAACATGTCGGCTCTGATTGATATAAAACTCGCCCTTGACCTTAAAAAAGACGCTCTCGGCTTGTGTTTTACTGTTAAAATTTTTTCGAATAAAGATGTGCGTCTGTCGTGGGACCGGCGAGCTTTGCATAACCTGCGTTACAACATAAATAAAACTTTTATGGACATGCGTTTTGCAGTCCTTGTCTTCATTGTTTTCGTTGATGGAAATGACCTTGCGGCGATGCTTTAAAGATTGGCGTTTTTTGTATTCGATGGTCTTCATCATTTTCTCCCCTTGTGATTAGCCCACCTAACACTCGAAGTATAGCATGCCAAAAGGCATCGACAAGAGCCGGCCCTGTGGATCAAGAAAACGCTTTCTTGATTAGAGGACTTTCTGTTTCTCGTCGATACTTTGAGATTATTTTAAAAAATAATCCGGGGGTGCTTACGAAGTTCTTTTAAATGGAAAGTTGACCTGACGTTCTTGCCCGGCCAGAAGGCGTTTGATATTGGGGATATGCCGAAGCAGAATAAACACACAAAATACAAATCCAAGACCTAAAAGCTCCAGAGATTGTCGTGTCATCAACATCACGATGGGCAAAACAACGGCCGCAATCATCGAAGAGAGCGAAACGTACCCGCTGATCAAAAAAGGGACCACCCACGCTAAAAGCGTCACAGCCAAAACAATTCTAAGCGATTCAAATTGTATCGCTAACCCGATTAAAACACCCAAACTGGTTGCGATCCCTTTGCCGCCTTTAAATTGCAAAAAAACCGTCCAATTATGCCCTACAACAACCATGACCCCTAAAAGAACACGCAAAAAAACTTTATCAAAACCAAATAAATTACCGACAACAACAATGGCCAGCGCCCCTTT
>CAZWOH010000073.1:0-2790 GCA_964635405.1 uncultured Planctomycetales bacterium | reverse complement strand
GAGACGACCGTAAAAATAAACGCCGCATACCAAAAAATACTCGTCCAGGACCATTGCAACAAAAGTCCGATAACACAAACCGCCTGAAAAAATGTCGCTGCTTTTCCCCACACCGAAACACGGATACCCACCTTGCCATGAAACATAAAAACCAAAACAGAACCAACGACAAGCATCACATCACGGCTAATCACGGCGACAACAAGCCATATCGGAAAATCCATGGCCAACGACTCGCGTCCAATCACATAAAGACAAACAAACGCACTGATCAAAAGGATTTTATCAGCCAAAGGGTCCAACGTTGCCCCGATTTGAGTTTTTTGGTCATGCACGCGGGCAATATATCCGTCAACAACATCACTGATAACAGCAAATAAAAAAACCCCGAGGGCAACATACCTTAAATAATCCTGGTCGGCAGAATACGAAAGCAATGCCGTAATAAAAAACGGAACCGCTAAAATACGGCTGATCGTGATCTTGTTAGCTAAAGTTAGAGACATTCTTGATTAATCCCCTAAAAATTTCAAAGGGACGTGATGAGCAGGACAAACTTCAAACTTCGGACTGTAGCGCTCTCCATCAACCGGGCAATATTTTATTGTTTTACCCTGGCCACTGACAGAATCACTAATCGCTTGTACAGCACTTTTAGCTTGCGGGTCCTTTTGTATTTGTTTGCCCAAATTCTCCAATTGCTTTTGATCAACATTTTTGCCGCTAACAGCGCCTAAAACGCTCTCCATGGCGCGGGCAACTTCCTGCGGACTCTCCCCGGGCGCCTGCACGCGCACAACGTTAGCTTTTGTCTGCGAAGAACTCGCGCACCCGGCGAAAAACATAAAAGAAAATATGACAAGTGAAAGAAAACGCTTCATAACAATATCTTTATTTTAAAAATCGAATCCGGTTCGGCGGCCAATAAATAAATTCGGCCTTGCCAATAATGCTATCTTCGGGAACAAAACCCCAATAGCGGCTATCCCGGCTTGATCCGCTGTTATCCCCTAAAACAAAATAATAACCTAGCGGGACAGAAACTTTTTGATTCACATCGCCGTAGCTACCGCGATTATAGTAATAAATATTTTTGATGACGGGGTCTTCAATAAGCTGGCCGTTAATATAAATATCGCCGAATTTGATTTCAACAACCTCCCCACCGACGGCAATCAGCCGTTTGATAAAATCGCGTTTAGGGTCGTCGGGGCTTTTAAACACAATGATATCTCCCCTGCGAGGATGAGAAAATCCAGGCAAACGATACTTGCTAAACGGAACCAGCGCCCCGTACGAAACTTTATTGACCAACAGTCGGTCTCCTTCCAAAAGCGTCATACGCATCGAGCCGCTTGGAATGCGAAAAGCCTGGAAAAAAAACAAGCGAACAAACATCGCAAGAATAAACGCAAAAAGTACGGCATCGCCCCATTCCTTAGCTAATGTCCGGCCATCCTCACTGGACAAATAAGCCCAATATCCCTGCGCCGGTCGTTTGGAAAATACAAAAACGATAACGACGGCAAAAACATAACCAACAGGCAATGCAATAAAATCCCACAAAGGGTTTATACTGAACCTTCGGGTGTTAAAAGAAACTTGATCCGGTTTATTAGGCATAGGACATCTCACAAAATTTGTAATGTTATGTTTATATTTACTAAATTTTTAAGGCCGCTAAAAAGGCTTCCTGGGGGACCTCCACATTCCCGATTTGTTTGAGTTTCTTTTTTCCCTCTTTCTGTTTTTCCCAAAGTTTGCGCTTGCGCGAAATGTCCCCGCCGTAACATTTGGCCGTCACATTTTTTCCAGCCGCCTTGACCTTGGCCCCTGAAATAATCCTTCCGTCACTGACAGCCTGTACACGCACTTCAAAAAGCTGTTGCGGAATCAGGTCTTTTAATTTACTGACGAGCGCTGAGCCTTTTTCGTAAGCACGCTCCCGGCTGACCAAACACGAAAACGCATCGCAGATTTTATCGTTAATCATGATGTCCAATTTGGCAATCTGGGCCGGAAAAAATCCTTTAAACTTGTAATCAATCGATCCATAACCTCGGGTCACGGATTTTATCAAGTCATTAAAGTCCACGATGACTTCCGACAAAGGAATATCAAAAATAACGCGCATGCGGTCCGACACAAATTCACTTTTGACAAAAGTCCCCCGCTTGCGCTTGGCCAACTCCATGACCTGGTCCATAGAGACAACGGGCGTCAAAATCGCAACTTCCAGAATCGGCTCTTCGAGTTTGTATTGTTCCGACGATTCAGGAAGCTGGGCCGGATTCTCAATAAAAAACGGCTCCCCACTCTTGGGGATACAACGATACTGAACATTAGGCGTTGTCAAAATAAGGTTTAGATCATACTCTCTTTGCAAACGTTCCTGCACAACTTCCATATGCAGAAGACCTAAAAATCCACAACGAAAACCATGGCCAAACGACAATGAACTTTCTAATTCATAAACAAAGCTCGGATCATTGAGCCGCAACTTTTCAATCGCCTCCCGCAGGGCCATAAAATCTTTGGAGTTAACCGGATAAACCCCGCAAAACACAAGCGGGTTAAGTTGCCGATAACCGGGCAAAGGTTCGGTTGCGGGATTTGTCACTTGCGTAACAGTGTCTCCAATCTGCACCTCCCGCGGTTCATGGATGCTGCAGGTAATATACCCGACTTCGCCCGTCGACAAACCTTTGACTTTAACCGGCTCGGGATGAAAGACGCCGACCTCTTCGATATTAAATTCCTTGCCCGTGTGCATCATTTTAATCCGCACGC
>CAZWOH010000072.1:0-9499 GCA_964635405.1 uncultured Planctomycetales bacterium | reverse complement strand
CCCTGGCGCTGCATCTGATGCGCACCTAATTTGTCGTAAAGCCTAAAATGATTTCCTTCTTTAAAAAGGTAGATGTCCTCTTCACCAAAACGTGATACATCATGATAGATATTTTGCATGGTTGCGACCTTGCGGGTGACGGTTGGATTTTCTTTGAGCTTAGGCATTTGGCTCCTTTGGTTAGTTGATTTATTATACATAAACCAAAGCGCTTGCCTAAACTTTTTCAAAAAATTAATTGCATGGAAATTAAAAATGGAATGCTAAACCCAAATTTTGCATTACAACCCAGTGTGCGACGATCCGTCGCGCACAAAAAGAGAAATGCAAAATTTGCCTTCGGTTGTCCTACAGGGACAAGGATTAACCCCGCACGTCTCGACGTTGTCGAGACATGCGGCCCTTCGGGCGGATTTTGTTTGGACTCGCAGGAGCGAGTCTAATACAAAATCCGGGCTAAATGATAAAAAAATTTCCACTGGAATTAAATTTTTCCAGTTTGGAAAAATTCTTAAACTCTTCCAGAGAAAGGCCTTTTTGCGGTTTACAAAAATAATACCCCTGGCCGGCATCAAGACCTAAAGTGCGCGCGGCCTCAAGGTCCTTTTGCGTTTCGATGCCTTCTGCTACGACGAGGATTTTATGACGTTTACAAAATCCCACAACAAATTCGACGATGCTTCGTTTCAAATCATCTTTGTATAAATCACGAATAATATAGCCGTCAATTTTAACAAACTGCGGATGGATTTCGACCAACGACTCAAGACTTGAATAACCACGCCCCAAATCATCGATGGCAAAAGAGAAACCCTGCTCCTTATAAGGTTTAAGCTTTTCGTAAAATAATTGGAAATCCAGAATTGCCGACATTTCTGTTATCTCCAAAACAATATTATGCGGATCGACTCGGTATTTTTTTATCAGCTGTGAAACACGGCTAAAATCAACCGACTCAATAAAATAAGGATTACAATTGAGGAACACTTTCCCGGAATAATTCTTTTTTGCAATAACCGAAAGCGCATTCGACCAAGCTAAAAGTTCCACCTCAGGATAAACCCCAAACTGCAAAGCCATTTTAAAAAACTGCTCAGGATTTTTCAAATTGCCCGCCGTGACAGGACGCGTCAGCGTTTCAAACCCTAAAAGTTCAAATGGCTGCAACTGATAAATCGGCTGATAGTACGAAACAACGTCCCGCTCATAAAGAATCCGATGAAGCTCGGCTACTGTTTTTTCATCGCCTACTGAAAATCCATCCCGTCGGCGAAATACCGCATCCATACGGGCAAACAACTCTTCATGATCACAAGGCTTTGCCAAAAAATCATCCGCACCCAAATAAAGACTGCGAACCCGGTCTTCACAAACCGAATAAGCGCTCAAAATAATGACAGGAATATGTTTTAATTGTTCGTTTTCTTTAAGGCGACGGCAAACTTCAAAGCCGTCAATGTCGGGCAGGATCAAGTCAAGGACCACGATGTCACACTTCGGCGTGACTTTTCTAAAAACTTCCGCGCCAGAATACGCAGTTTGAACATCATAGCCGCGCGTTTCCATCAGCATTTGCAAAATACGCGACTGATGTTCTTCATCATCGACAAGTAGGACTTCTTTAGGTTGGGTCATATTGCTTTGCATACGCCTTCCCTAGAAAAGAATTGATACAGCGACTCTAAAAGATCACACGAGAATAACCATCACAAGTATAAATTTATTTGATGGAGTTGTCGATGGCGGGCAAAAACTATTTTTTAAAAAAAAGAAATCCTGGGGCGCCGCAACATATTATCGCGCATGGATTTAAGAAGTTTTTTAATGGCTAAAGAAAGCGCTCACAATAATTCCAAAAAACTGACAACTAAATGGCCTACGTAGAACTACGTAATCCGGGTTAATTGGGGAGACCAAAAATGCGAAAGGTCATCGGGATCCCCTGGTCCACGCAAGGGACACTGCGGCTTATTTCGGTAAACTGATGCAAAACGTCAGGGAAAAACGTGTCGCACGAAAATTCTTTTTCTATGCACGTCATATAAATCTTGCGGCACGATGGATGAAGAACGGCCTGTTGAAAGATTTGAGCTCCGCCAATCACAAAGATTTCGCCTAGATTATTTTTTTTACTTTGCAAAAAATCTAACGCCTCTTCCAAACTTTTGGCATGAAAAACGCCGTCAGGCACAATTAATTGCGCTTGTCGAGAAATCACGATATTAAGTCTCCTCGTCAGGGGCCGAAATGCCGACGGAATTGATTCCCAGGTCTTTCGTCCCATGATCACGGCGTTTGTCTTTTCCTGGGATATCGTTTGTGTCGTGATTTTTTTAAAATATTTTAAATCCGACGGTAAATGCCATGGCAAAAGGCCATTTTTACCAATGCCAAATTGACTGTCAACGGCTACAATAATGCTAAATGGGATCATAAAAAAGTTTATACAGCGATTGGGAATTTAATAAAGGCATCATGCTGATAATCGACCAGCTCAATGTCTTCAAACACAAAGTCTAATACCTTTTTGTTTGCGAGTTTCAGACGCGGTAGCGGTTTGCAGCTACGGGTCAGCTGGGTTTTAATGCCGTCGACGTGATTAAGATAAATATGTGCGTCTCCCAGGGTGTGGACAAAAATGCCGGCTGTTAACCCGCACTCGATGGCAACCATACTTTGCAAAAGCGCGTAGCTGGAAATATTAAACGGCACCCCTAAGGCCACATCTGCCGAGCGCTGATACAACTGGCAATCGAGGCGTCCATTGCAAACATAAAACTGAAAAAACGTATGGCACGGCGGCAAAGCCATCCGGTCGATGTCGGCCACGTTCCAGGCGCTGACAATATGCCGGCGAGAATCAGGATTTTTTTTAATTTGCTCGATAACTTGTGTAATCTGATCAATATATTCCTTGCGGTAACCGTCGTGGTGCGGATCTTTGACAAATTTTTCCCACTTGCGCCACTGATAACCGTAAATCGGGCCCAAATCGCCGTCTTCTTTCGCCCACGCATTCCAAATCGGAGTAAATTCCTTTAAACCATCATTGATATTGGTCGATCCTTTAAGAAACCACAACAGTTCGCGAACAACAGCGCTAAAAAGGATTTTTTTCGTTGTCACAATCGGAAAACCATCCCGAAGATCATATTTCGATTGCATCCCAAAAACCGACAGCGTCCCCGTTCCGGTACGATCGTCCTTTTTTTCCCCGTGGTCAAGAATGTGCTGACATAATTCTAAATACTGACGCATGGTTAAACCCTTAGGTGATCTGCCACATTTTGTCGCGGTATTCTTTGACCATTCGCTGGGTGTTAAAAAACGCACTGCGCTGAATACAATGGATCATTTTATCAATCCATTGACTCTTAACGTTAAGGTTCCCGACCTTTAAAGTTTCATAATAAAGGACCATCGCCGCTTTTAATGTTTGGACCAAAGCTTTGGAATCCTCGTCTAATCGCAGATCGCTTTCGGTGCCGATATTCTCTCCGGAATGCTGATAGCCAAAAATCCAGCCGATATCGTCATCCGCCGCTTCGACGACCCAGCCGTCTAAAGTCGTCATCTGGACAACGCCGTTGATGATCGCTTTCATTCCGCTTGTCCCGGAAGCTTCAAACGGCGGCAGAGGATTATTAAGCCAAACATCGACGGAATTGGTCAAAAGTTTTCCAAAAAAAGTATCATAATTTTCAAGGATCAAAACTTTGATCAGATGATTGTGGCTGTTTAAATGGTCGATATGATCGAGAATATCGTCGATATGCGCCGCGCCGATATTATCATTAGGATGCGCTTTCCCGGCCAAAATAATTTGGATCGGCCCTATATCATGCGCCAAATTGATGAGCGCTTGCGTGTCATAAAAAATCAAAGCCGGCCGCTTGTACCCGGCAATACGACGCGCCCAGCCTAAAGTAAAAACATCATCGCGCAATTGCCAATGACGGACTACATCGATCAGATTCTTTTTGTTGGCCTGATGGGCCAAAAAAATATCGCGGCGAAAATTTTCGTCCTTAATCAGGTTCTTAACCTGCACTAAGTTTTCTGGTTCACGACGCCAATCTCCGACAACACTTGAATATTTATCGAACAATTTTGCAAAACTTTCCGAAACCCATGTATGCGAATGAATGCCGTTGGTGATCGCGCCAATCTTCTCAGCGTAGCTGGGGAATTGATAACGCATAACCTCCCCATGCTTTTGGGCAACGGCATTGGCCTTGCGGCAATTATTAAGCGCCATGATCGTAAAATTAATCTGATTTGAATCAGGCGTGGCTTTACCGAACTTCTCTGCCGCTTCGATATATTCAGGATTAAGAACTTTAGCCATGTCATGGACATTAAACCGGTCATGCCCGGCCTCGACGGGCGTATGGCAGGTAAACACAAACCTTTTCTTAAAATCTTCCATTTGACTTTTATCTTTGAGCGACACGTACTCTTCAAGCAAAGCGCACGCGGCATGGCCTTCGTTTAAATGATAACAATCAATGCTGTAGCCAAGTTCGCGCAAAGCTTTCATACCGCCAATCCCCAGCAAAGAGCGCTGAAAAATTTTCCACCAGACATTGTCACTGCGATAAAGCTGGTCGGTCAACTTTTGAAAATGCGGCGGGTTTTGCGGCAAGTTCGAATCCAGAAGAATAAGCGGACACGCTGTTTTTTTGTCGTAGCTGTAAACATAATATTTCCACAGCCGCAAAGATAATGGCCCCTCTTTCGTATCAATAACAACAATGTTCTTAAGTGGAATAAGTCCCGGATAACTTAACGGGTCCCATTTTAACTCTTCCGGGACCTGGCCGTGCTTATACCAAAAGTTCTGCTTAAAATATCCTTTGTTCCACAAAATCCCGATCCCGACGAAAGAAACGCCCAAATCCGCCGCACTTTTGATCGTGTCGCCGGCCAAAACACCTAAACCGCCGCCATAAATCGGGATATCCAGCATCTTGTCGATTTGGATTTTAAAAAGATAATCGCACATCCAGTTATTCGAAAAAACATCGTGCTTGAAATATTGATTTTGCTCGCTCATCGGACGCGTCAGATTAAACGTATTATAAATGCTCGGCGCCAACCCGTATTCCATCGAAAAATACGCCACTGACTTTTGCTGCGTCGAGATTAAACGCTTCTCGGCCTCTAAAACCGGGTCCAGAGGAAAACCAAAATAAGAAACGCCCGTCACATCCTGATTGTACTGGCTGGAATAATTCTCGATTGACAAGGTCAAATCATCAAAACTAAAATTTGAGGACTCTTTTTTAGCGTTCAAAGTTTTCTCCCTAGAGTAAAGTTTTCAAAAGTTGGCTTATTATATCAGAAAAAATTTTCGGCAATAAACTTTCAAATATTATTAACCCGACTTGATTAACACCAGATCAAAACGCCAATCCACGACGGGTGGCGCATCGGGACGATAAAACGGGTTAAACGATTGGCGAAACTGATAATGGATCTTTTCACGATCAAAAAAACACTTGAGCTTGTCGACATCAAAAAGTTTTTGTGGCGCGCGGCAAATTTCGCGGTGACTTCGCCCGAGCTTAAAATTCTTTTGGCAATACGACACATACTCAGCTTTGGCCCGGTCATACTCCGATGACTTGCTTTTATCCGGCAGCTGGCCGATCAAAGCCCGTCCGCCTTTTTTTAGAGTGCGCATGACGTCGAGCAAAGCGCGCTCTACAAAATCATCGTCTAAAAAATTCAGAAAAACAAAATAACTCAAAGCGCAATCCAAACTTTCATCCCGAATCGGCAATTGGCCAATCTCGCCGCAAACAAAATCCTCCGACGGACATGCCTTAAGCGCGTTTGAAAGCATCGCTTGCGAAAAATCAAAGCCGACAATTCGTTTAACGCGATCTGACAACAATTTTAAAATCCATCCTCCCCCGCATCCTAAATCCGCAAGGGTATCGCTTTTTTTAAGTTCGAGCCCGTCGGCAATTGTCGTGATCATCATTTCTATTTTTTCCTGCGGCCAGAGGACGCCTTCGACAACTTCCCATTTACTCAAAAGCCATTGGGTGTCGACATAATCGCTTTGTGCAGTTTGCCCCCAAACTTCAAACATTTTTTTTAAATCGTCGCTCATAAGATCAGGCTAAGTACGGATAAATAATGGAACTTCCCCAGCGCACCATCGCATCCGGCATCAAGGGATGCGTAAAAATTCTGGTCATGATTTTTAAAATTCTCTTTTGACTAAACTTATATCCCGGCGGCTCAAAACCCAAATGATGGATTTGCATCGCCTGGGCCCCCGTATGGTTTTTAAACAACACAAGTCCCGTCTGCTCAAGCCCACTGGAACCTAAGTCCAAAGACTGGCACTTAAGCGCTTTGGCATATTTGATCCCTTCCCAAAATAGTAAATTATTCGGACGATACTTGAGGGCCGATAACGACGAGGTATTAAACTTATAATAAAACGTCTCCCCGCAGAGCAGATAAATATTGCCGCCAATAAATTCCCCTGACGGAGAATACGCCCCCAATAGCGCGCCATTGCCTTTGGCAATTATTTCGTCCCAGATCACTTCAAAAAAACGATACGGCTGAGGAAAAATTTTATACTTGCGCTTGCGAATACTCAAATGCAGGTCATAAAATTTTTTAAGTTCTTTTTTTTCGCACCGACGGACAATGACCCCGATTTTTTCAGACTGCTTAACCGCGGACTTAAAAGAGTCGTGGGTATTGTGCCAAATCTGACGCAAGTCCGGCCGTAAATCCAGCAGATGAAAATTTTCGCAGCTTAAATGCTTAAATTCAGGCATCGTGCGAGGCAGAGGGTCACGCAAGTTACGCAAAGCGATGCGATACTGTGGAAATTCTGCACGCAACGACGAGAAAAAACTTTTCCAATCTTCCAAGCTTTCTACCTGTCCGTCGCAGTAATCGGAATAAGAGAGCATACAAATTTTCCACTCAAGAAAGTTTTTGACCACCGAGTAAATGATATAACTGGCCACTTTCCCGTCGCGCTCAATATATTTGACGTAAATTTTTGACTGATACGTCTTTAAAATAACTTTGGCCCAGTCATCGCTGGAGAAAAGATTCCGCTTTAAACCGGGCAAATGAAGTTTTTCAACGGCTTTTAAAAAAGGCAGCGTCTGCACCATCTTATTTTCCCTTACCATGAGTTTGGGCGACAACTTTAAGCATCGGGCCAACAATCTGCGACAAATCATAAACACGCAAAACGCCATAATGCTTAACATCCGCATTCGCTAAAAACCTAACCGAACGCAACAAATTTTCATTATGCTCGAGGACAAATCGCTCTAATAAAGCGTGGTTAAAATTCGGGTAAATCTTTTTTGGCGCAAAGCGTGAAACGATAAACGCCAAATACCCACGCAACTGCGGGTCAAAGCGCTCTTTGCTTTCTGTCATCGAAATATACGCCTGCGGGCAAAGAATCAAATACCGATAGCCAGACCGATAATCCCTGATCAACAATTCCAAACTCGACGGCACCTCCCGCACATCGCCGCGATTGTTTTGATAAAGATTTTGGACATAATTTTGGCTCGACAAAAATTTGGCTTGAGGATTCAAGCGATACACATATTGGACACTCCGACGATAATCCGATCGGCTATTGGCCAGCAGAAATGATTTTTGGACCATCATCCCCGACATCAGCAATACGATGCCGATAATGACAATCCGGTAAATCCGATCCCTCGAACATTGCCAGAATTGCGATACGGCCCAACTGACCGCCATCGCCATAAATGGCAAAACAACCCCGACGTAGCGCGCCCCTTTTTCACTCGCTAAAGTAAAGATCGCCATCTGCAGCAAAACTAAAGCAAAAGGAAGCAAAGATTTGAAATCTTTTTTAATCCCAAATTTTGCATTACAATCCAGTGCGCGACGATCCGTCGCGCACAAAAAGGGAAATGCAAAATTTGCCTTCGGTTGCGGTTTACCGCAAGGATTAACCCCGCACGTCTCGACTTTGTCGAGACATGCGGCCCTTTGGGCGGATTTTGCTTGGCCAAGCAGGAGCTTGGCTAATGCAAAATCCGGGTTAAAAACAAAATAAAGATTCACAAAAAAGAAAATGGCAAAAAGAAATGTGTCCAAACGAAATAAGTAGTACGGGTACGAGAACACATTAAACCAATGAAACTGATCTTTTGCCATGTTCGCCTGATGAAATATCCATGAAAAGATGACAATCGTATTTTGCCCTTCATTGAAATTCCCGACGATAAAAACACAGCAAAAAAAGACCAGCACTGTCCAGAGCCATTTGCGAAAATCCGGCCAACGCATTTCGGATAGTGCCAAGAACATTTCACCAAAAGTTATCAAAACAGGTAGCATGATCAACCGGTAATTAGAAAAAAACGCCAACCCAAAACACGCGCCGCTGACAAACGTCCGAAAACCAAATTTGGCCGGAAAAAGATAAAAATAAAAACCCGACAAAACCAAGAGCGTGCTTAAAGATTCCTGCATTCCGATACGCGAATAAAAAACGTGGCTGGGCAGTATCGCCAAAAGTGCTGTCGTTAGCCATGCGATATGTCCGTTATTAAAAAATTTCCTTGTAAAAACAAACGTCAATCCCAGTGTCAAAACGCCAAGAATTGCGGCCAAAAGCCGTGAGACATACCACTGTTCCAAACCGCCAAAAAAAATGCGCGAATCGACGAGCATAAACCACAGCGTTTTTCCGCTGGCCAAACAACGGCTGACATAAGCAAAAACGGCTTTCGAAAATTCATCAATCCCCGTCAAGTGATGATGCAACAGGGCCTCCCCTAGCGGACGATTCCAGTTAAGGTAATAGCCCTCGTCATAAAAAACAAAATCGTTCTCGGCAATTTGATAAAAGCGAAAAACAATGCCGATGGCGATGGCTAAAAAAGTTAAAACAAAAAATATTTTTTCACGCTTCATTTTTTAATCCCAAACCCTAAATAAAACAGCGGACGCAAAATACTCCACCAGCCTGAGAATGGTTTCATCTTGGTGTACCCTTGCGCCTTCGGTGGATAAATTTTTGTAACCGGTACTTCTGTGACTTTGTATCCTAAGCGTATGGCCTTGTAAAAAAGATATGGCTCTAACTCATATTCGTTAAGCCACTCTTGATCTAAATTGATCCGTTTATCATTTAACACTGACAGCCGCACCGCCCGAAATCCATTGGTGCTGTCGGTAATTCGCTTGCCGCTAAAAAGAGAAAAAAACAACGGATGAACATATTGTGTCGCAATCCGACGATAAATCGGCATTTTTCCAAAGCCGCCGCCGGGCAAATAACGCGAGCCCTGGACGAAATCAAATCCCTGCTCGATGGCGTCTTTTAATTTCGCGATATCTGCCGGATCGTCTTTGTCATTGCCCGAAACAAAAAAGACAGCTTCATAGCCTCGTTGACGGGCGTATTCAAAAATCTTGCGTACCCCAAAACCGGCGCCTTTTTGGATAGGATTGGTAATAACCG
>CAZWOH010000071.1:3606-9614 GCA_964635405.1 uncultured Planctomycetales bacterium | reverse complement strand
TTTATCATGATAAAACGGCTCGTAATTTTTCCACCATTCATCAAGCCATTCAAAAATAACCCCTCCTAAAGCATTTCCTGCCCCGTCAGGCTGACCAGCCATATTTGCTTCAATATCCAACCAGTTGCCGCGGTGATAATTTGCCTGTTCAGCTTCACTTTCTTCTAAAGCAATTTGCTTGCCGTAAGCCGGAGCTCCGTATTCGGTGATAAATGCCGGACGGTCTGCCGCACCGGCAACCTGTTCCCAAAAAGAACCAAAACCGTAATCCCCACGATAAACATTTCCGGCAAAGATGTCGATTTCAGGAGCATGCTTTGCAAAAATATCCAAAAAAAGCGTATCCCCGTTACAAACAGCCACCGGATGATCCGGATCAAGTTCATGAATCATCTTGGCTATATTATTAATAAATTCAAAATAGGCAACCGGATCTTTATCAGCATTGTTCGCACTTCCATAATTATTTTCATTCCCCAAAACCCACATTAAAATATACGGTTCATCTTTTAGGTCCAAAACCATTTCCTTGACGGACTTTGTCATGTTTTCACGATGGACAGGATTATTGTAATCCGCCCCTTCAAACCACGTCGCCCCTGAACCGTGAGCATACTTGCCGACAAAGTTTCCCATCATCACTTTAAAACCATATTCCTTATACATCTTTCGCAAAACGTCCTTGTCTGGCTTAAAAGGCTGATAATATTCACGCAATGTATTAACGCCCATCTCTTTCATCAATTGAAAATCACCAACAGTAGGCTCATCTGCATCTTGAACATCATTGCGATTTTTATCCACCCACGCTTCATAAGGCCCATCGAGAATCCCATTATTGTTGCTGTCTTCCTTCATCCAGCTGACAAGCGTACCTTTCTGAGGACTTTGACCGATTTTTGTCGGCGAATAGGTAACTCCCTTGATAATAAAAGGCTTGCCGTCCACAAACATGCGCCAATGATTATTTTCATACTGTTTAAGGACAACCTTCCCGTGCCCGCGGGTCGTTTTAACTTTCCCCAAAGACGCGGATTTTTTGCCAAAACTCAATTTATCCTTAAAATGATCCGTCGTCCCTTTTTCTTTAACAATCCCCGGCCAGGTAGTTACAATGTCGTTAGAAACATCATTATCAAATCCGTTGGCGACTTCAATTTTCATCCATAATGATGTCAGATTAAGTTCCGGATGTGTACGGATAATATGCTGAATCTTGGAAACTGCCGCTTGCGCCGGATACCATGGGGTTTGCCAATATGTCCACGCTATTGTGTTAGGAAAATGAACAATAAGCGCATGATACGCTTTAATTGCCTCATAATACATTTTTGCTTTTTCAAAAACGATCCACTTATAATAAGCCGCTTCCAAATCGCTACTGCGAAGCATGTCCCAATGACTGGCACCCATCCGACCTTCCTGCTTTGCTTTTTGATGTTCCGGTAATTTAAAAATATTTGTCGTATTGCTCGGATAAATGCCGTGTCCCACGGCGGAAGCTAATTCCTTCGGGCTCTTGACAATAAATTTATAATCCTTTGTTCCAACACCTTCAAATTGACCATAATTGCGATAATCGACAACTTTTTCCGATCCCGGGTTAAAAACAGGAGGCACAGTCTTGCGCGTCGGAACATCCTGCGCCTTTTCCCTTTCCTCAATTTTACCGAGCATCACATCAATACTGGCCTGGCTTTTTTCGGCCACCGACCAAAATACACCAACGACCGGATCCCAGGCCTGGGCAAATTTGTATTCTTCGATAATTTTTTGAAATTGAGCTACCGCCTCATCCGTGCGGCCGTTGTTCATCAGCGCTTCGGCTTTTATAAATAAAATTGTCGCAACATCGTTAAAAACAGAAACATCCGCTTCATGGCCGCGAAGCGGAAAGTCTGTCAGTGTAGCCTCTTGCATCCGAGAAGGAGCATCATATATTTCTAAACACTGAGCCACAAGTTTAAACAAGGCGTCCAAATCATTTTTTCCTGAAAGTTCCCAGGCTTTTTTGACATAATCTGAAGATGACATTTGAGGGGGCTGCCCAACGGTGCCAGAAGCTTCGGGAACCTGCTGCAAAGGCAAAATCGCGTTAACAGCATTTATCGCTAAAGACGTTTGCGCATCCTGGCCCAAAGCTTGTCCAACCAAAAGAAAGGTAATTGGAAAAATAAGTAAACAGGTTCTTTTCACATCAAAAATTTTCATGAGGTATTCTACCCTAT
This sequence comes from uncultured Planctomycetales bacterium, assembly GCA_964635405.1. GTDB lineage: Bacteria > Omnitrophota > Gorgyraeia > Zapsychrales > JANLHA01 > JADLGJ01. Next base: position 7,386 of record CAZWOH010000071.1, on the reverse strand, counting down.
AATCGTTCCAGAGGAAAGTCCTTTGATGATATGTTTTTGCATAAGAACATACACAAAAACAATCGGGACAACCGCAATCGTTAAACCAGCCATGACCAAATGATTATCGACGCTATGCGGCCCTTGAAATTCCATAAGCCCACGCTGCAGAGGCATAAGTGCTTTATTATTAAGAAGAAGCATCGCAAGAATATATTCATTCCAAACGTTCAAAAAATTAAAAATAACAATTACCGCAATGGCCGGCCGTGCCAACGGGAGGGCTACATGGCACCAAATCCCGATCTTTGAACAGCCATCAATGCGCGCCGCATCTTCCACATCCGTCGACATTTTATCAAAAAAAGTTTTTAAAATAAAAATGCTCAAGGAAAGTCCGACACTGATCATGCAGAAAATATACCCTAATCGTGTATTGACCAAATGCAATTTATTCATCAGGACAACAAGCGGGACAAAACTCCCCGGCAAAGGGATCATCATCGCGCCGATAAAGATGTAAAAGAAAAACTTCTTGCCAAAAAATTTAAGACGCGAAAACGCAAATGCCGCCAAAGACGAGATTAAAACGATACCAAAAACCACTGAAGTTGTGTAGATAATACTGTTGAAAAGATACACACCAAAGTTGCCTTCTGTCCACACAAGCCGGTAATTTTCGAAATGAAACACCGGCGGTAAAAATGATTTGCTCACAAAAACCGTTTCAGCCGTCATAAGCGAAGTACGCAACATCCACAACAGCGGCAGCAGACATGTCAGCGCTGTGGCCATTAAAAAAACCTGGACCGCCACAACTTTGACCCAGCGCAAAAGCCGGTATTTATTCAAAAAATTCGCCTTGTCCATATCGTCATTTCACTCTGTCTAAAAACTTTTTCATCCCAAAAGATATCACAATAAGAATAATTCCAAGCGTGACGCCCTGCGCACACGCATACCCAAACTGATGCGTGCGCATCATGGCCGATAAAATCTCTGTGATCGGAACACTTGTATACTCGCCTAAACCTTGTGAAGCCATCGAAAGAATAAGCACAAATGATTGCATCGACCCTAAAATCGTCAAAACAATAACAACACTAATCACAGGCATCATCATCGGAAGTGTGACATTCCAAAACTTGCTCCACGCCCCTGCACCGTCGACTTGCGCGGCTTCATAAAGTTCCCGGTCAATGGTTTGTAAACCCGCCAAAAGCATGATAAACCCCCACCCAAAACCTTTCCAGCTATGGACAACGGCAATGCACGTCAGAGCTGTCCTGGGGTCCGAAAGCCAATCATGAACCAAATAATTAAGGCCAAGAAGATCCAAGAAATAATTTAAAAACCCGACGTGCTGGTTAGCCTGCAAATCGGCGTTGAGGATCCATTTCCAAACCAATCCGACGACAACTTCCGAGAGAACCGGCGGCAAAAAAAATACGACACGATAAAATCCTTTAAAGCGCATCTTGCGGTCGCACGCTAAGGCCAGCGCAAAAGCCAAAGCGTTTTGAAACGTCAACGCTATCAAAGTAATATACGCGGCGTTGGACACCGATTTCCACCAAGCCGCATCCTGCGCAAGCATTTTAAAATTATCAAGCCCGACAAACGTCATCGTCGGGCTAATCCCGTTCCATTCATGTAAAGAAAGGTTAAGAATAGAAAAAAATGGATAAATGTAAAATACGCAAAAAATAGCGACGGCAGGAAGAATAAAAAAGAAACTTCCCGAATGGTCTTTGAAAACGGCAAGCGAAAATTGTTTTGTGGATCTCGACACCAAAAACCCTTCCCGTGAACAGATACCTCTATTTTTTGTTTTTCTTTTGCATTTGCCGATCTTTAACTTTTTGGACTTCTTGCGCAACTTGCTGTGGCGTTTTTGCACCGACAATTATTTGCTGCAACCCTTTATCGAATGCTTCAAGGACAAGAACATCTTCGTAAAACGGCCAGCTCGTCGGGTGCATCGTCGCATCCATACTTGCGGCAAAATCGCTTAGGACTTTGGGGATATTTTCTAATGCCGAGGGGTTGACCGGCAAATTTTTTGTCTTTTGGGCCAAATAGACTTGCTGATTTTTTTCGGTAAGCCACTTAAGAAAAAGCACCGCTTGGGATTTGTTGGCGCAGCGGCTATTAACAAAAAACGACGACCCGGCCCCGCCCCAGATTTTCATGGGGTTGTCCTTATTGGCTCGCGGCGGCAACATGATGCCATAATCCAAATCCGGGTTCATCTGTTTATAAACGTTCACGCACCACGAACCATTAAATGCAAACGCGGCACGTTCCAGGGCAAAATCCTGCTCGGCATCTTTGTTGGTCTTAGTCACAATGCCGGGGACAAAAACACCTTTTTTGTTTAATTGTTCAAAAATTTTAAAAACTTCAATCCACGACGGATCCGTATACGGGATTTGCCCGTGGAAAGTCGCCATCACTTTTTCTTGCCCCATGATATTAAACGCATAATTAAACGCGAACGTATCGATGATCCACAACTCGCCTAAGCCGCTAACAAAACAAGGAATACCACTGCGCTTTAAAACAGACGACACTTCGATCCACTCTTGCAACGTTTGCGGCAGCTTGACAATACCCGCTTTTTTCAGCAAATTTTTATTGTAAATCATTTGCATATTCATCATATCGATGGGAACGCCATAAATTCCCGGGACAACGCCATAAGGATTATCATCTTCAAAACGATTCGCGGCTAAAGCTTTGGGGGAAATCTGGTTTTCCCATTTTGCCCCGTCGACTTTAAAGTCAGACGTCAAATCAGCGACCAAGCCGCTGTTAATAAAATCTGCGACGACCGATTTTTGATCCAGAATCCCAAAAACATCAGGTAGAATTTGAGCTTGTGCGGCTGCAATAATTTTTTGGGTATAAACATCGGAAGGAGCGTAAAGCTCAAAAATGACGTTCACGCCGGTTTGTTTTTTGTACTCTGCGGCAAGCTCCTGAAAAGCTTTATCGCGATCCGTCATCCAGTGCCAGACGACGATTTGATCGGTCTTAGGCGCATCAGGTGTACAGCCAAGGCCGACGATGATCATTGCAAAAAGGATAAAACTAAAAACGATGATCTTCTTCACCAAAACTCCTCTTGCACTGCGGATATATTATACAAAAGGTTTAGGAGGTAGAACCTTCCTTGCTCAAACAGTCCTCACACAAGCCGCTTATTCAAAAGTTAAAAGGCTTTTAAGTAAGCGGTTTGGCTGCGGAACTCGCAAGAAGGATCTACCTCCTAAACCTTATAAATCAACTTTACCCTAATATCGCTTTGACCTTGTGCGTTTTCCCGTCTAGAAACGGAGTCACAAGGTTTCCGCGGACTTCTTGGCCGTCAACAAAAAGCTGCTTAACGCCTTTTTCTTTACCATCGGGGTTAAGGATTTCGATCTCATAAACATCCCCGCGGAAAGGCCGGCGAATCGAGCACTTTTTCCACTTCTTGGGAATACACGGGTCAATGCGCAACCCATGAAAATCACGCCGCGCGCCTAAAATCCATTCGGTAGCCAGCATCAGGTTCCAGCCGGACGAACCGGTAATCCACGTAAAGGCGCCTTCGCCGTAACGATACGGATTTTCTGGCCCGACGAGATATTCCGCAAAAACATACGGCTCGGTTTTGTACAGGTCCATGTTCTTCTGCGCATTGGGCATGATCTTGCGCGCCGCTTCGTAGGCTTTATCGCCATAGCCGGCCATCGCATAGGCCACCGCCATAAAAGTTGCCGCATGACAAAAGACAGCCGCATTTTCCTTAGTCCC
>CAZWOH010000071.1:0-3506 GCA_964635405.1 uncultured Planctomycetales bacterium | reverse complement strand
TTGGCCATTTGCAAATATTCCTGTCGCTTTTCTTCCTGGCCGATGAGTTCAAAAATATCCGCCAGTGCTTTAAGCGAACGAACCAAGGCTTGAGCTAGCCAAACGCTCTCGCCGCGATGCTTGATGCCGGCTGCGTCAATCGCATCATTCCAATCCGCATGACCGATGCGCGGAAAACCTTTTTCTCCGACGTCATTAAAACAAAACTTGAGGTTTGCCTCCAAATGTTCCAAAAGCGTCCCCTCGCCGTCAGTCTGGGCGCCGCCTTTAAAACTGGGGTCGGTGTCCCAGCCTTTGATCCACGCGTCTTTTAAAAATGGAACATATTCATTGAGAATGGCTTTGTCGCCGGTTTCCTTAATATACGCGCTGACCGTCATTGTCAACCACACCTGATGGTCTTTGTTCGGCCGAAACTTATAAGGTCCTTTGGTATCTGACCAGCCTGGTGCAGAGGTGCCGTCGCGACGAATCAAGGAAGCGATCTTAAGCATTTTATTGCGGGTCAATTGGGAGTTGATCGATACAAGTGCCTCAGAATCTTGCGCCGAATCGCGATACCCGCGCCCGCCGGAGCCTTCATGATAATAGCTCGGTGAACGTGACCAAAAATTACAGATATAAACTTGATATTTGACCCAAATATTATAGAGAACGTTGAAATCCGGATCCGGCGTTTTGACTTCGATGTTTCCGGTAATTCGCTCTAGCCAAATTTTCTTTGTATTTTCTAATTCCTGTTTGGCTTTTTTAACGTCACGGTATTTGGTGAGCATGTGGCTAGCTTGCGAAACGCCGGCCGTCTGCCCTAAAACAACAGTAAATTCCTTGGTCTGACCCGGCTTTAAAGTCACCGTATGTTTAAACGCGCCGATCGAATCCTCACCGGAACACAAAGGAAAATTTTCAAACTTTCCGTCGACAACAGCGGTCGGTTTTTCTTCGGTATTATAGCGTCCTAAGAACGCATCTTTTTGCGTGCAACATCCCTTAACCGGCAAAGACGAACCGAAAAAGACTAACGTATCAAACGGCTGGATATTCATCCCTTCCCACGCCGCGGTCTTTTGAGCAAAAACAGCCGCATGCGCCTTGTCAAACCAAGCACGGGTATAAAGGTGCATAATGTTGCGGTAGCGCAATTCTTCGTGATAATCGCCAATCAAAAATTCAACGTACGGAAAAAGTTCGATCGTCTTGGTCTTTTTTGTATTATTGGTAACAGAGGCGATCCACACTTCGCATTCATCGTGTTCGGGTACAAAATAACTGACCGACGAAGCAATCCCATTGTTGACCGATTCAATGGTCGTATATCCTAATCCGTGACGCGAACGAAACGACGTTGGTTTAGAACGGATCGGCTGATAACTAAGCGACCATGCCTTACCGCCTTCCCGGGCATAAATATATTTTCCCGGACGGTCAAAATGCCAATTCTCCGGCGACCAGCGCGTCAAACGATTCGTGCGGCAATCTTTGTAAAAACTGTACCCGCCGGCGCACTGGGAAATAATCGCGCAATATTTGTCATTGGTAAGATAGTTGATCCACGGACGTGGGGTGACAGGGTTGGTCACAATGTACTCAAGCCCGTCGGCAGAAAAATGACCGTATTCCATGCGTTAAACCTTTCATTGGGAATTTTAGAATTGATTTTTTGAGAAATAAATATCAGGGATAGTAACACAGCAAAAAAAAGCGGTCAAGATTTTTGAGGCACAATTGCAGTAAATTTCTTTTCAATCGCAGACGTACTTAAAGATCCGCTGCATTTCCATTAAATTGATTTCGTGCAGTTCAACCCCGGCGTCCCACAGCGTAGGAGACTTTGTCTGCATCCACACAACACGGCCATTTAAAGTCAACGGCTCACTGCCATCGGGGACTTTCACCTCAAGCGAAACACTGTCGTTGAGAAAAAGACGTTCCCGCGTTGATATGCGCACACCGCGCGCACTGGCGTCTCTTAAAAAAACATCTGATCCATATTCACTGCGAGTGTGACGATATTTTACAGGAAAGCGTGCAGAAAAACGTTCAAAGAGTCGATGCTCAATCTTGCGGGATGGCTGAACAAAGCCAGCAGATTTTTGCTCTGAAGATGGCAACAGACTATCCATAAGTTTAGCCGTTATAGCGTAATAACACGGTTGAGCTTCTGCCGAGCCGCTGATGAAAAAGCTTTTTGGAATTTCAAGCCGACGCGGTAATGATTCTGTTGGCCTATCTTTTGGATCCACACGACTTTCCCGAGCATCAAAATCGGATCTGCATCCGGGGCTGTCGCGATCTCAACCGCGATTTTTTCATCAAGCGCAACTGCGCGTTTTGAAATCAAGCCTATGCCGCCTTCGCTGATATCAACGGTCTGAGATTGCCCAAAAGAAGTTCCCTTCTTGCCCTCGACAGGAACAAGACAAATCTTTCTTTGGTTCTCTCGCTTGTTTTTTACGCGCTTCATCTGGCAAAGCTCCTTCTTTAATTATAAGAAAAAGCGATTGGTTATTTTGATTTGATTTCATTGTACCTCGACAAAAATATTATTCAATGATTTTATCCCAAAATTTCGAGTGACTTCCATTGACTCTCAAACTTCACATGTTATAATTCGACCGGAGATAAAAAAATGGCGGATTCCAAAGATAAAAAAGACCTTACTCTGACCGACAAATATAAGCTCAAGGGCGCTCAGAAAACGACGTTTACTGAATATGAAGCCGCCAAAGCCAAAAGTGCACGCAAAAACACTGAATTCAAAATCCCGACTTTTGTTAAATTTATTTTAGGGACACCGTTTGTTATTATCTTTTTATTCGGAATTCTCTTTATTCCCTATATTATCTATCTGATCCTGACATCACCTTCAGCACCAACGCCAAAAGACGAAACAGAAAATGTCTCTATTGTTAATCGATAAAATTATTATTGCCGTACTCTTCTTCTTTTTTCTTTCCGGCTGGGTACGCGGATTTCTCAAGTCTTTGATCGGGCCAGTCTCTTTTGTATGCTGTTTTATTTCCGCGATAATTTTTTATGATTTAAACCGCAATCTTTTGGTGTCCGTATTGATCGCCACCGCAGGCACCCTTGCCATGGCCATCACCTTAAATGTCATGTTAATCCTGGCTATGACAACGGTAAATAAAGAATTTCGCGGAAAAACATTTTTTGTCAGCCGCATCCTGGGGAGCTTCATCAATATTTTCTGGCAAGGGAATATTTTTTTTATGATTCTTATCATATTTTCTATGCTCCCGATCAAAAATGAAAAATTTGAAAACTTTCAGGGACAAATTTCCATATCAAGGATTGTGGCATACTATCAAGAAAAAATTGTTAACCCTGACAACAGAATTAAAGCTGTGGTTTCCTCTCTTGAGACATTGCGCGATCCCGATCAATTGAAGATGATTACAAATACTCCCGAATTCAGCACATTTTACAAAGACCCAAAAGTACAAAAATTCTTAAACGATCCCCAGGTCATCGATGCCTTGGCCGCC
>CAZWOH010000070.1:7146-9731 GCA_964635405.1 uncultured Planctomycetales bacterium | reverse complement strand
GCCGATGCCCGCGTTACGGCCCCCCGCTTTGTCCCGCTGGAAACAATAGAACGTTTTATTCACTCTCGCGCAGAGTGGATCATACAAAAAGTTTCGCAAAAACAATCCGAAATAGAAAAGTTTGGCCGACGTCAATATGAAACCGGTCATGATTTTCTTTTTATGGGTAAAACATACCCTTTGATTGTTGATCGAAGTGCGAATTGTTCCACAAAGCTTAAGTTTTCGGGCCAAGCGTGGTTGGTCCGCGCGAATCCGGCGACTTCGCAGGCGATGATTAAAAAAAAATTGATTACCTGGTATCGCAAAGAAGCGGGAGAAATTTTTGGTTCACGGGTTTTTCATTATAGCCGTTTGATGGACCTGACACCGCAAAAAATCACGGTCAAAACGCAGAAACGACTCTGGGGAAGTTGTAATCATCAGGGCAAATCCATTAACCTAAATTGGGTGCTTGTGATGGCGCCATTATCGGTGATCGATTATGTTATCGTTCATGAGCTTTGTCATTTGGAGGTACCAAATCACTCGTCACGTTTTTGGAAAAAAGTCGTAAAATTTATGCCGGACTATCAGCAGCAGCAAGAGTGGCTAAAAGTCCATTGGGCACAAATGCAGTTGCCTTAAGGAAAAGGGAAAAATTTTTAGATAAACGTAGATAATATTTTGTTTCTCTCGTATAATCTTTCACGGTTAGTAGTAATACTTATAATTTTGTTCTTTAAGGAGACGTATGTCGCAGCGAAAAATTTTAGTGGTCGATGATGAAGATGATATTTTAACACTTCTGGAAAAAAAGTTGACGGAACGCAACTTTGTCGTCATTACCGCTAATCGTGCCCGAGATGGTCTTTTGAAAGCCAGGGCGCACCTTCCGAATTTGATTTTAATGGATATTGTTTTGCCTGATTTGGGCGGCCCTGAGGCGATCAAACAAATCAAACAGGATCCTGCAACTCGTCATATTCCGGTCATTTTTCTCTCCGGGATTGTTTCAAAAGAAGAAGAAGACACCAACATGGGCGTTTTAGTCGACGGTGTCCGTTATCATGCGCTAGGCAAACCGTTTGCCTTTGCAGATCTTTACGCGGAAGTTGAAAAAGTTTTCAACCCTCAGCCGTAAGACGTCTGCTGTATTTCTTCCTGATATTTATTCTATGAAAATTGATCTTAAGGTGGTCCCTGGGGCCAAGAGAAATGCTTTTAAACAAGAAGGGGAAAGCATCAAAATTTATTTGACGGCCCCGGCGGTGGATGGCAAGGCGAATAAGGCGCTCATTGATTTTTTGGCCGAACACTTTTGTGTCAAGAAAGCGCAAATCAGCATTACAAAAGGTTTGCAAAGCCGGCACAAAACAATTAATATAGAAAAATTATAGTCGCAAAAATAACGGAGGTTTTATGCTCGCAGAGCGCATTGATAATGAATTTAAGCAGGCGATGAAAGACAAAAATCCGGTCAAGGTCTCAACATTGAGCCTTTTGCGTTCGTCATTTAAGTATGTAATGATCGAAAAAAAAGTCGAAAAAATCGACGATGCAGATGTCGTCGCGGTCATCAAAAAGCAGATTAAACAGCGTCAGGACTCGATTGAACAGTACGAAAAAGGCGCTCGTCAGGATTTAGCGGATAAAGAAAAAGCGGAATTGGCGATTTTAAAGTCGTATCTTCCGCAGGAAATGTCTGTTGTTGAAATTGAAAAAATTGTCGGGGATATTGTTAAGCAAACCGGTGCCCAGGGCATGAAAGATATGGGACGGGTCATGAAAGAGGCGTCTGTGATTCTCGCCGGACGTGCGGACAATCGGGCGGTCAGTGAAGCGGTCAAAAAAATCTTGTCTCAACAATAAACGACGTTTGCGCTTATGCGAACATTTCAAAAAGTATTTTTGGGGTTTTGGCTTGTTGTTATCGTTTTTTTTATTTTTATCTGTGCCATTGCCGATAAATATACCGTGCCGGTTATCATGTATCACAATGTCGGCAAAGTCGATGTCTTTCGTGAGGATACGGTCAGCCCCGAAAATTTTGAACGGCAGTTGAAGTTTTTGAAAACAAGGGGGTATCATATTTTGACGCTGGCCGAACTTGTCGACACAATTAAAGCCGGCAAGAAGTTTAAGCATAATACGGTGGCCGTAACCTTTGATGACGGCATGAAAAATAACTTTACTGCAGCGTATCCGATTTTAAGCAAATACAAGATCCCAACAACTTTTTTTATCTGTCCCGGTAAGATTGGTAAACCGGATTATCTGTCGTGGGACGATGTTTTGGCGATGAAAAACGGTGGAATGTCGATTGGCAGTCATAGCATACATCATGCGTATTTGCCGAAACTCTCAAATAAAGAACAGATTTATGAAATACAGGAAAGCAAAAAGATTTTAGAAGCAAAGCTCGGAGAGAGCGTGGATTTTTTTGCGTATCCGATCGGCGGATTTAATGAGCAGATCAAGGAAACTTTACGAAAAAGCGGTTACGCTGCAGGCTTTACGACTAATCGCGGCAACGACAGGCTCGATCGTGATGTTTATGAAATCAACCGGATTCGTTTTGGCGATCGGGACACGAATGATTGGAT